>DATJYF010000058.1:0-15557 GCA_035499715.1 Opitutaceae bacterium | reverse complement strand
CTCAACAGCGGATGCACGGTGTTGAGGCGCGCGAGCAGGCCGGCGAGAAATTCGCCGAGCGGCGAGGTTTTCGTGTGCGGCGCGGCGGCGGACGCTTGCTCCCCGGCGGGATCGGCAAAAAACGGATCGAGATTGAGCGTGCGCAACGTCGAGAGCATTTCCTCGACGGCGAGCTCCGCGGCCGTCGGACCGCCTTGCGCGCCGCGAATGGCGCGGAGGCGGTTGAGGATGTTGGCCAGATTGTGAAAGAGGCTGCGCGGCGCCGCGCCCTGGCGCAGGAGCAGGTCGGCGATGAACAGCGGCTGGCTGTGCGCCTGGTAGAGCCGGCGGTAGGCGTCCTGCGAGCCGAGCAGGCGAAGGAGGGCGGAAAGCTCGGGCGCCTCCCGGTCGGCGACGGGTTTGGCGCCGGCGCCGAGGGCGTGGCGGAGCGCGCTGCACGTCATGATCGCGCGCTCGAGATGCGCGCCAAGGCGGAGAAAGTACCAGGCGGCGTCATGCACCATCGTCCGCTCGGCCGTGCCGAGAAAGGCATTGAGATCGACCAGCACGCGGGCCACCGTTTTCGCCGTGATGTCTTCTACCGCGGCCGGGTGCGGGTGCAGGGTCTTGCGCCGGGCGGCGTCGAGGCTCGCCACCAGGCCGGGCAGCAGCACCCAGGCCTCGGGGCTGAGATGGTCGCGCAGACGGCGGGCGTTGTCGGCGGCGAGGCGGACCGAGGTGTAAATCGAGCTGGCGTGGTGCGCATCGAGCGTCATGCGCCGGGCGGCCTCGGGCGAAAAGGCCTCGTGTGGACGCGTGCGCAGCGTCATGCGCTGGGTCTCGGCATGGCCGGTGGCCTCGAGCAGCCCCTGCCAGACCGGCAGCCAGCGGCGGCGGTCGCGTGCGGGAATTTCCTCGAGGGCGACGTCGTCGAGGATGGAGAGCATGCGTGCCGTGGTCTCCGCGCGTTCGAGATAGCGGCCAAGCCAGAACAGGTTTTCGGCCGTGCGCGATCCCAGCGGGGTGGGCGGCGCGGCCGGCTCGCCCGGCGCCGCCGACCGGTCGTCGCCGGCCTGATTTTCGCGGCCGGTGGCGGGATCGTTTTGCAGGACGAGCGCGTCGGCGGTCAGCCCCAAACGGTCCGGCAGCGGATCGTCGGGGCCGAGGCGGACCAACCCGCCGGGCATGACCAGGCAGGCCTGGTCCTGCACCAGCACATAGGCGCTGAGCCGGAAGGGCGGAGAATGTTTTGCCCCGGGCTGAAGCGGAAGCGGGCACAGGATTTTTTGCGCGACGTAGCCGAACGGATTTTCCCGCACCTCGCGCGCCAGTCCGCGCGGACCGAACAGCGCGGGTTCCGGTTGGTGGAGGGACGGATCACCGAGCCGCGGATCGTGGACGGCGCGGAGACGGTAAGCGTCGCTTGCCTCCAGAACGAAATCGAGCTGATCGGTGTCGCCGCAGGTGTAAGTGGGCAGGCCGGGCAGGAGCGGCTTTTCCCCGAGATAGAAGCGGGTGAGGCGCGGCAGGTAGGCGTCGAGCGCGCGGCTTTCGGCGAGGCCCGAGCCGATGGCGTTGGCCACGGTCACGCCGCCGCGGCGGATGCATTGAAGCAGGCCGGGAACGCCCACCGTTTCGCGGTCGGTGGAAAAAACGACCGGATCGATGTGAGCGTCGTTGAGGCGGCGGTAAATCACATCCACCGGCTCAAGGCCGGCGATGGTTTTGAAATAAACACGATTGTCGAACACGAGCAGGTCGTCGCCCTGCACGAGGGGCAGGCCCATCTTTCGGGCGAGAAAGCTGTGCTCGGCGTAAAACGGATCATGCGGTCCGGCGGTGAGGAGGACGATGGCCGGGCCGCCGGCGCGATCGATCGCGGCGCGCGGCGCGAGCTGCTTCAGCGTATCCAGGAGTTGGAGCGGGAAATTGACGATGCTGTGATGGTCGGGCAGCGCGCGGTAGATCTCCCCGGCCTCCTGGGAGAGAAAACGCCGGTTTTGCACGGCGATGCCGAGGCCGGTGGGCGAATTGGTGTGCGTGCCGGTGACGAGCCAGCCGGCGGCGGTCTTGACGAGGTCGAAGCACAGCAGCATCGCCGGGCGCTTGCGCTCGGGCTCGAGATCGAGGCAGGCACGGCGGTAATAGGGATCGTTGAGCACGATTTCCGGCGGCAGCAGGCCGTCGCGCAGGACCAGCTGGCCGCCGTACGCATCGAAGAGAAAGGCGTTGGCCAGCCGCGCGCGCTGGCGCAGGCCGGCCTCGAGCTGCGCCCATTCCGCCGCCGGCAGGACCAGCGGCACCGGTTCCAGCTCCCAGAACGGCCGGGTCTCGCCGTCGCGGCGGAGGCTCGATTTCTCGGGCGAAAGTTCGGCCAGGCTGGCGGTGCGAATGGCGGCGCGCAGGCGGACCCGCAGTGTCTGGCGGTGCGCCGGCGTGAGGCGCGGGAGTGGGACGGTCGGCTGGGGACGGGCGGCGGGCATCGATGGCGCGAGACGGCGCAAAATTGGCGTGAAGGAGGCGGCACAGGCGAGAATTTTATCGCCGTCGGACGGTCTCTCCCCGAAAACGGCGGCCATGCTGCCGCTTTGGGACGAAAATCCGACGCGCCGCCCGCCGGTCATGACGGTGCTGATCATCGCCGCCAACCTGGGCGTCTTCGCCTACGAGGTGCTGCTCGCGCTGCAGAGTCCGCGGGCCTTCGAGGCGTTCGTCGGGGCGCACGCGCTCGTGCCCGGCCGGCTGCTTGCGAGCGGGATCGATCCGCGCGAATGGAGCACGCTTTTCACACACATGTTCCTGCACGGCGGGTTCATGCATGTCGCCGGCAACTGCTGGTTCTTCTGGATTTTTGGCAACAACATCGAGGACCGGCTGGGGTCGCTGCGATTCCTGTTTTTTTATCTCCTCTGCGGGCTCGGTGCGGCGGCGCTGCAAATCGCGGTCGATCCGGGCTCGGCGCTGCCGATGCTGGGGGCGAGCGGGGCCATTTCCGGCGTGCTCGGCGCCTATCTGATCCTTTTTCCCACGGCGTGGGTTTACACCCTGGTGCCGTGGATCGTGCCGATCATCCCGGTGCCCGCGTTTTTGTTTCTCCTTGTCTGGTTCGTCTTTCAGGCGCTCAACGGCGTGGGCTCGCTGCTGAGCGGCGCGGGCGCGGCGGCGGGCGGCGTGGCCTGGTGGGCGCATGCGGGTGGATTCGCCGCGGGCATCGCCCTGATTTTTTGGGCGAAGGGCGCCGGCTGGGTGCGATCCCGGTGATTGGCCGGCGCGGCGGAACCGCGGCCGGCCTCAATGGTTGCCGCCGGGGTCGTCGGGCTTGAGCAGGGAGGCAAAGATCGCCTTGTTGGAGGCTTTCATGTAGGCCTCCCTGGCCTCGATGCTGCCGTCCCGCACGCGGTTCATCAGGCTCTGGTCCATCGTGATCATGCCGTCGGCGGAACCGCTTTCGATGATGGCGCGGATGTTGGCGATCTGCCCGCTGCGGATGGTGTTGGGCAGGGCCTCGTGCTGGAGCAGGATTTCGTGCACGGCGCAGCGGCCTTTGGGCACGCGCCGGCACAGGAGTTGCGAGACCACGCCGGCAAGGCAGCCGGCCAGCATGACCCGCACCTGGTTCTGCTCGTCGGCGGGAAACGCATTGATGATGCGGTCCACGGTCTTGGGTGCGTTGTTGGTGTGGAGCGTGCCGAACACCAGCATGCCCATCGAGGCGCAGCCCAGCGCGATCTTGATGGTCTCGAGTTCGCGCATTTCGCCGAGCAGCACGATGTCGGGGTCGTGGCGCATCGCCCCCTTGAGCGCGGCGTCGAATGACGTCGTGTGCTCGCCGACCTCGCGGTGCACGATGACGGATTTTTTCACCGGGTGCACAAACTCGATCGGGTCCTCGATGGTGATGATGTGCCTGGCGAGGTTCGAATTGATGTAATCGATCATCGCCGCGAGGGTGGTGGATTTGCCGCTGCCGGTCGGGCCGGTGACGAGAACGAGGCCTTCATTGAGATGGCAGAATTTTTTCAGCGCAGCGGGGAGCTTGAGTTCGTCGAAGGAAAGGATTTTAACCGGAATCTGCCGGAAGACCGCCGCCTGGCCCCAGTGGTTGTAGAGAAAATTGGCGCGAAAGCGCGCGATGCCGGGCACCTCGTAGGCGAGGTCGAGGTCGTGGCGCTCAAGAAAATCGGCCCAGCGTTTTTCCGGACAGATTTCCCGCAAAAGGTTTTCCGTCGTCGCGGCATCGAGCGGGGTCTCGGCGATGGGCTGGAGTGTGCCGGAGATGCGCGCCTTGGGCGGGAGCCCGACGGTGAGGTGCAGGTCGGATCCGCCCTTTTCGATCATGGTGCGGAGGAGCTGGTCGATGGCGGGCATGGATAAAAAATCAATTCGGCAGCCGGCGGTCACGATCGGCGGTCATGAAATCCTCCCGCGCAGCACGCGGTTTGTGATGTTGGCCAGCGCGGTTTCGCGGGAGATTTTTCCCTCCTGCCAGAGGCCGAAGATGACGCTGTCCATCAGGCACATTCCCTCCTTCACGCCGGTCTCCATCGTGTTGCGAAGGCCGGTGGATTTGCCTTCGCGGATGAGGCTGGCGATGGCGAGGTTGTTGATGAGGATTTCGCATGCGAGCACGAGGCCGCCGCTGGTGGCGGAAAGCAGGCGCTGGCAGACGATGCCGCGCAGGCTTTCGGCCACGGTCGCGCGAATCTGCATCTGCTGGGCCGGCGGGAAGACATCGAGCAGGCGGTTGAGCGTGGTGGCGGCGTCGCTGGTGTGCATCGTGCCGATGACGAGGTGGCCGGTCTCGGCGGCGTTCACCGCCATCTCGATGGTTTCGAGGTCACGGAGTTCGCCGATGACAATCACGTCGGGATCCTCGCGGAGGGCGCTCTTGAGCGCGGTGAAAAACGATCTCGTGTGTTCGCCGACTTCACGCTGCGTGACATTGCAGCCGCGCGCCGCCTGCACGACCTCGATGGGATCCTCCACGGTGATGATGTGGTCCTCGCGCGTTTCGTTAAGGTAGGCGACCATGGCGGCGAGCGAGGTGGTCTTGCCCGCGCCGACCGGGCCGGTGATGAGAATGAGCCCGTTGTGGTAGGAAAGCAGGCGCTTCAGCGTCTCCAGGTGCGTGGCGAAGCCGAGATCGGCGAGTGATCTCACCTGCGCGGGAACCATGCGATAAGCGCCGGCCACGCCCTCTTTGTGAAACATGAGGTTGACGCGGTAACGCTCGGCGTCACCCGTGGCCAGGGCGTAATCGTAATCGAGGCGTTCGAGAAAGATTTTCTGCTGGCCGGCGGAGAGCAGGACGGTGTTGAGGCGGAGCGCGTCGTCGGCCGTGAGCACGTGGTCGCCGATGTAGGAGAGCACGCGGTTCTTGCGGATGAACGGCCGCGCACCGGTCGAAAGATGTAGGTCGCTCGCGCCGGAGTGGGCGGTGGTGCGGAGCAATTCGCGCAGCGCGGCGGCAAGTGCGGCGTCATCGATCCCGGCGAGCTGCGCAAAGGGAAAATTGAGCGCAGTGGGCGCCGGCGCGGCGGCGGCGGACTCGTCTTCGGCGAACGCGAACGGATCGCCGGCCGGAGGTCCCTCCTGACCTTTGGTGAAAGCCAGGTTGGCGATGTTTTCCAGCATTGCGACATCGCTGACGATGCCGTCGTCGATGAGCTTTTGGGCGAAATCCATCAGTCCGGCGGCGTCTCCCAGCGCCCGGCGGATCTGCCCCGCCTGCGCGAGCGTGATCAATCCTTGATCGAGGCAGAGGCGGATGAGCCAGGAAACGTCGGGTTGCATGGCGGCTGAATGCGGCAGGCGAACTTGCGTGCAATGCGCACACAAGCAAGCACGAAGGTGTGGGGTGATCTGTTCAGGCCGCCGCGGACGGCGCAACATCCGGGATTGCCAAGCCGGGTGAAACGCGAAAGCTGGTGCTTTCCGTCTATTTCACATGTTACGAAAGTTGTTTGCCAAGCTGCGCGGTGAGTCCGCGCCGAAATCCGATCCAAAACCGGCCCCGAGCCAGGCCAAACCGCACGGGCACCGGCATGGACAGGGAGGGAAGCCGCAGCACAAGCAGGGCGGCGCCGGTCCGCGCCGGGATCCCCGCCACCGTCATCACGACGCGCCGAAAGCCGGCGCCCCGCCGCCTGCCGCCACCCCGGCGCCGCGCCGCGCGCCGCCAAAACCGCGGGCCGACGTGCCCAAAATGGACACCCCGTTCTCGCAGCTCGGCCTGATCGACGCACTGGCCTATGCCGCGCAGCAAAAAGGCTACACCGAGCCGACGCCAATCCAGCAGCAGGCCATTCCGCTCGTGCTGGCCGGCCGCGACGTCATCGGCTCGGCCCAGACCGGCACGGGCAAGACCGCCGCGTTCGCGCTCCCGATTTTGCAGCGGCTGGCCGGACACGGTCCGCTGCGCTGCCTGATACTGGAGCCGACGCGCGAGCTGGCGCTGCAGGTCGAGGCCGCCTTCCGCGACTACAGCCAGTTCACCGATTTGCGCGTGACCGTCGTCTACGGCGGCGTCGGCTACGGCAAGCAGACGGACGATTTGCGCCGCGGCATGGACGTGCTCGCGGCCACGCCGGGCCGCCTGCTCGATCATCTCGAACAGCGCAACTGCTCGCTCGACCAGATCGAGGTGCTCGTCCTCGACGAGGTCGACCGCATGCTCGACATGGGCTTCCTGCCCGACGTCCGGCGCATCGTGCAAAAGTGCCCGCGCGAACGGCAGACCTTGTTTTTCACCGCCACCCTGCCGCCCGAGATCGAACAGCTCGCGGCCTGGGCTGTGCGCTATCCGGTGCGCATCAGCATCGGCCGCCAGCGTGCCGCCGCGGAGACCGTGGCGCACGCATTTTATCCGGTGGTGGCGTCGCAGAAATTCGAGCTCCTGCAGGCGCTGCTGCAGCAGACTGATTTCAAGAGCGTGCTTATTTTCTGCCGGACCCGGATGGGCGCCGACCGGATCGCCCACCGGCTGATCAGCAAGGGACACGCCGTCGGCGTGATGCACTCCGACCGCAGTCAGCGCGAGCGCGTCGAGGCGCTCGAAGGCTTCAAATCGGGCAAATTCGAGGTGCTGGTCGCGACCGACATCGCCGCACGCGGGCTCGACATCGCCGGCGTCTCGCACGTCATCAACTACGACGTGCCGGAAAATCCGGAGGACTATGTGCATCGCATCGGCCGCACGGGCCGGGCCCAGCACACGGGCGACGCCTTTACCCTGGTGACGGAAGACGACGTGCGCGACGCGCGCAGCATCGAGCGTTTCATCGGCGCGGCCGTCGAGCGGAAAAAGATCGAAGGATTCCCCTACATCTATTCCGCGCTCTTCGATGAAAAAGCGCAGGCCGAGGTGGCCTCGGGTTTCGCCAAGCCGTCCAGCCGGCTGCACCGCGGCGCGCGGCGCTAGGCGGTTCAATCGGCGCCGTTGGCGAACTTGAAGACGAGGGCCGCGGCAACCGCGGCGCCCATTTCGCCGACGAGAAAGATCCAGTAATGGCCCCAGGTCGAGAGGCCCATGAGGGTGATGCCGGTGGCAACCGCCGGGTTGAAGGCGCCGCCCGACACGCCGCCCACGGCAAAGGCGCCGGTCATGACCGTCATGCCGATGGCAAGGCCGTAGAATGAGTTGCCCGCCGTGCTCTTGGCCGTCGCGGTGTTCAGGACCACCCACGCGAGGGCAAAAGTGAAAAGAAACTCGGCCAGCAACGCGGCCTTGGCGCCGATCGGCAGCGGACCCGGTTCGACGGGAGCCTTGAAAAAATGCACGAGGCAGGCCGCCAGCGCGGCCGCGAGGAGCTGCGCCAGCCAGTAGGGCAGGACATCCTTGGTCTCGCACCGGCCGCGCAGCCAGACGGCGAGGGTGACGGCCGGATTGTAGTGGCCGCCGGAAATGTGGCCCCCGGCGAAGACCATGATCATGAGCGAGGCGCCGATCGCAATCGGCGCCAGCGGGCCCGCGCCCGGCGAAAGGACCGTCATGCCGACGGTGAAGACGAGGAAGAACGTGCCGATGAATTCAACGAGGTATTTTTTCATGGTCAGCAGGCTGGGCTTTGTAGGCGGGGCGGCGGGAAAGGCAACGTCCATTGCAGGGAGGGCGGGACCGGTGGTCCCGCCGGGCTTGTTTCGAGCTTGAACTATATTCCAATAAAGGAATATAGTAGGGAAATGCAACTGGTCAGAATCTACGAATGCCTGTGCGAGCGCACGCGTCTGCGCATCCTTCACCTGCTGCTGCGCGGGCCGCTCTGCGTCTGCCATTTCCAGGACGTGCTCGGCGAGCCGCAGGTGAAGGTTTCCAAGCATCTCGGCTATCTGCGCCGGCGCGGGCTGGTCACGGCGCGGCGCGAGGGCAACTGGATGATTTATGCCCTGCCGGAAAAACCGCCGCGCGAGCTGGCCGCCAATCTGGCCTGCCTGCAGGACTGCGCGCGCGAAGAGCCGGTTTTCCGGCGCGACCTGGCCCGGCTGGAACGCCGGGCGGACAAAATTTCCGCGACCAGCCCGTGCAGCTGCGGCTCGCCGGCCGGGCAGGCGCGCTGACATATGAACCGGAAACCGCCCTTCAAAGTCCTGATTCTGTGCACGGGCAATTCGGCCCGCTCGATCCTCGGCGAATACCTGCTGCGGGCGAAGGGCCGCGGCCGCTTTGAGGTTTTCAGTGCCGGCGCGAAACCGACCGGCCGCGTCAATCCGCTCGCCCTGCGCGTGCTGCGCGAGAAATACGGCCTTGAGGCCGGCGACGCGCGTTCGAAATCGTGGGACGAATTCCGCAACGTGAAATTCGACTTCGTCATCACGGTCTGCGACCACGCCCGCGAGACGTGTCCGGTCTGGCCGGGCCAGCCGGTGATCGCGCACTGGGGTTCGCCGGACCCGGCGGCGGTCGGAGGCACGGAGGACGAAAAATACCGGAGTTTCATCCAGGTGGCATCGCAGATTGCGCGGCGGGTGGAGCTCTTTTGCGCGTTTCCCGGCGAGAAATTGCTCGATGCCGTGGCCGTGCGTCGTGTGGGCGAGGAATTCAAACTCGAAGGCGAAGCCGGGGTGAAGCGATGAATCAGAAAACGCATCCCTTGCTGGGCCGGCTTTCCTTTCTCGACCGCTATCTGACGGGCTGGATTTTTCTGGCCATGGCCGGCGGCGTGCTGGCGGGGCGGTTCTGGCCGGCGCTGCCGCGGCTGCTGACGGCGTGGAGCGTGGGCACGACGTCCGTGCCGATCGCAGTCGGGCTGATCCTGATGATGTATCCTCCGCTGGCCAAGGTGCGCTACGAGGAGCTGGGCGACGTGTTTCGCGACAAACGGGTGCTGGCGCTTTCGCTCGTGCAGAACTGGCTGGCCGGCCCGGTGCTGATGTTTGCGCTTGCGGCGATCTTCCTGCGCGACCGGCCGGAGTATTTCGCCGGGCTGGTGCTCATCGGGCTGGCGCGGTGCATCGCGATGGTGATCGTGTGGAACGACCTGGCCGGCGGAAGCCGCGAATATTGCGCCGGCCTGGTGGCGTTCAACGCCCTGTTCCAGGTGTTTTGTTTCGCGCCGATGGCATGGCTGTTCCTCAAGGTCCTGCCGCCGCTGGTCGGGGTGGCCACGGGGGCCCTCGACCTGTCAAGCGTGACCATCGGCGCCGTTGCGAAAAGCGTTTTTATCTATCTGGGAATTCCCTTCCTCGGCGGGCTGTTCTCGCGGTTCGCGCTGCGGCGCGGCGCGCGCACCGCCTGGTACGACGGGAAATTCCTGCCGGCCATCAGCCCGGTGACGCTGGCCGCGTTGCTGTTCACGATCGTGGTGATGTTCAGCCTCAAGGGCGACATGGTGCTGCGGATTCCGCTCGACGTGCTGCGGGTGGCGCTGCCGCTGCTGGTTTATTTTGGCATCATGTTTGTGACGACGTTTTGGCTGAGCGCCGCCGCCGGTGCCGACTACGCCCGTGCGGCGACGCTGGCTTTCACGGCGGCGGGGAACAACTTCGAGCTGGCCATCGCGGTCGCGGTCGGCGTGTTTGGCCTGCGTTCCGGCGCGGCGTTTGCGGCCGTGATCGGGCCGCTGGTCGAAGTGCCGGCGTTGATCGGGCTCGTATCCGTGGCGTTGCGATGGAAACCGCGGTTGGGCTCCTCCGCGGCCTTGCGGCGCGATCAAGGCTCCTCACGGGGCGCGGCCGCATCGTCGTAACGGCGGATGGTGACATCGTCACCGGCTGCGAGATTCGCGGTGGCGGCGGCGCTGGCGAGGTTGCGCGCGATGAGGAAAAAGCCGTCGGCATTGGGGAAACCGAGCCAGGCACCGCGTTTCACCGCCGTAAAGTCGCGGCTGTAGCGCACCCGGAAGCTCTGGTCACGCGCGACAAACTGGAAGAAGGAGTTCTTGCCGAGGCCGGCGCGCGTGAAATCTTCCGGCTGGGCGTTGACCACGAGATTGCCGGTGAAGGGATCGGCCTTGAGTGACCGTCGCGCGCGATGACAAAAACGACGGGAGGAGGATCGTCGGCGCCACGGATCTTGGCCGTGACATAACGGTGGGGGCCGTTGAGATCGGTTTGGTTGACCAGGAAAATGAGCGGAACACTTGGACAGGACAAAAAACCGGGACGGGCGACGCAGCATGGAATGGTATTAAAAGGCTTTTGCGCGCGTGTCGATTTGTGTTGTGGTGGCGGGATGAAAATCGAGTCGTTGGTCAAGCCGTCCGTCCTGACCCAGCCGGTCTACGAGCCGGGCCGGCCGATCGAGGAGGTGGCGCGCGAGCTGGGCTTGGATCCGGCCGGCATCATCAAGCTGGCGTCGAATGAAAATCCGTTCGGCCCGTCGCCCCGCGCGGTCGAGGCGGCGCGGCGCGCGCTGGAGCAGGGCCAGCTCTACCCGGACGGCGGCTGCTTTGCGCTGCGGCAAAAGCTCGCCGCGGTTTACGGCCTCGGCGCCGACCAGTTCGTGGTGGGCAACGGCTCGAACGAAATCATCGAGCTGCTCGGCCACGTCTTGCTCGGACCGGGCGACGAGGTGGTGATGGGCGCGCCGTCTTTTGCCGTCTACAAACTGGTCACGCTGCTCTTCGGCGCCCGCGCCGTCGAGGTGCCGCTGGTGGATTTCCGGCATGATCTTGCCGCGATGGCGCGGGCCGTCACGCCGCGGACCAAGCTCGTCTTCCTGCCGAGCCCGAACAATCCCACCGGCACGGCGAACACCGAGGCCGGAATCACGGCCTTTGTCCGTGGCCTGCCGGACCACGTCGTATTTGCCTTTGACGAAGCCTACGCGGAATTTCAGGAAAATCCGCCCGACCTGCGCCCGCTCATCCGCGAGGGGCGCAACGTGGTCTGCCTGCGGACGTTTTCAAAAATCTACGGACTGGCCTCGCTTCGCGTCGGCTACGGCTACGCCAGCCCGGCGTTCGCCGCTCTGCTCCAGCGCGTGAGGCAGCCCTTCAACGTCAACGCCATCGGCCAGGCGGCGGCGCTCGCGGCGCTCGATGATCGTGAATTCACCGGCAGTTGCGCGGCGCAAAACCGAACCGGCTTGCGCCAGCTTGAGGCGGGATTTCGCGGCCTCGGCCTGGAGTTCGTGCCGAGCGTGGCCAATTTCATTCTCGTCAGGGTCGGCGAAGGCGCACGGGTGTTCGACGCGCTGCAACGGCGTGGCGTGATCGTGCGGCCGCTTCAGCCCTACGGCCTGCCGGAATGGCTGCGCGTGACGGTGGGTACGCCGGCGCAAAACGAGCGGCTGCTGAAAGAACTGGCGGCTGTCGTGCGTGCGGGTTAAAGCCGTTGTTAATGAAGTGCGCCGAGGCCGGCGGCGCGGCGGAGCCGGTCGTTGATCGCCTCGGCGAGTCCGCCGCCGGGAGCGAGCTCGGCATGGATCTTTTTGAAGCGGCGCTCGTCAAGCGCGCGCAGCAGGCCGAAGAGGCGGTGGCCGGCGCCGCGGGCATTGCCGCGCGCATCGAGCCAGAAAACATTCCTGCCGGCCAGCCCGCGCGGCCGCGCGAAAAAAAGCCAGGCCTCCGCCGGGCCGCTTTTTGCCGCCTCCACTGCGGAAATTTTTTTGTGCAGCACCAGCGGGGTGCGCGGGCTGTAATGCCGGTCGAGCAGGCCGGGCGCGGGGAGGGGAGCCGGTGCGGTCGCGGCGCGCCCGCCGGCCGAACGGAGTTTTTTTCCGAGGACGGACTCGATTTGCTCGCGCGAGATCGCGCCGGGCCGCAACAGGCGGGGGCGAAGCGGATCGCGCAGGTCGACGATGGTGGACTCGAGGCCGACCTCCGCCGGGCCGCCGTCGAGGATGAACCGGATCCTCCGGCCGAGTCCGGCGCGGACGTGTTCCGCTGTGGTCGGACTCACATAGCCGAAGGGATTGGCGCTGGGCGCGGCCAACGGCCGGTCGCACCGGCGCAGCAGGCGGCGCATCAGCGGATGGCGTGGCATGCGCACGGCCACGCTCGGCAGCCCGGAGGTCACAATCGCCGGCACGGCGGATTTTTTCGGCAGCACGAGAGTGAGCGCCCCCGGCCAGAATTTTTTTGCGAGGCGGTGCGCGGCGTCATTGACCTCGGCCAGCGTCTCGAGCTGCGCCAGGGAATGAATGTGCACGATGAGCGGATCGTGCGAAGGCCGGCCCTTGGCGCGGAAAATTTTCGCGCAGGCTTGGGTATCGAGCGCATCGGCGGCCAGGCCGTAAACCGTCTCCGTCGGCACGGCCACGAGTTCCCCGGCGCGCAGGCGGCGGGCGAGGAGGGAAAGATTGCGCGTCGTTCCGCGATAAATCCTGGCGGCGGGGCGGGCGGTCATGGCGCAAAAAAGGCCGGAGAAAGCCCCGGCCTGCGAAAAGCTCTTTGCAGCGCGGCTGGTTACGGCGCGAGCAGGAGGTTGCGCGCCTTTTTCAGCGTGCGGGTCACGGTGCGCTGCTGCTTGGCCGAGAGATGGGTGTACTTGCGCGGCAGAATCTTGCCGGTGTCGGTGACATAGCGGCTCATCATCTGCGGCGCGGTGAAGGGAAATTCCTCGGGGGTGAGGCTGCGCGGCTTTTGTTCGGTGGTGCTCATGCGGAACGGAAGGTGTGAAAGTGCCGTCTGGCGGCGGGTTGTCAATCCCGCTTTTTGCGTGCAAAATTTGCCCGATCGGCGACAGTTTTTCGGCCCGACTCCTCCTCCGGCCTGGCGGTGAGCGTAATTTTTTATTTTCGATCTTTTATGCATCATTCTGTCCGTACACAAATATGGTCAGCGCCCGTCCATCCCCTTTCGCACAAATAATGCGCAATATCTGCCAAAAAACAGGCGCGACGCGTGATTGAGTCGGCGCCGGTGCGTTCCATAGTTTCGTTTTCCACCACATGACCCCCCATCCTTATGCCTTTCTTGCCCTGTTCCTGGCGGTTGCGGTGGCCTTTCCGCTGGTGATGCTGGCCGTGGCGCGGCTGTGGTTTCGCTTGTTCCAGCCGGCCAAGCCCAACCGGGTGAAGAACAACACCTACGAATGCGGCGTTGAGCCGACCGGCGATTCCTGGATCCAGTTCAAAGCCCATTATTATTTGTATGCGATTCTCTTCCTGATTTTTGACGTTGAGGTGCTGTTTCTGCTGCCGTTCGCGGCTGCCTTCACCGGGCTGCCGGCGGCGGCACTCTTCATCATGCTGGTTTTCATCCTGCTGCTGCTGGAAGGTCTGGTCTGGGCCTGGCAGCGCGGGCATTTGGAGTGGAGTTGAGGCCATGGAAATTACCCAGGAGCAACGGGACGAGCTGCGCCGCCACGGCATCCTCCTGACCAAGCTGGAGGAGCTCTACAACTGGGGACGGAGCCATTCCGTCTGGCCGCTGCAGTTCGGCCTGGCCTGCTGCGCGATCGAGATGATCGCCGCCTCGATGGCGCGTTTCGACATCGCCCGCTTCGGCTCCGAGGTTTTCCGTCCCTCGCCGCGCCAGGCCGATTTGCTCATCGTTTCCGGCACGGTCACGAAAAAAATGGCCCCGCAGGTGGTCCGGCTCTGGAACCAGATGCCCGAGCCCAAATATTGCATCGCCATGGGCGCGTGCGCCATTTCCGGCGGCCCGTTCAAGCAGGGTTACAACGTACTCAAGGGCATCGACCGCTACATTCCGGTCGACGTCTACATCCCCGGCTGCCCGCCGCGTCCAGAAGCGCTGTTGCACGGCCTGATGCAGCTGCAGGAAAAAATCCGCGGCCAAAAACTCACCGGTCCCGACGCGCCGCCCCATTTGCGAAGCGATGCCGCCTGTAACTATCCCGTACCCGAGTTCGGCGAACAGGACCTCGATCCGGCCAAAAATCCCGACCTCTGGCAGCCGCCGTCCATTGTCCGTCCGCCAAAAACCTGATCCCGCACATGGAAACACCCGAACAGATTCGCGACCGCCTGCTCGCCAATTTTCCAGGGGCCGGGGCCGTGGTGGTGGCGAATCCTGCGCCGTCTGCGCAGCATTCGATTGCAATCGGCCCGGGCCGCGCGCGGGAAATCGCCACCTGGCTGCGCGACGACCCGGCCCTGCGTCTCGATTATTGCTCCAACGTCACGGGCGTGGACTGGCCGGAAAAGGAGATTATCGAAACGGTCGGCACCCCCGCGCCCGATCCGGCCGGTGGTCCGGCGAAAACCGCCGAACAAAAAACAAAGCGCATCCAGCCGGGCTGCCTCGAGGTGGTTTACCACCTTTATTCGATGGCGCTGCGCCACGGCCCTGTGATTATCCGGTTGCGAACGGGCAATCGCACCGACCAGATCACGCTGCCGTCGCTCACGCCGGTCTGGCGTTCCTGCGAATTTCAGGAACGCGAAGTGTTCGATCTGTTCGGCGTGGTCTTCGCGGGGCATCCTGATTTGCGGCGCATCCTCATGTGGGACGAGTTCAAGGACCATCCGATGCGGAAGGATTACGTCGAACCCGACGACTACGAATGGGAGCCGACGGCGCATGACAAGGTCCTGGCCAAGGCCAAAAAACATTATCCCGCCGAACCGGCCGCGACGGGCGAAGCCACGGAGGGCGCCAAGCCATGATCGCCTCCGATCCGCTGTCTCCGTTGCCCGGCGCGCACGTGCACGCGGTGCACGATGAATTTCACGGCGACCTGCTCGAAGTCTCGATGGGGCCGCACCACCCGTCGACCCACGGCGTGTTTCGCATGATGGTCACGCTCGATGGCGAAACCGTCGTGAAGCTGAAGCCTGTTTTCGGCTATCTCCACCGCAATCACGAAAAACTCGGCGAGAACACCACCTATCTCGGATCGATGCCCTACACCGACCGGCTCGACTACCTGTGTTCGATGACGAACAACTGGGCTTACGCGCTCGCGGTCGAGAAACTCGCCGGCCAGGCCGTGCCCGAGCGCGCGGAATATGTCCGCGTCATTCTTGCCGAACTCACCCGGCTGCTCAACCACACCTGTCTCGCCGGCTTTCTGCTCCAGGACTGCGGAGCCAGCGGCACGCCGCTGATGTACGCCTTTCGCGAACGCGAAAAAATTCTCGATCTTTTCGAATCGCTCAGCGGCTCGCGCATGATGTGCAACTACCAGCGTTTCGGCGGCTGCCGGGTCGATCCGCCGCCGGCCTGGCTGGA
>DATJYF010000057.1:0-4341 GCA_035499715.1 Opitutaceae bacterium | reverse complement strand
TTACATCCGGGCGGGCGGTGGCCTGCCGGAAATCGGCTCAAAAGCAAAGTCAGCCGCCAAATCCCAATTTAACTGGACCGACTTTGGATTGATTTTGGGTAGTCGCAAACTTTGGGGCGTCTATCTGGGTCAGTTCGCGCTGACTTCGACCCTCTGGTTCTTCCTCACCTGGTTTCCGCACTACCTAGAAAGCTACCGCCATTTCAATCTTACCCAGACGGCCTTATCTTCTGCGATCCCTTACCTCGCCGCCTTTGCTGGCGTCATCGCCTCAGGATTACTATCGGACCTACTGGTGCGACGGGGCGTTTCACCCACCACCGCGCGCAAAGTTCCGATCATTTGCGGCCTCCTTCTCTCGACCGCCATTATCGGCGCCAATTATGTCGAGGATCATCGGCTCATCATTCTGTTCTTCACCATTGCCTTTTTTGGCAACGGATTCGCCTCGATCACATGGGTCTTCGTTTCGTTGTTGGCGCCCAAACGGCTCCTCGGCTTGACCGGCGGGGTGTTTAATTGCGTCGGCAATCTTTCATCAGTGACCGTGCCCTGGATCATCGGCCATCTGGTGTCAGGCAGCGATTTTGCGCCGGCGCTGATCTTCGTCGGCGGACTGGCGTTGCTGGGCGCGCTGTGCTACATTTTTTTGGTCGGCCGCATCGAACGGATCGAATGACCGCGACCCCTGCGAAAAAAACAGGGCTTGAAATTCGTCCGCGCGCGGCCTATCGCCTCGCGACCTCATGAAGTCTCTTGTCATCGCCGAGAAGCCGTCCGTGGCGGCGGACCTCGCGCGCGCGCTCGGAAAAATTTCCAAAAAGGGCGAGCACTTCGAAAACAACGAGTGGATCATCTCGTCGGCGGTCGGCCACGTGGTCGAGCTGTACATGCCCGAGGATATCGACAAGAAAAAATACGGCTTCTGGCGGCTCGAAATGCTGCCGATCATTCCCGACAAATTCGAACTCAAGCCCAGCGAGGAGGCGAAGGACCGTTTTGATTACCTGAAAAAGCTTCTCGCCCGGAAGGACGTCGGCCAGGTGATCAACGCCTGCGACGCCGGCCGCGAGGGCGAGCTGATCTTTGCCTATCTTTACCAGCTGGCCAAATCCAAGCTGCCGGTGAAGCGCGCCTGGATGCAGACCATGACGGCGGAGGGCATCCGCACGGCGTTTGAGAAGTTGCGCGACGGCGAGAAGATGCGCGGCCTGGAAAACGCCGCGCGCTGCCGCAGCGAAAGCGACTGGCTCATCGGCATCAACGGCACCCGTGCCCTGACCAAGCGCATGTTCGGCTCGCGCGCCGGCAACGTCGCCTCCGTCGGCCGCGTGCAGACGCCGACCCTGGCCATCATCGTGGCGCGCGAAATGGAAATCCGCAATTTCAAGCCGCGCCCGTTCTGGCGCGTCACCGCCGCCTTCGACATCGCGCAGGGCCGCTACGAAGGCGTCTACCAGCGGCCGAATTTCAAAAAGAGCGAGACCGACGAGCACGACCGCATCGACCGCATCTGGAACCAGGCGCAGGCCGACGCCGTCCTCGCCGCCTGCCAGGGCCGCCCGGCCGCCGCCGTCACCGAGGAAAAAAAGGCCAGCACGCAGGCTTCGCCGAGGCTCTACGACCTCACCACCCTGCAGCGCGAGGCCAACAACCGCTTCGGCCTGTCCGCCCGCCGCACCCTCCAGCTCGCGCAGGCGCTCTATGAGCGGCACAAGCTCATCACTTATCCGCGCACCGATTCGCGCGCGCTGCCCGAGGACTACATTCCGACCTGCCGCGAGACGCTCTCCAGCCTGCCCGGCGACCTCGCGCCGCACGCGCGGAAGGTGCTCGACGAGGGCTGGCTCCGCCCCAACAAGCGCATTTTCAACAACGAGCAGATCAGCGACCACTTTGCCATCATCCCCACCGGGGCGGACCCCAAGGCGCTCGACGAATTCGAGATGAAGGTCTTCGACATGATCGCGCGGCGGTTTATCGCGGTATTTTATCCGCCGGCCGAGTTCGATGTCACCACCCGCCTCAGCACCGTCGCGGGCGAGCACGTTTTCAAAACCGAGGGCAAGGTCCTTACCGCGCCCGGCTGGCTCGCCGTCTACGGCAAGACCGCGGTGGAGGACGACACGCCCGGCGCTCAGTCGCTTCCGCCGCTCACCGCCGCCGACGGCTCGCCCGCCCGCGCCACCACCGCGGAGGCGGAACTTCACGCCGAGACGACCAAGCCGCCGCCGCGCTACACCGAGGCCACCCTGCTCTCCGCCATGGAGGGCGCCGGCAAGCTGGTGGACGATGACGAACTCGCCGAGGCGATGAAGGAGCGCGGCCTTGGCACGCCCGCCACCCGGGCCGAAATCATCGACGGCCTGATCAACCAGAAATACGTCGAGCGCGCCCAGCGCGAGCTCATCCCCACGCCGAAGGCGGAACAGATCCTCGAGTTCCTTGCCGCGGTCAAGGCCGAGGCCCTGACCAAGCCCGACCTCACCGGCCAGTGGGAATTCAAGCTTCACCAGATCGAACACGGAAAGTTCACGCGCGAAAAATTCATGGACGAGATCGTCGATCTCACCAAGGGCATCGTCGAGCGCGTCAAAAATTTCGAGGAAGACGATTCCGTGGCGCGCGTGACCGACATTCTTTCGCCCACTGACCAGAAGCCGATGCGGGAGACGCTGCGCGGCTACAAATCGCAGGACGGCGAGCTCATGATCTACAAGGTCATCGGCAACCGAAAAATGGAGGAGCCCGAGGTGCGCGAATTGGTGGAAAAAGGCCGCATCGGCCCGCTCGACGGCTTCCGCTCCAAGGCCGGCCGGCCCTTCAGCGCCATGCTCAAGATCGATCCGGAAAAGAAAAAAGCCATCTTCGAATTCGACGGCCAGCGCGACGCCAATGGCGCGATCAAAATCGACTTCAGCGGCCTGCAACCCATCGCGCCCGCCCCCGAAAAGTTCGGCGCCGGCGCCCAGATTTACGAAACGCCGCAGAGCTATGTCGTGCGCGTGCAGGAAGGCGGCGAGGACAAGGTTCCCGTCCGCGTCAGCCGCAAGATCCTCGGCCGCGACATTCCCCGCGAGCAGTTCTTCAAGCTTCTCGAAACCGGCAAGACCGACCTGCTGGAGAAGTTCTGGTCGCAGCGCACCCGCCGGCCGTTCAGCGCCTATCTCGTGCTGCAACCCGACGGCCGGACCGGCTTCGAGTTCGAGCCGCGCAAGCCCAAGGATCCCAGCGCTCCGGCCAGGCGCCGAGCGGGAAAAAAACCTCCCGCCGACTCCCCGCCCCCCGCCAGCAGCTGACTCCATTCACTGGCGGCTTGTGAAACCTTCCGCCCGGGATAACGTCAGACAAGCAGGATGGCCAATCCCCGCAATTATCTTATCGGTTTTTTTGCCCTCACGACCGTCGGCCTTGCCGCGGTGGTTTGGACGCAATATTTTGACCTCATCAAACTCCGCAACGGTGACACGCTCGCCGATCATGAGCGCGCCGACTGGCAGAAGAAGGTCTGGGCCGCGGAAAAGCGCGCACAGGAATACAAGGACGAAGCGGATGCCTTGCGCGCCCAATCCGCCGAAAAAGCCGGGACCGATGATACCGCCAATGCCTCCGGCCCCGACTCGCCCGGGGCGGGGCCCGGCAACCGGCCGGGGCGCGGCCCGAACGCTCGTTTCACCAATTTCCAAGCGCTGATGAACAACCCGCAATTCGCCAAGCTTATGGCAACGCAGCAGAAAGCGGCCCTCGACAACCGGTATGCGCCGCTCTTCAAAGACCTCGCGCTTACTCCGGCCCAGCTCGACCAGTTCAAGAGCCTGCTGCTCGAAAAGCAAAATGCCATGCGCGACGTGATGCTCTCGGCCCGCGACCAGGGCCTTAACCCGCGCACGGATCGCGACGCCATCAATCAACTCATCCAACAGTCCAACGCCGACGTCGACAGCCAGATCCAATCCACGCTCGGACCCCAGGGCTTCGCGCAATATCAGACTTACGAACAGACCCTGCCGCAACGAAACACCGTCACCCAGCTTCAGCAAAGCCTGAGCTACACCAGCACGCCCTTGAACGACACCCAGGCCAATCAGTTGATCCAGATTTTGTCCGCCAACTCGGCGCAAAACAACAACGCCAACAACGGGCTGCGCGGGCTGCTCGGCGGCCCCGGTGGACAAGCCAGGGTCACCGATGCGGCCGTCACCCAGGCCCAGGGGGTGCTTTCGCAGCCGCAGGTCGCCGCGCTGCAACAGCTGCAGCAACAGCAGCAGGCGCAGGCCGACATGGCGCGGCTCATGCGGCAGTCTTTCCAGCAGCAAAACGGCGGCACCGGGTCGCCGGCGC
>DATJYF010000056.1:0-4469 GCA_035499715.1 Opitutaceae bacterium | reverse complement strand
TCCGCCCGCGCTCACGCCGCCGCCTGCCGCGCCGGCGGCTCCACCGCCCGCCCAGCCTGTGTCGCCTCCGCCGCCTCCGGCCCTGCCGCCCAAACCACCGCCCGTGCCGCCCAGCACGCCTGCGGCGCCGGCGGCAGCTGCGCCGGCGCCGCAAAAGGACGAACAGATCATCGCCATCGGCTCGCAGCCGGCCGGCGCGATCGTGGTGGTGAACAACATTCCCATCGGCCGGGCACCGCTGCGGCTGAAGGTGAAGGCCACGCCGCAGGGATTTTTCCGCGACTACGTGACGGTGAAGGCGCGGTTCCTCGCTGCCAGCGCGGCGGAGACCTCGCAGACGGTGGAGGAGGATTGCACCCCGCTGCAAAGAATTCCATCGGGCATCCTTTTCACGCCGCAGGGATCGCAGCGGCAGGAACAGCAGTAGGATATTTTCGATTTTTTCTGATCAGGCTTTATGGTCAGTTTGTAATATAATACGTTACAAATTCCTAAATCAACTCCATCAGCATTTGTAACGTATTATATTACAAACGCCAGGGGTCGAATAAGACTTTTGGGAGTCTATCCAAATCGAAAATACTCCAGGCGGAAACAATCCGCCGGCTCAGCTGCGCCGGACGACGTCGCGCGGCGCGGTCTCGACCGACCCCGGCGGCGGCAGGTCCTTGACGCCCTTTGCGCCCAGCTCGGCGAAACGCCGCGCGCCCGGCAGCAGGGTCTGCTCGAACGAACCGACGGCGGAATTGTAGCCTTTGACCGCGGTTTCCAGACCGCGGCCAACCTTGTCGAGATGCTCGGCAAAGGTCGCGGCGCGATCGTAGAGATCGCGGCCGAGCCGGCTGATTTCCTCGGCATTTTTCGAGACCGCCTCCTGCCGCCAGCCGTAGGCCGCGGCCTTGAGCAGCGCGATGAGCGTGGTGGGTGTGGCCAGGAGCACGCGGCGCGCGATGGCGCGTTCCATCAGCGAACTGTCGGCCTGGAGCGCGGCGGTCAGGAAATGGTCGCCGGGCAGGAACAGCACGACGAATTCCGGCGCGGGCTGGAACTGCTCCCAGTAATTTTTTGCGCCCAGTGCGTCGATGTGGCCGCGGACTTTCGCGGCATGCTCGGCGGATTTTTCCGCGCGGATTTTTTCGTCGGTTGTCTCGGTCGCGGCGCGGTAGGATTCGAGCGGTGCCTTGGCGTCGACCACGATGCGCTGGCCGCCGGGCAGGCGGACAACGAGATCGGCGCGCAGCGAACCCGCGGTCTGCTGCTCGACAAAATCGCAGTACGGCAGCATGTCGGCCATCTCCACCACGCGGCGGAGCTGCAGCTCACCCCAGCTGCCGGCGTAGGTGGTCGAACGCAGCGCGGTGGAAAGCTTGCCGGCCTCGGCCTGCAGGCGGAGCTGCGCGGTCTGCAGCGATTCGAGCTGCTGGCCGAGCTGGCCGTAGGCGGTGGCGCGCGCCTTTTCGATCTCGGAGATTTTGCCATCCACTTTTTCGAGCGACTCGCGAAGCGGCTTCACCAGCGAATCGATGGCCTGCTGGCGCGAGGCGAGGTCGCCCTTGGCGCCTTCCTGGAATTTTTCCAGCGTGGCCTGGGCGAGCCGGAGAAACGACTCGTTGTTGCTCTTCAGCGCCTCGGCGCTGAGGGCCTTGAACTCGTTGGCCAGCCGTGTGTGGGCGTCGCGCTCGGCGGCCAGGAGGGTTTCCAAGCGGGATTTCTCCCCGGCGGATTTTCTGCCGAGCCAGAGCCAGACAATCAGCCCGGCCAGAACCGCGGCCACGAGTGCGACGAGAGTCGTCATGGAATGATCATGGCAGACGGGGCAGTGCAGCTCAAGCTTGGCGGCGGCGAGTAAAGAATCTTTTCGTCATTCTGAACGAAGCGAAGAATCCATTTGGATACGGCTAATGGAGCCTCACTGGATTCTTCGCTTCGCTCAGAATGGCAGAAGGTAGACTCAGCCGTCGTGGCGGGTGAAAAGGTCGGCGATGATATCCTCGATCGGCACGTCCTCGATCGTGATGTCGGCCACTGGTCCGGCGGCGAGGATGCGCTGCGACACGGCCACGACCTCGTCGCCGGGGACGTGGAGGGTGATTTCGCCGTCGTCCGCCGTCGATGACTTGCCATTGGCGAGGTCGGCCAGCGCGGGAAATTTTCCATCGGTCGGCCGGAACTTGATGATTTTTTTCCGACCGCCGGCGGCTTCCAGGCGGTCGAGGCCGCCGTCGTGGATTTTCTTGCCCTTGTGGATGACGATGACGCGTTCGCAGAGCTCCTTAATGTCGGCCATGTAATGGCTGGTGAGGAGGATGGTCACGCGATTCTTGCGGTTGTAATCGCGCAGAAACGAGCGCACGGCTTTTTGGGAAACGACGTCGAGGCCGATGGTCGGCTCGTCGAGGAAAAGTACGCGCGGGCGGTGGAGCAGCGCGGCGATGAGCTCCATCTTCATGCGTTCGCCGAGCGAAAGCTCGCGGACCATGACATTGAGCTTCGGGCGGATAGCGAGGAGGTCGACCAGCTCGTCGAGCGTCTGCTGGTAGGCCGCGCCGTCGAGTCCGTAAATGTGGCGCAGAAGCAGAAACGACTCGATGGCGGGCAGATCCCACCAGAGCTGGTTTTTCTGGCCGAGGACAAGGGCGAAGATGCGGCGGTAGGCGTTTTCGCGTTTCGACGGATCGAAGCCGGCGACGCGCGCGGTGCCCGAAGTCGGATAAATCAGGCCGGACAGCATTTTCAGCGTGGTGGTCTTGCCCGCGCCGTTGGGGCCGAGGAAGCCGACAAATTCGCCCTCGGCAATGTCGAACGAGATGTCGTCGGCCGCTCGGACCTCCTCAAACTCGCGCTTGAACAAGCCGCGCACGCCGCCCCAGAAGCCGGGGCGCTTTTTGTAGGTGCGGAAAACGCGCGTGAGATGGCGGACTTCGATCATCGGAAACGCCGAATGAAGCGCAAAGCCGCCAAGACGCAAAGGAAACATGCATGCGCCGCCGATGCCTAATTCCGAGGTTGCCGCAAAGTTTGCTTCAACCAAAATTAACTGACAATGGATCCGTTTGACATGCCTGCTTCCACAGAGGTTTCGGCGTGCCTTAAATACTGGAGTAAGCCGGAATTTGAAGACAGTTTCTTCATCGAGCTGAGCGAGAATGAAGACGATCTACCGTTACAGGATATGTGTCTTAGCGGCGGTTATCCTTCTAATAGCTCGGCTGAATTTTATGACCTAAAAATTGAAAAAGAATTAGGCGAAATTGTTTATGGCTCTTTTGGCCTGTCTTTTACCGAAAAATCGTCGACTGGCTGTCGGGATATGACTTGGGAAGATACGATTCGTGGACGAATTTATTTTTCACTTCGCCTCATTGATGGCTACGTCGAATTTGAGCCACCGAGGATAAAACGTGAATATGAAAAAGATGAATTTTAATCACAGCATTATGATTAAATCACGCAAGGAGAGCCATGTTTGGATTTCTTAAGCGAAAGAAAATTCCTGCCAGCAACCAAGAGCGTATCGTTCTAATCAAGCGCCTTATTAGATTACGCTGTGACCATTCGCTCGAAGCACGAGAGGTGTTTGCGACCATGGGCACCAATCTTGAAGACTTTGATGACACCATTGTACTAGGTATGCCGGAAGCTTCGATCATGAGCATCGTGGAGCAATACCTGACAGGGCGGGAGTTCGGAGCGACGGATGATATCGCTATCCCGTTTCTGAACCAATCGCACGCAACGCTATTGTCGCTGGCAGGTCTGAATCTTCCAGAAGTTACGCCCCCCTATTCTCTTGAGCGGTACCTTGTGCATTACCTTGAGCATATTCACAGCCATGGCGTTCCTGTTGATCCAAGTTTTGTCCCCATTGCGATTCGAGAAGTGAAGGCATTCTATAAACGTTAAGAAGATAGGAACACAAAAAAGCCGGAGGCATGACGCCTCCGGCTTGGGTTAAGTTGAGTTTGGCCCGGCGGGTTTAGTTCGTGGCGGCGGGTTGGGCGGCTTCGGCGGCCGGCGGTTGCGGCTGCGATTCCATTTCCTTCATCGCGGCCTTGCGCGAGAGGCGGACCTTGCCGGTCTTCTCGTCGATGCCGATGCACTTGACCCAGATCATGTCGCCCATCTTGACGACGTCCTCGGTGCGGCGGACGCGGAAGTCGGCGAGTTCGCTGATGTGGACGAGGCCTTCCTTGCCCGGCATGCACTCGACGAAGGCGCCAAACTCTTTGATGCCGGTGACGCGGCCGTGGTAGAGCTTGCCCATTTCGATCTGGGAGCCGCCGCCGCAGAGGGAGTCGATTTCCTGCACGGCGCGGTTCATGGCGTCGGCATTGTTCGAGTAGATGTAGACCTTGCCGGAGTCGTCCTCGGCGATGTCGATCTGCGCGCCGGTGGTCTCGGTGATGCGGCGGATGGTCTTGCCGCCCGGGCCGATGAGGAGGCCGATCTTCTCCGGGTCGATCTGGATG
>DATJYF010000055.1:0-6884 GCA_035499715.1 Opitutaceae bacterium | reverse complement strand
GGTTGGTGTCGGCCGCCTCGACGTAGGCGCGCTGCAGGATCCGGTCGCGGTTGGCGGGGCCGAGGAGGTTGCGCAGCGAAGTGACGTTGCACGTGATCGCGCAGTCGCCGAAGGACACGAGGGCGCGCGTCCGAGCGCGGACCTTCCGGAGCAGCTCGAGGTTGTCCTCGTTGCAGACCGCACCCTCGACCAGGCAGAGGTCGACGCCATCAGGATACTCCTTCACGTCGATCACCGGGCTGTAGACGAGGTCGATCTTCCCCGCCAGTTCGATGAGGAACTCGTCGAGGTCGAGGAATGACATGTGGCAGCCGGAGCAGCCGCCAAACCAAACCGTGGCTATTTTCAGACGATCCATTGTTTTTTCTCCCGGGCGTTGACGATGAATTCGAGTTTGGTGCGGTCGCGCTCCATTTCGCACACCGTCGAGCCCTTGTGGAACAGCGCGCCGGTGGGGCAGGATTGCACGCATTTGCCGCAGGCGGTGCAGGTCTCGGCATCGCCCCACGGCTGGTTGAGGTCGTTGATGATCGTGGATTTTGCTCCGCGGCCGGCGACATTTTTGGTGCCGGCGCCTTCGATGTGCCAGCAGACGCGGACGCAGCGGGTGCAGAGAATGCACCGGTTGTGGTCCATGCCGAAGAGCCGGTGGGTCGCATCCATCTGCCATTTCGGATAACAATAGTCGTAGCGCACGTGCTCCATGCCCTGATTGTAGGCGAGCGTCTGCAGCTCGCAGTGGCCGTTGGCGACGCAGGCGGCACAGACGTGGTTGCGCTCGGCGAAAAGCAGCTCGAGGGTCATGCGGCGGTACTTGCGCAGCCGCTCGCTGTCGGTCCTGACCTCCATGCCTTCGCTGATCCTGGTGGTGCAGGCGGGCAGGAGCTTGGGCGTGCCGGCGAGCTCGACCAGGCAGAGGCGGCAGGCGCCGACATCGTAAACGCCTTCGAGATGGCAGAGCGTCGGCAGCTTGATGCCGGCGTCGGTGGCGACCTCGAGGATTGTCGCGCCTTCGTCAGCGCTGACCTGCTTCCCATCGATGGTTAAGGTTTTGGCGGCCATGGGAAATTATTTCGCCTCCATTTTGGTTTTCGCGGCCGGCGCAGTCGCACCGTTTTGCGGGCCGTACTGGTCCGGTTGCAGGAGTTCCAAGTATTCCTTCCGGAAGAACCGCAGGGTGCTGACCACGGGGTTCGGCGCATTCTGGCCGAGGCCGCACAGGCTGGTGTTGCGCACCATGTCGCAGAGTTCCTCCAGGGTCTGGAGGTCGCGCGCCGTGGCTTTCCGATCGAGGATTTTTTCGAGCAAATGGTGCATCTGGGCGGTGCCGGCGCGGCAGGGAATGCATTTGCCGCAGGATTCATCCATGCAGAATTCCATGAAAAATCGCGCCACATCCGGCATGTGCGTGGTTTCATCCATCACGATCATGCCGCCCGAGCCCATGATGGAGCCGAGCTTGGTGAGTGATTCGTAATCGACCGGCGTGTCGAGCGCCTCGGCGGGGATGCAGCCGCCGGAGGGGCCGCCGGTCTGCACGGCCTTGATTTTGCCGCCGTCGGGTGCGCCGCCGCCCATCTCCTCCACGATCTGGCGGAGAGGCGTGCCCATGGGAACCTCGATCAGGCCGGTGTTGGAAATTTTGCCCGCGAGGGCGAAGACCTTTGAGCCCTTGCTTTTTTCCGTGCCGATGCTGGCGAACCACGCCGCGCCGCGGCGGTAAATCGGCGGGACGTTGGCGAAGGTTTCGACGTTGTTGATCAGGGTCGGACAGCCCCACAGTCCGCTCTCGGCCGTGAACGGCGGACGCGGACGCGGCGTGCCGCGCTTGCCCTCGACCGACATCATCAGCGCGGTCTCCTCGCCGCAGACGAAGGCGCCAGCGCCGATGCGGATGTCGATGTTGAAATTGAACGGCGACTCGAAAATTCCGCTGCCGAGCAGGCCGAGTTGTTTCGCCTGCTTGATCGCGGTCTGCAGCCGCTTGATCGCGAGCGGATATTCCGCCCGGCAGTAAATGAAGCCCTGGTTCGCCCCGACCGCGTAGGCCGCGATGGCCATGCCTTCGAGCACGGCGTGCGGATCGCTCTCCAGCACACTGCGGTCCATGAACGCGCCGGGATCGCCTTCGTCGGCGTTGCATACGATGTATTTCTGCTGGCCCGGTGTCTTGGCCACGGTGCCCCACTTGATGCCGGTGGGAAAACCCGCGCCGCCGCGGCCGCGCAGGCCGCTCTTGACCATTTCCTCCACGACCTCCTTCGGTGTCATCTCGCGCAGCACATGATGCAACGCCTGGTAGCCGTCGACCGCGATATAGGCCTCGATGCGCTCGGGATCGATCTCGCCGCTGTTGGCCAGGACGATGGAGAGTTGCTTGCGGAAAAAGGGCTGGCTGAGGTCGCCCTGTTTGACGCCGGTCTTGCCGCCCTTCAGGGTGGCGATGAGCGCCTTGGCGTCCTCGGGCGTGACTTTTTCATAGAGCTTGGCGCCGGGATCGATGCCGACCAGCGGGCCTTCGCAGCACAACCGCATGCAGCCGACGCCCCGCACCTCCACCTGGTCGCTTAAGCCGGCTTCCTTCACCGCCTGGTCGAGGTTTTTTTTGACCGCCTCCGAATTGGAGGACATGCAGCCCGCGGCCATGCAGCAGCGGATGACCGTCTTCTTGCGGGCGGCCCGCTCCTTTTCGGCGATTGCGTTGAGATCATCAATGACCATGGGGCAGCCATCCTTTCAATTGAGCGAGGGCGCTTTCGGGTGTCTGGTGCGGCGTGACCGCGCCATCATAGACGACAGCGGGAGCGATGCCGCAGGCGCCGATGCAGCGCGCAGTGAGCAGAGAGAGTTGCTTGTCCGGCGTGGTTTCGCCGGCCTTGACCTTCGCCGCCGCCTCCACGGCAGCCAGCACCTTCGCGGCGCCCTTTACGTAGCAGGCGGTGCCGAGGCAGACGACGCAGGTGTGCGCGCCCTGCGGCTTGAGGGTGAAGAAATGGTAGAAGGTGGCCACGCCGTAGACGCGGCTGGGCGGCAGCATGAGCCGGTTGGCGATGAAGATCAGCAGATCGTCGTCGAGGAAGCCGAACAGTTCCTGTCCCTTGTGCAGCACCTCGATCAACGCATCTTGGCGGTGCTGGTGGCGCTTGATGTGCGCCTCCAGAATCTTGAAGCGCTTGTCGCCGCTGGCGTGTTCGAGCGCGCGGGCGGACAGTCCCTTTTTTTCCGGCATTACGGCGTCTGCTTTCACGATGCTCCAGCATAAGCTCAACCAATGAAACGCTCTCCGCATTATTTGGGATTGGGTGGCCATTTTTTGGGCAAGTGCGGATCCGGCCGGCCACCCGTCAAGAAAGGCCGAGCAAATGCCAAGATCGGAGAAGTGCCGCCACGCCGGTTGGGATAAAGTCAACCACCTGTCCTTCCACAGGGATGGAAAACAATTTCCGCAACGAAGACCCGGTTATGACCACAAAAACAAAATCTCCCAAATACGTTTACCTCTTTGGTAACAAAAAAGCCGACGGCAACGGCTCCATGAAACCGCTCCTGGGCGGCAAGGGCGCAAATCTCGCCGAGATGTCGCGCATCGGCCTGCCGGTGCCCCCGGGCTTCACCATCACCACCGAGGTCTGTACCTATTATTACGCCCACAAGCGTTCCTACCCGAAAAACCTCGCGCCCACCGTCGAGGCCGGCATGGCCCACATCGAGGCCATCATGGGCACGAAGTTCGGCGACAAAAGCGCCATGCCGCTGCTCGTCTCCGTCCGGTCCGGCGCCCGCGACTCCATGCCGGGCATGATGGACACGATCCTCAACCTCGGCCTCAATGACGAAACCGTCCTCGCCCTCGTCAACGCGACCAAGAACGAGCGCTTTGCCTGGGATTGCTACCGTCGCTTCATCCAGATGTACGGCGACGTGGTCATGGGCGTGCAGAAAAGCGCCGGCGAGGACCACGAGCCGTTTGAAACCGTCATTCACGACCTCAAGCACGAACGCTACCATGCCGACGTCGAGGATCCGAAGCTGACCGTGGCCGATCTCAAGGAACTCGTGACCCGTTTCAAGAAACTGATCAAGCAGCGCACGAATAGCGAATTTCCGCAGGATCCGTGGAAGCAATTATGGGGCGCCGTCGGCGCCGTCTTCGGCTCGTGGATGAACGACCGCGCCATCGTCTACCGCCGCAAATATAATATTCCCACCGAATGGGGCACCGCCGTCAACGTCCAGGCCATGGTCTACGGCAACACCGGTGACAAGTCCGGCTCCGGCGTCGCCTTCACCCGCGACCCGGCCACCGGAGAAAAGGTTTTCTACGGTGAATTTCTCATCAACGCCCAGGGCGAGGACGTCGTCGCCGGCGTGCGCACTCCCGAGCCCGTGGCGCAGCTCAAGAACCACCTGCCCGCCGCCTTCGATGAACTCGAAATCATCCGCAAGACGCTCGAGTCGCATTTCAAGGACGTGCAGGATTTCGAGTTCACCATCCAGGACGGCAAGGTCTTCATGCTCCAGACTCGCAACGGCAAGCGCACCGGCCTCGCCGCCGTCCGCTTCGCCATCGAGATGGAAAAGGAAAAGCTGATCGACTGGAAGACCGCGGTCCGTCGCGTTCCAGCCGACCAGCTCGACCAGGTGCTCGCGCCCGTTTTCGACCGCAAGGCGGTCAAGGCCGCGAAGTGCATCGCCAAGGGCCTGCCCGCCGGACCCGGCGCCGCCTCCGGCCGGATGTATCTCAACGCCGAACGCGCCGTGGCCGCCGCCGAGAAGGGCGAAAAAGTCCTGCTCGTCCGCAATGAAACTTCACCTGAAGACCTGCGCGGCATGATCGCCGCCGAGGGCATCCTCACCGCCAAAGGTGGCGTCAGCTCGCATGCCGCGCTCGTCGCCCGCCAGATGGGCAAGGTCTGCGTCTGCGGCGCCGCCGCGCTGCAAATCGACTACGCCGCCAAGACCATGACGGTGGACGGCACGGTCTACAAAGAGGGCGACTATATCTCCATCAACGGCACCGCCGGCGAGGTTTATCCCGGCGAGCTTCCCACCGCCGCTTCGGAAATCGTCCAGGTGCTGATCGAAAAATCGCTCGATGCCAAGGACAGCCCGACCTGCCAGATGTTCAACAAGCTGATGGATTGGTGCGCGAAAGCCACCAAGCTCCAGGTCCGCACCAACGCCGACACGCCGGAGCAGACGGCCAACGCCGTCGCCTTCGGCGCCACCGGCATCGGCCTGACCCGCACCGAGCACATGTTCTTCGAAGGCAACCGCATCGACGCGATGCGCGAAATGATCCTCGCCGACAACCTCGAGGACCGGAAGAAAGCCCTGGCCAAGCTCCTCCCCTACCAGAAGAAGGATTTCGTCGGCATCTTCAAGGAGCTGAAAGGCCTGCCCGCGACCATCCGCTTCCTCGATCCCCCGCTGCACGAATTCCTCCCGCACGAGGACGCCGCACAGCAGGATCTGGCGACCAAGATGGGCGTGCCGGTGGCCAAGATCAAACAGCGCGTCAAGGAACTCCATGAATTCAATCCCATGCTTGGCTTCCGCGGCTGCCGCCTCGGCATTGTTTATTCGGAAATTTCCGAAATGCAGTCCCGCGCCATTTTCGAAGCCGCGGCCGAGGTCCAAAAGGCCGGCATCAAGGTGAAGCCGGAGGTCATGATCCCGCTCGTCGGCTTCAAGAAGGAGCTGGATCTCCAGCTCGAGGTCGTCCACCGCGTGGCCAAGGAAGTCATGAATGAAAAATCCGTGGTGCTCGATTATCTCGTCGGCACCATGATCGAAGTGCCGCGCGGCGCGCTCACCGCCGATGAAATTGCGCAGAGCGCCGAGTTCTTCAGTTTCGGCACCAATGACCTGACCCAAACCTGCCTCGGCATGAGCCGCGATGACTCCGGCTCATTCCTCCCGCCCTATGCTGAACTGGAAATCGTGACGAAGAATCCCTTCGCCTCGATCGACCAGAGCGGCGTCGGCCAGCTCATGCAGATCGCGGTCGAAAAAGGCCGGAAGACGCGCGAGAAGATCAAACTCGGCATCTGCGGCGAGCACGGCGGCGATCCCGCCTCGGTGAAGTTCTGCCACAAGCTCGGACTCACCTACGTGAGCTGCTCGCCCTTCCGCGTGCCCGTCGCCCGCCTCGCCGCGGCCCAGGCCGCGCTGGAAGAGCAAAAGTAAACCGCCTATCCTTGCCCGCCGGTATCATTGCGATACCGGCGGGCTTTTTTTAATCCAGCGGCTGCCAGGGCGCGGGGACATTGCCCACGAGGCTGAAGCTGGCCGGCGTCGCGCCGTTCATCAGCAGAATGCCGACGTTGCCGGTCGTCGGATCGCGTAGCAGCAGGTCCGATGAGCCGTCACCGTTGAAATCGGCCACGCCAGCCACGGTCCACGGCGCTGGCAGATCGACGATCGGCTCGAAGCTCGTGACCGTGGCGCCGTTCATCAGGCTGACGACCAGATTGCCGCTTGTCGGATCGTACCACAGCAGGTCGGATTTGCCGTCGCCATTGAAGTCGCCGACTCCAGCGATCGTCCACGGCGCTGGCAACGTGCCGATAGGCGTAAAGCCCGTAACGGTCGTCCCGTTCAAGGTCCAGAATCCGAGCGCTCCGCTGGTGTTCTGCCAGAGAACATCCGTCTGGCCGTCGTTGTTGAAATCGCCAAGCCCGACCACGCTCCAGGATGAATCCACCACGCCGAGCCCGACGTAGCTGCCAAATGACGTTCCGTTCATCAGCATGACGCCAACCTCGCCGGTGGTGGCATTGCGCCAGAGAATGTCGGCTTTGCCATCGTGATTGAAATCGCCCACCGCCGCGATGCTCCACGGCGCGGGCACATTGCCCAGCGGGGTGAAACCGGTCGGCGTG
>DATJYF010000054.1:0-7137 GCA_035499715.1 Opitutaceae bacterium | reverse complement strand
AAGGGCGACAGTGAGTCCGACTCTGGCGGGTGGTTGTTCCGGGGCCAGCCAAATTGGCTGTGGCCACGAAAATCGACCTTCTGACTCGAAAATCGACCTTCTGATTCGGAAATTGAACGACGCGGCGGCAAGCCCAATATGGCGTTTGGATGTTTTACGAAATCCGTCCTTTTTTGATTTCTGATTACGGCGAGGTCTATCGTTTGTGGTCACAAACGGAAGGGCTTTGCATGGGTGATGACGATGAGCGCGATCGCATCGAGCTTTATCTCAGACGCAATCCGGGCCTGTGTTATGTGTCAGTGATCCAAAACCGCGTGGTTGGAACTGTGCTTTGTGGTCACGATGGACGAAGGGCCATCCTCAGACATTTAGCCGTCGATCCGACGTATCGAAATCAAGGGATGGGCCGGGCCTTGGTCGACAAGGTCATTGCCTCTTTGCGCGGTCAGGGGATCAGGAAGTGCAATCTTTATGTTCAGGATGACAATGCGTCAGGGCTGCGGTTTTGGGAGCAGGTTGGCGCGCAGCGGTTGCATGAAAACTGGCGTACTTTGCAAATTCCAGTCGAACCATAATCACCGACAGAAATGATCACGCGACTCGATCACATCCAACTCACGATGCCGCCCGGCCAGGAGGCGGCGGCGCGCAAATTTTTCGGTGCACTGCTGGAAATGGAAGAGGAGGCCAAGCCTCCAGCCTATGCGGTTCGCGGCGGTTGCTGGTTTCGTTCCGGCACCAACGTGCTGGTGCACGCCAGCATCGAGCAGGGTTTTTCGCCGCAGAAAAAGGCGCACCCGGCGTTTTGCGTCCGCGACTTGGACGCGCTCTGCGCGCGTCTTTCCGCGCAAGGTTTCCCCATTATCCCGGAAACGACGCTGCCGGACCGCAGGCGCGTTTACACGACCGATCCCTTTGGCAATCGCATCGAGCTCATCCAGGACGGCGACGGCTTCGGGCAGAGATGAAATGATGCCGCGCGCTGGGACGATTTGACTTCCGAATGGGCATTCCCTGCCGCGTGATTCGTCGCGGCGGCCGGTGGGCCGGCCTCATCCTTGGCTACGACGATTGTCCCGGACAGGCCGCGCACAATCGCGGTGCGTCGTGCCGGCTCAGATCATGGCTTGTTCCATGCTCAAAAATCGTATCAAGTTTACAATAAACGATTAAATCGGACATTATCCCGGGCTGGCGAGGTGTATTTCGGCTAAAGATCGGCGGGGAAAGACCGATACAACAAAAGTATATAATCGGAATCAGATGCACTTGAGGTCATTATGCCGCAAATGGATGATCGCCGGCCTGGCCGGACTGATCGCAGGCGGCGGCGTCGCCGCCCGGTTCATGACCAGGCTTCGCGATCCGGCGCTGGCCTCGAAGCCATTCCGCATCGGCTTTCAATCGTCGCCACCGAACCAAATCGTGACCCCGGACGGCCGGCCCACCGGACCGGCCATTGACATTGTCACCGAGGCGTGCCGCCGCCGCCACATCCCGATTCAATGGGTCTATGCACCGGACGGCCCGGACGCGCCGCTGGTCAGCGGCAAGGTGGATTTGTGGCCGTTGATGGTGATCACACCCGACCGCCTGAAGAAAATGCACATTTCCCGGCCATGGATCACCAACAGCTTCTGGCTCGTGTGCCTGGCGTCGAAACCCGTGAGCGGGCCGGGTGATTTGATCGGCCAGACGGTATATTACCACAATGACGTGAATGGCGCCCGGCTGGCCCATACTTATTTCTCCGATTCCACTCTCGTCAGCGTGCCGGACAACCAGAAGGTGCTGGAGGCGATCATGTCCGGCAAAGCGGAGGCCGGCCTGCTTTGGGGCAGCAAGGCGCACGCCGCCGACCTGGTGAATTTAAAAAATGTGCAGAACGTCAAATTCCGTTTCATTCCCCTGGCCGGCGGTCAAACCCGGCTGGGCGTCGGTGCGTCCTTCAAGCGGCCGGGCGCCGACCGGGCCGCGGATGCGATTCGCGACGAGATCGTGAAGATGGCGATGGATGGCACCCTGGCCTCGTTCTATTTCAGCTGGTTCCTCGATCCCAGCAACGACAGCGTCACCCTATTTTATCTCGATCAAGTGCAGCAGCGCAACCGCTACATGGTGGCGGTGATCGGCGTGCTGGCGGTGGCCCTGGCCTTGATCGGCTGGCTCGGCGTCCATTTCCAGCGCGCCCGGAAAGCCGCCGACATCGCCAACCGGGCGAAGAGCGAATTTCTCGCCAATATGAGCCACGAAATCCGCACGCCGCTCAATGGCGTGATCGGCATGACGGAACTGACCTTGAAGACCGAGCTGACGACCGAGCAAAGGGATTTTCTCACCACCGCCGCGCAGTCGGCCGACACGCTGCTCGCGGTGGTTAACGACATTCTCGACTTTTCCAAGATCGAGGCGGGCAAGCTGGAACTGGAATCGCTGGCGGTCGATCTGCGCGAGATCGTCGAGTCGTGCGGCAAGGCTTTCGCCCTGCCGGCGCATCAAAAGAAGATCGACCTCATCGTCGAAATTTCTCCGGACTGTCCGCCTTTCGTCCACAGCGATCCGACGCGGCTGCGGCAGATTCTCTTCAATCTTCTCGGCAACGCGCTGAAATTCACGCTCAAGGGCGAGATTGTTTTGCGGGTGTCGCGGGTGCGGTCGAACGACGGCGGCGAACCGGTCCTGAAATTCTCCGTGGCCGACACCGGCATCGGCATTCCCGAGGACAAGCAGAAAAAACTCTTCGAGGCGTTCTCCCAGGTTGACAGTTCGACGACGCGGCGGTTCGGCGGCACCGGACTCGGTCTCGCGATTTCGCGGCGGCTGGTCAAACTCATGGGCGGCGACATCTGGCTGGAAAGCACGCCCGGGGTCGGCACCACGTTTCATTTCATCATTCCGCTGCTCGAGGCGGAGGGAGCGCCCAGGCCCGCGCCGGCACTGGAATTCCCCCATCTGGCAAACAGCCGCATTCTGGTCGTGGACGACAATGCCACCAACCGCCGCATCCTCGAAGAGATGCTCGGCGGCTGGCATGCGGAGGTGAGCTGTGTGGAAGACGGGAAGAGCGCGCTGCTGGCCCTGGCCGAGGCGAAGGCCGCCGGACATCCGTTCACGCTGGTGGTGACCGACTGCCAGATGCCGGAAATGGATGGATTCGATCTGGCCCAGCGGGTGCAGGCGGAATTTTCCGACAGCCTGATCATGATGCTGACTTCCAACGATCGCAGCTCGACGATGGCGCGTTGCGGCGCGTGCGGCATCAAGGCCCATTTGATCAAGCCGGTGCGGCAGGCCGATCTGATCGAGGCGATCAAGACGGTGCTCGTGGCTGCGTCCAAGCCGGACGCGGCGCCGCGGCGCGCGGCCTTACTCCCGGCGGACACGGCGCCGAAGCCCTCGCGCAAGCTGCGCATCCTGCTCGCCGAAGACAATCTCGTGAACCAGAAGGTGGCAATCAAGATGCTCCAGCAGATGGGGCACGACATAACGCTGGCGGAAAACGGCCGGCGGGCGGTGGAGTTGAATCACACCGGCTCCTTCGACGTCGTGTTGATGGACGTGCAAATGCCCGAGATGGACGGTCTCGAAGCGACCGCGACCATTCGCCGGGAGGAGTTCGGCAAGCCCGCGCACCTGCCGATCATCGGCCTGACCGCCTTCGCGATGAAGGAAGATCAGGAGCACTGCCTGGCGGCGGGCATGGACGGATGCCTGGCCAAACCGATCCGCAGCGCGGAGCTGGTCAGAGTGCTCAACACCTTGGCCGAGGCGGCGCCGGCGGTCGGCGCCGTGGCCTGAGAGGCTGTTTTTTTGGCGGAGCCCTGCCGCCGCGGGTGGGGAAGGGTTGCGCCGCAGGGGTTGAAAACGTTATCCTTCTGCCTTTCATTTGCAATTGATGGACGAGCAGTTAACTCTGATTTCACGCAACTGTAACGCAGCGCGTTCGCGAAAAGACGATACTGGGGCAGGCTGTTTTCCAGTCTTCAGGTCATGCCAGAACTCACTCTTCCGGATCCGCCCGAGGATGTTCCATCCGTGATCGAAGCGCCTGACTCCGTGGGAGAGGCGCGGCCGCAGGAATTTCCCGGGGCGGGACTGGCGGCGCTGAGTGCGGAAGCCACCTCGCTCGAATCGCTCATCCATCACAGCGAAGCGGTGGAGGCCGGCACGCCGCTGGAAAGCGCGCACCGGGCGTTTCGCGACCGTGGCGTCGAGTTCATGGCGGTGCGGCGGGGCGGACGGGTGATCGGCCTTTGCTCGCGCGGCCAGATCGGCTTTGTGATGGGATCGCGCTTTGGCTTCGCGCTGTACAGCCAGAGCCCGGTCGAGACCGTGCTGGTGGCGAATCCGCTGATCGTCGCGCAGGACATCCCGGTGCGCGAGCTGCTGGACCGGGCGATGGCGCGGCGCGGCGATGAATTCCACGAGGAAATCGTGCTGGTCGACGCCGAGCACCGCTTGCTCGGCCTGATTCCGGTCGAGGCGGTGGCGCAGTTGCAATCGCGTCTGGTGGCGGAGCAACTCGACGAATTGCGCCGGCAGCAGACCACGCTGCGGCAGCAGAACCTTGAGCTTTTCCGCGCCTATCATGCCTTCCGCCAGTCACAGGGACTCTATCTCGGGCTGTTCGAAGGGCACACCTTGGGCGTGGCGCTGCTCGATCCGCGGGGCGAAGTGCATGAACACAACCGCCGGCTGGCGGAACTGCTCGGCTTCGGCGAGGCGCCGGCGAAGAATCTCTCGCTCCCCGCGAGGATGGAGGCGAAGGAGTGCGCGGCCTTTCTGACCCTGCTCGAGGCGCAGGCGCAGGGCGGCGACGCGCCGACGACGGGCGAGTTTGTCTTCCAGGTGCCCGGGCGCGGGGCGCGGCTTTTCCGCTGCTCGACCGGCTGGATCCGCGAGACCGGCCAGATTTGCGCCTGCCTGGACGACATCACCGACCAGCGCGCGCTGGAGCAAAACCTATTGCGCCAGGAAAAACAAAAGCTGCTCGAGACGCTGGTCGGCGGCATCGCCCATGAGTTGAACAACAAGCTCACGCCGGTGCAGGGATTCGCCGAATTGCTCAACCTCGAGGCTGCGGGCGCTGCGCGCGGTTACACCGAGGTCATTATGAAAAGCGTGATGGAGGCGGCGGACATCATCCGGCAGCTCCTCCAGCTTTCCAAGCCCAGCGCGCCATCCGTCCAGGCGGTGGATCTGCGCGCCATCGTCGAAGACACGCTCGTGATGCTGCGCTTTCAGCTGCGGGAGGCCCCGTGCGAGGTCCGCACCGTGCTGCCGTCGGCTCCGGTGTGGGTCATGGCGGACGCCAGCCAGCTGAAGCAGGTCGGAATCAATCTGGTGCTCAACGCGCTGCAGGCCATGGAGGGCCGGCCCGAACCGGTGCTCTCGATCGAGGCGCGGTCGATCGGCCGCATGGGCTTGCTGATCGTGACGGACAACGGGTGCGGCATCGCGCCGGAACATCTCGGCCGGGTGTTCGATCCTTTTTTCACAACCAAGGGCTCGGATCGCGGCTCGGGCCTCGGCTTGAGCATCTGCTTCAGCATCGTCCGGCAGCACGGCGGTGAAATCACGGCCGAAAGCCAGCCGGGTCACGGCGCCCGCTTCACCGTGTCGCTTCCGCTCGAACGGACGGGCCCGGCGGTGCCGCCTCCACTCCGGGGCAGCAGCACCTGGACGACCATCGCCGCGCCGAGCGGCACGCGGGTGCTGGTGGTCGAGGATGAGGAAGTGGTGCGCCGGCTCCTGCAGGAATTGCTGCGCACACAATTCGGCTGCGTGGTGGATCTGGTGGCCAACGGCGCCGAGGCCCTGGCTGCGATGGAACGAGAGCAATACGCGCTGGTGCTTTCCGACATCCGCATGCCCGGGATGAGCGGCACCGATTTCTATCTCCGCCTGCGTGAAATCCAGCCCCACGCCGCCCGCCGTTTTGTTTTCATCACCGGCCATCCCGGCGAACAGCATCTCGAGGCGGAAATTGCGAAATGGAATGTGCCCGTCATCGCCAAGCCGTTCACCCTGCCGCGGCTGGCCGAGGTGTGCGGACCTTTTTTCCGCTCCGCCGGCGAAACCGCCGAGGATGAGGGCGGCGCGCCGGAAGACGGCCGGCGGGCAGAAGGGAAACGCTAAAACCTGACGTCCGTGGTCAGCCGCACGGTGAGGCCGGGATAGGGGCTGACGGAGAGGCGGCTGGCCGGCTGCCAGGCGAATTTTGCATTCAGGAGATTGTCCACGTTGAGGTTGAAGCGGCAGTTCTTCCAGCGGTAGGTGGCGCCGGCGTTGTATACGGTCCAGGCGGCAACATAGAAACCGGGCTGGGTGGGCACGCCCAGGGTGGTGAGCGTGACCTTGGTCGTCGGATCGGCCTGGGCGTTTTCGCCGGCGGTCTTCCCGACATATTCCGCGCCGGCAAAAAAGCTGAAATTTTTCAGCCGGCCGCTGGTGAAATGATAATTGAGAAGCAGGTTGGCAAGTCGATCGGGGACATTGCGGGCGCGGCGGCCGAACGGATCCCGAAATTTCATCCCGGTGAAGCTGGCGATGGCGGAGATGTTTTCGGTCAGGCCGCCGACGAGGTTCAGTTCGAATCCGTGGTTGGTCTGGTCGGAAAGCGTGCTGGGCTGGTTGTGCACCGGATCGACGTTGAAGGCGGGGTTCGGCGTCGCGAGATTGGTCTGGGCGATCTGGAAATGGGCGGCGGTGAAGGCCAGCCGCTGCTGGAAAAATTCGCTTTTCACGCCGAACTCGTGCTGCCGTCCCTGCTGCCAGAGCGGCTGTTGGTTGAAGCTGGTGAGCGCGGCGTTGGTGGAGTAGGTGTAATAAAGGGAGACATTGGCCGCCGGCTTGACCAGCACGCCGCCGAGAAAAGTGTCCTTGTAGCCATGCAGGTCCAGCAGGGCGGGCGGCGCCGAAGGATTGGTCGGATCGTACATCGAAGTGTTGCTGCTGACCCAGGTGCGTGAAACTCCGCCGGTGAGCAGGACGCGGTCGTCCCAAAACCACGCCCTGGTCAGACCGTAGAACTGGTACTGCCAGGCGCTCGAATGGGCTTTGTTGCCGAGCATGTAGGCGGAGAGCGGAGGCTTCGGCGGATCGTAGACGCCGGCAAAAGGGTTGGCGAGGGGC
>DATJYF010000053.1:0-29453 GCA_035499715.1 Opitutaceae bacterium | reverse complement strand
TGCCGGCTCATCCTCGAGCTGTCGGGCGTGTGGAAAATCACCGCGCCGCGGCCGTCGTGGGCCGAGACGCTGGGCGGGCTGAAGCCGACCAGTGTACGGCTGGAACTGCGCGAAAAGACACAGTGGGACAGTTCGCTGGTGCTGTTCGTGCACGAGGCGCGGCGGTGGTGCGAAACCGCGGGCGCGCACCTCGACCTTGAGGCGCTGCCCCCGGCGGTGCGGCGGCTGGCCGACCGGCTGGCCGGCGCGTATCTGACGCGGCCGCCCTTCGACCGCTCGAAAAATTTTCTCGCCGTGGTGGGGCTGGCCACGCAGGGCGTCTGGCAGCGGACGAAGGAGTTTTTCCGGTTTGTCGGCGAGTGCACGCTGGCGGCGGCGCGGCTGGGCCGGCAGCCGGGGAGGTTTCGCTGGGGCGACTGCCTCTCCGAGATGCAGTCCTGCGGCGCGATGGCGCTGCCGATCGTGAGCCTGATCAGCTTTCTCGCCGGCGTCACGCTGGCCTACACCGGCGCGATCATCCTCCGCCAGTACGGCGGCGACATCTGGGTGGCGGACCTGGTCGGCCTTTCCACCGTGCGCGAAATGGGCGCGGTCATGACGGCCACGGTGCTGGCCGGCCGCACCGGCGCGGCCTTCGCGGCCGAGCTGGGCAACATGAAGATGAACGAGGAGATCGACGCGCTCGAAACGCTCGGCATCCGCGCGGTCGACTTTCTCGTCCTGCCGCGCATGCTGGCGCTGGCCGTGATGATGCCGCTGCTCGCGCTGTACGCCAACGGCGTCGGCATTTTCGGCGGCATGATCGTTTCGCTCGGCATCCTCGACATCCCGCCCAGCGCCTACTGGGTCGAGACGCAGAGCGCCATCGATTTGTCGGACTTGAGTGCGGGGCTGATCAAGAGCGTGACCTTCGGCCTCATCGTCGGGCTCGCCGGCTGTCTGCGGGGGCTGCAGGCCGAGCGCAGTGCGGCGGGTGTGGGCCGCGCGGCCACGTCCGCGGTTGTCACCTCCATCCTGCTCATCGTCACGGCCGACGCGGTCTTCGCGGTCGTGTTCAACATCCTGCACATCTGAGGCCATGGCGGACGAAAACAATTCCCGGGCAGTCGACGTCGCCGGCCTGACCTGCGGCTACGGCGAGACGGTGATGTTGCGCGACGTCACCTTTTCCGTGCGGCGGAGCGAGTTGTTTTTCGTCATCGGCGGCAGCGGCTGCGGCAAAACCACGCTGCTGCGGCACATGATCGGACTGCGCCGTCCGATCGCCGGCTCGGTGCGCTACTTCGGCCAAAACTTCACCGAGGCCGAGCCGGGCGAACGGCGCGCCATGCTCAAGACCTTCGGCGTGCTCTACCAGAGCGCCGCGCTGTGGAGCTCGCTCACGCTGCGCGAGAACGTCGCGCTCCCGCTGGAGGAATACACCGCGCTCGCGCCGCGCGAAATCAACCAGATCGTCATGCTCAAGCTGGCGCAGGTCGGACTCTCCGGCTTCGAGGACTATTACCCGGCGGAGCTCAGCGGCGGCATGAAAAAGCGCGCCGGCCTCGCCCGCGCGCTGGCGCTCGATCCGGCGATCGTGTTTTTCGACGAACCGTCGGCCGGCCTCGATCCGGTCACATCCTACCATCTCGACGAACTCGTCCGCGAAATCCGTGACACGCTCGGGACGACCATGGTCATCGTTTCACACGAACTCGCGAGCATCTTCGCACTGGCCGACCGCGTCATCCTGCTGGACCGGGCGGCTCAGGGCATCATTGCCGAGGGCCCGCCGCGCGCGCTGGTGGATGAAAACGACGATCCGCGGGTGCGGGAGTTTCTCACGCGCGACGCCGGAGTGTCGCAAAAAACTTCACCCCCGTCCGCAAATCCGTAACGCTGTCTCCCGTGAAGTCCAAACTCAGTCCCTCCGTGATCGGCGCCTTCGTGGTCGGGGCCATGGCGCTGGCCTTGATCGCGCTGCTCTCATTCGGCGGACTGAGTCTGTTTTCCCAGCCGGAGCGGTTCGTGGTTTATTTCGACGAGTCGGTGCACGGGCTCGATCTCGGCTCGCCCGTGAAGCTGCGCGGCGTGCGGGTGGGGCGGGTGGTTGGTCTCAGCGTGCGCTACGACGCGGCCAAGAATCACGCCGTCGCCGCCGTGGTCTGCGAGCTGAACCGCAACATCATCACCGATTCGCGCGGCTCCCCCATCGACGTCTCGAAGCGCGGCGTGTTCCAGGACATGATCGACCACGGCTTGCGCGCCCAGCTCGGCGTCGTCGGCCTCGCGACCGGGCTGCTCTTCGTCGAGCTCGACTACCTGAGTCCGGAGCAATATCCGGCGCCGCCCGTCAATTTCACCGAGATGAAATACGCCGTCGTGCCCGCCGTCCGCTCGCTCACCTCGGAGTACCAGGCGAGCTTCTCGGAAATTTTGAACAACCTGAAAAAAGTCGACTTCGAGGGCTTGGTGGAAAATCTGAAAAGCCTCGTCGCCGACACGCGCAAGCAGCTCGACGGCGCGGACGTGAAGGGCCTGGTCAACCAATGGAAGGATGCGGGCGCGGCGGTGAAGGACCTGGCGTCGTCGCCCGACGCGAAACAGGCCTTCGCCAATCTCAACGCCGCGATCACCGAGCTGCGCGGCGTGCTCGCCAAACTCGACACCCAGGTCACGCCCGCCGGCGAGAATCTCACGGCCACGCTCCAGGAGGCCCGCTCGGCGCTGGAGCGTTTCAACGCCGCGGCGGCGAGCGCGCAGCATTTCATCGAGGCGCAGGGCTGGGTGGGCGACCAGGCCGCGCAGACCTTGCAGCAGCTCGGCGATGCCGCCGATGCCGTGCGCCGGCTGGCCGATTTCCTCGAGCGCAATCCCAACGCCCTGGTCGTCGGCAAAAAGCCGGAGCCGTGATCCTGTCCCACCCGCAGAACGCAAAGGCCGTGAAAATGAAAAATAACAGCTCTTTCGAAATCATTGCGGCGCCATTCCGGCTCCTGTTCCCTGGTTTCTGCTTGCCGGCTTCCATCCTCTGTCTTCTGTCCGCCGGCTGCTCGCTGCCCGAGGCCAAGCCCGACGCGGCGCGCTACTATGTCCTGCCGACGCCGGCCGAGGCGGCGCCGGCGAAGGCGCCGGCGTTGCGCCTGGGACTGCTGCCGGTGCATCTGCCGGAGTACCTGCGGTCGCCCTCGCTGGCCGTCCGGCAGGGCGCGAGCGAGGTGCGCTACAACGATGACGCGCGCTGGGCCGAGCCGCTCGAAGCCGGGCTCGCCCGCGTGCTGCGCGCGAAGCTCGCGGCGTCGGCCCAGGTCGTGGCCTATCCCTTCCGCCTCGATGAATCGCGCGACGTCGATGTGCGCGTGCAGATCCTGGCCTGCGAGGGCACGGCGGACGGCGGCGTGAATTTCGCCGCGACTTTTGAAATTTTCGCGCCGGGCAGCGGCAGCGGAACGCAGCACGCCTTCACCGCCGAACCGGCGAAATGGGACGGCCGCGACTACGCCCGGCTGGCCGAGCTGCTCGGCGCGGACGCCGCGCAACTGGCCGACGCCATCGCCTCGGCGCTGCCGGCCAAAACCGGCTCGCCATAGCGCGCCTTCAAGTCTGCGTCGCGGTCGCCGGTGCTGCCGCCGGGGCGGGAGCGGTGGTGTTTGTCGCCGGATTGTCGAACAGCTCGGGATGGCCGGCCCTCTCCAGATGCTGGCGGAACGTGGCCTTGGCTTCGTCGGAGTGGTCGTAGTTCAACGCGGTGGCGAGCAGCTCCTTGGCTTCGGCAGTCTGGCCCGAGCCGGCCAGCATCTCGACATGCTCCGCGAGCCATTTTATTTGGTTTTCGTGCATGAGCTGCCGCAGGCGTTCCGGCATCCTGGACGGATCGCGCGTGCTTTCAACTTTCTGCATGACGGCAAAGGTCTGCGCGATTCTTTCGTAGGGCTGTGCTTTGGCCGCATCGGCATAGCGTTTGGCCTCCAAGAGTTGGGGGAAAAGTATGAGGCCCAGGGGATCCCTTCGGACGTCATCGGCCGGTAACCTGTCGAAAAATTCCAGCGTCTTCGCATCCTCTTTGAGCGTGCGATTCAAGGAGGCCAAATCCATTAATGTGTCCCGGCTGGCATCAGGCGCCTGCGCGGCGGCGAGAGCCTTGTCCCGTCGCTCGCGGAGGGCGGTCAGCGCGGGCGGAAAATCGCGGCCCAGATTGGCCATGTCGGAGAGGAGAAAGCTGTTGCGGACGCCATGCATGCCGGGCGCTTGTTTCATGCCTTCATCATAGCACCAGAGAAATTCGTCGAGCGCCTCCTGGTTTTTCCCATCGAGGGCCAGCAGGCGGGCCAGCTTGTAGCGGGCCTGGACGCGATCCTGATCGGTCGCGGCGCCTTTGACCGCCTCCTGGGCGCGCTGGAGCGCGGTCTTGCCGGCGAGGCCGCTGTTGAACTCGGCGATGAACGTCCTGGCTTCGCGATAACCGACGAGTCGGTCGATTTCTGTGCCGTCGGGTTTCAACAGCAGGAGCGTGGGATAGGCGGCGATTTTGTAACGGGCGGCCAGCGGTTTCTCTTTTTCCGCATCGATTTTGATGGCGACGGCCTTCGCGCGCAGAAGATCAATCACCGCGGCGTCCTGCCACGTCGACTGGTCCAGCATCTTGCACGGACCGCACCATGTCGTGTAGAAATCGACGAAGACAATTTTGCTTTCAGCCGCAGCTTTCTGCCCGGCGGCTTCGAAGGTGAGGTCGTTGAATGCCGGGGAAACGGTTTCAGCGGCATGTGCGAGCGGCCGGCCCAGGAGAGACAGGGCGGCGACAAAAACGGCGGTGCGAAGCAGGATGGAGTTCATGGTCTCAAAAGAATACGCCGGCGCCGCGCCACGATCAATCCTGCGGTCTGTTGCGATTAAGGGACGACTGCGGTCACACGGGGCGGCCGGTTCACTTCAGCACGGCGGTGATGCGGGCGAGAGCGGTCTCGACGTTTTCGCGCGAATTGAAGGCGCTGATGCGCACGTGGCCTTCGCCGCACGTTCCGAAGCCGGCGCCGGGCGTGCACACGACCTGCGCCCTGGTCAGCAGCAGGTCGAAAAACTCCCATGAGTCGCGGCCGGTGCTGACCCAGAGGTAGGGCGCGTTTTCTCCGCCGGCGCACGGCAGGCCGAGCCGGGCCATGGCTTCGCGGATGAGCCTGGCGTTGCCGAGGTAGAAATCGGTCAGCGCGCGCACCTGTTGGAGGCCGGCATCGGTGTAAATGGCGGCGGCGGCCTTTTGCACCGGATAGGAGACGCCGTTGAACTTGGTCGTATGGCGCCGGTTCCAGAGCGCGTGCAGGGGGTGGGCGTTGCCGGCGGCATCCCATGCCATGACGGTCTTCGGCACGACGGTGTAGGCGCAGCGCGTGCCGGTGAAGCCGGCGGTCTTCGACGCGCTGCGAAACTCGATCGCGACGTCGCGCGCGCCCTCGATTTCGTAAATGCTATGGGGAATCTGCGGATCCCGGATGTAGGCCTCGTAGGCGGCATCGAAGAGGATCACGGCCTTGTTCCGGCGCGCGAACTCGACCCAGGCGGCGAGCTGCGCGCGCGTGGCCACGGCGCCGGTGGGATTGTTGGGAAAGCAAAGATAAATCAGGTCCACCGGCGCGGAGGGCAGGGCGGGCACGTAGCCGTTGGCCGGCGTGCACTCGAGATAGGTGATGCCCTCGTAGCGGCCGTCGCGGTTCGGGCCGGTGCGGCCGGCCATGACATTGGTGTCGACATAAACCGGATACACCGGATCGGTGATGGCGACACGGATGTCGGTGGCAAAGATTTCCTGGATGTTGCCGCAGTCGCACTTTGCGCCGTCGCTGACGAAAATCTCGTCGGGCTCGACCTTGGCGCCGCGCGCGGCGAAATCGTGCCGGGCGATGGCTTCACGCAGAAAGGCGTAGCCCTGCTCGGGGCCGTAGCCCTTGAAGGTGGCGCGATCCGCCATTTCATCGGTCGCGGCATGCAGCGCCGCGATGCAGGCAGGCGGGAGCGGCTCGGTCACGTCGCCGATGCCGAGGCGGATGACGGCCTTTCCCGGGTTGGCCTGCTGGTAGGCGGCGACGCGCCGGGCGATGTCGCTGAACAGGTAGGAGGCCTTGAGCTTGGTGTAATTTTCGTTGATGCGGATCATGTCGGTAAAGGGAACGTGAAGTCTGTGGGTGCGCCGGGCGAAATACTTGAATAAGCGCGACGGCTCCTGTTAATTCAAGCCCGAGTTGTCCCCTCTCATATGCCCATGCAAAAAATCGAGGCCGTTCGTGAAATGCAGGCGCTGGCCGAAAAATGGCGCGGGAAAGGCCGGCGCATCGGCTTTGTCCCGACGATGGGCGCGCTCCATGCGGGACATTTGAGCCTGGTGAAGGCCGCGCGGGCGCAGGCCGACACGGTGGTCGTGTCGATTTTCGTCAATCCCACGCAGTTCGGCCCGAACGAGGATTTCGCCCGCTACCCGCGCACGCTCGAGCAGGACCTCGAACAGTGCCGCGAGGCCGGCGCGGATGCGGTCTTCATGCCACCGGTCGAGGAGATTTATCCGAAGGGCTATTCGACCTACGTGACGGAGGAGGCGGTGAGCAAGCCGCTCGAAGGGGTCTCGCGGCCCGCGCACTTCCGCGGCGTGGCCACGGTGGTGGTGAAGCTCTTCCACATTGTGCGCCCGCACGTCGCGGTGTTCGGCCAGAAGGACGCGCAGCAGGTGGCCGTGCTGAAAAAAACGATCGCCGACCTGCACATGCCGGTCGAACTCGTGGTCGCGCCGACCTTGCGCGAGCCGGACGGGCTGGCCATGAGTTCGCGCAACCGCTATCTCACGGCATCGCAGCGCGAGGAGGCGCTGGTCATCTTCCAGGCGCTGCATCGCGCGCAGGAGATGGTCGCCGCCGGCGAGCACCGCTCGGACCGCCTCATTGCCGAGGCCACGCACCTGCTCAGCCAGAAGCGCCGCGTCCGTATCATCTATGCGGCGCTGGTGGACAAGGACACGTTCGAGCCGTTGCGCGAGGTCGTGCCCGGCCGGACGCTGCTGGCCGTCGCCGCCTGGGTGGACGAAGTGCGGCTGATCGATAACGTCGAACTGTGAACAGGCAATTCGACGTCCTGGTGATCGGCAGCGGCATTGCCGGGCTGAGCTTCGCGCTGAAAGTCGCGCAAGGCGGCCACTCGGTGGCCATTCTGACGAAGAAAAACAAGGCCGACTCCAACACCAACCGCGCGCAGGGCGGCATCGCCGTCGTCATGGCGCAGACGGACAATTTTGCCAAGCATGTCCACGACACCATGGTGGCGGGCGACGGGTTGTGCGACGAACGCGTGGTGCGCGAGATCGTGCGCGACGGGCCGGCGCGCGTGCAGGAGCTGATCGAGACCGGACTGAAGTTTTCCCGCGATACCAGCGGCGCCTACGATCTCGGCCGGGAGGGCGGCCACACGGAACGGCGGATCCTGCATGTCAAGGACATGACCGGCCAGGCGATCGAGGAGGCTCTGCTCAAGGCGCTGGCGCGCGAGCCGCGCATTGCCCTCTTTGAGCATTTTTTCGCGATCGATGTGGTCACGACCGCAAAGCTCGGGGCGGGCCGGCGCGTGCGCGGCAAAGGCGGGACTTCGCGCCGGCCGAACCGCGTCGCCGGCCTCTATGCGCTCGATGTGCGGGATGGCCGGGTGGTGACGTTTCACGCGCCGGTCGTGATGCTGAGCACGGGCGGGGCGGGGCAGGTTTATCTCTACACCACGAATCCCGATATCGCCACGGGCGACGGCATTGCCATGGCGTTCCGTGCGGGCGTGGCGGTGAAGAACATGGAGTTCATCCAGTTTCATCCCACCACGCTTTATTCGGCCACGGATCAGCGGTTTCTCATCAGTGAGGCAGTGAGGGGCGAGGGCGCGATCTTGCGCAACGCCGCCGGCGAGGCCTTCATGGGCGCCTACCATCCGATGGCCGATCTTGCGCCGCGCGACATCGTGGCGCGCGCCATCGACTCGGAAATGAAAAAATCCGGCGCGCCGCATGTCTGGCTCGACATCACGCACCGCAACGAGGCATTTTTGCGCGGTCGGTTTCCGCAGATTTACCAGACCTGCCGGAAGCTCGGCTTCAACCTCGCCCGCGACCTGATCCCGGTCGTGCCGGCGGCGCATTATACCTGCGGCGGCGTGGCCACCAATCTCGCGGCGGAAACCTCCCTCCCCGGTCTTTACGCCTGCGGCGAGGTTGCCTGCACCGGCCTGCACGGCGCGAACCGGCTCGCGAGCAATTCGCTGCTCGAGGCGGTCGTGATGGCGCACCGCGGCGCCGGGTCGGTGGAACGCTATTTGCGCACCGTCCATCGCGCCGCCGCCGACATTCCCCCCTGGGTCGACTTGGGCGGCGGGAGCGACGACGAACGCGTGGTCCTCGCGCACAACTGGGACGAGCTTCGCCGCACGATGTGGGATTATGTCGGCATCATGCGCACGACGAAACGGCTCGAGCGCGCGCGCCATCGCATCACCAACCTGGTGCGCGAAATCCAGGAGTATTACTGGAATTTTTCCGTGGATTCCCGCCTGTTGGAGCTGCGCAACCTCCTGCAGGTGGCCGAACTCATCGTGGCCTGCGCCCTCCAGCGCCATGAAAGCCGCGGCCTTCACGCCATTGAGGACTTCCCTGGCAAGCGCCGCGTGGCGCGTGATTCGACGGTCCGTCACACGCCGGCGGAATAAAGGGCAAACGGCAAATTTGCTTTGTGAATAACCTGTGAGTTATGCCATTGCTACTGATTTGAATGACAAAAAAACGATTTTATAAAATATTCTTTAGATATTGATCATTAAATTGATATGAGTCATATGAAAACGCACGTATTTGATCGCCGGTGTTACGTGCAAGTGACGGATGCCTGTTAACAGTTTTCGGAGCCGTTCATCACTCCTGAAAGACATTGGCTGAGATGTGTCAAAATCTTCCAGTTATCGGAGTTGTTCCGATCTCGCCCCGGGGAGTTTGTCGCGTCTGCCGGCTGCTTGCGGTGTACGTGTTTGCCGCGGTCGGACTGCTGGCGGAAAACTCTCCGGCCGGGCGAGAGCGGCTCCTTTTTGATGCCGGCTGGAAGTTTCATTACGGCAATGCGGCGGATCCGGCGAAGGATTTCGATTATGGCGCCGGCAACGACCTGCAGAAAGTCGGCGGCTACGGCGACGGCACGGACCCGACCAAGGCGGCGACCGCGTCGGGGATGGGCTCCGTCAAGTTTGACGACTCGGACTGGCAGGCCGTCAACCTGCCGCACGATTGGGCGGTGGCGCTGCCGTTCGACCGGAATGCAGGCAAGAATCAGGGCTTCAGGCCGCTCGGTCGCGCCTTTCCCGGCACGAGCATCGGCTGGTACCGCCGGGTGTTTCCCGTTCCCGCCGCCGACGCCGGGCGGCGCATCACCATCGAGTTCGACGGCGTGTATCGCGACGCCGAAGTGTGGCTCAATGGCTGCCGGCTCGGCCGCAACGAAAGCGGTTACGACGGATTCGGCTTCGATCTGACCGATTATCTCAACTACGGTGCGGACAACGTCATCGTCGTGCGGGTCGACGCGACCCAGCCGGAAGGATGGTTTTATGAGGGCGCGGGAATTTACCGCCACGTCTGGCTGGTCAAGACCGCGCCGCTCCACGTCGCGTCGGATGGCGTGCAGGTGCTGACCGAACTTCATGACAAGGGCCCGGCGGACGTCACCGTCAGCGTCGATCTCGCCAACGACTCCGACGCGGCCGCGCCATGCCGGCTGGAGTGGGCCATCGTCGATGCGGCGGGCCGCGAAGTCGCCCGCGCCACTTCCTCCAGCCTGACGATTGGGCCGGCGCAGCGGATCATCGCCTCCCAAAAAATTTTCGTGGCCGCCCCGCAGCTTTGGTCGCCGGAATCGCCGGCGCTTTATCGATTGGTCACGACGCTGCGCCGCGGCGACGCCCTGGTCGACGAGGTGACGACGACGTTTGGTTTTCGCTCCATCCGCTTCGATCCGGAGCGCGGCTTTTTTCTCAACGGCAGGCATGTTGAAATCAAAGGCGTCTGCTGTCACCAGGATCATGCCGGCCTCGGGGTGGCCTTGCCCGACGCACTGCAGGAATTCCGCCTCGGCCGCCTGCTCGCCATCGGCGCCAACGCCTATCGTTCCGCCCACGGCGCGCCCACGCCGGAGCTGCTCGATGCCTGCGACCGGCTCGGCATCCTCGTGTTGGACGAAAATCGCTCGCCGGGCAGCACGCCGGAGTCGCTCGACCGCCTGGCCCGGCTCATCCGCCGCGATCGCAACCATCCCAGCGTCATTCTCTGGTCGCTGGCCAACGAGGAAAAATACATCCAGGCCACCGGGGTCGGCGCCCGCATCGGCGCAACCATGAAGCGCCTTGTCCGCTCGCTCGATCCGTCGCGGCCCGTCACCTTCGCCATGAACGGCGCGCACGGCAAAGGTTTCTCCACCGACGCGGACGTGGAAGGGTTCAATTACAACCAGGGCCGGATCGACGCCTACCATCGCGACCATCCGATGCAGCCGCTCATCGGCACGGAGACGGCGAGCGCGATCGCCACGCGCGGCATCTATGCGAACGACAACGAGGCCGGCTATGTCGCCGACTACGGCGGCGAGAAGGTCCGCTGGGGCGAGACCGCCGAGGAATGGTGGGCCTTCTACGCGGCGCGGCCGTTCCTGGCCGGCGGCTTTGCCTGGACGGGATTCGATTATCGCGGCGAACCCACGCCCTTCGGCTGGCCGTGCGTCAGCTCGCAATTCGGCATTCTCGACACGTGCGGCTTTCCCAAGGATGGCGCCTATTACTACCGCGCCTGGTGGCGCGACGAGCCGGCGATCCACCTCGCGCCGCACTGGAACTGGCCCGGCCGCGAAGGGCAGCAAATCGACGTCCGCTGTTTCAGCAACTGCGGGGAAGTCGAACTCTTCCTCAACGGCCGCAGTCTCGGCCGGAAGCCGATGTCGCGTTATTCTCACCTCGACTGGCAGGTCGTTTACGCACCCGGCACGCTTTCGGCCCGCGGCTACAATGGCGGCAGGGAAGTCATTTCCACCGGGGTCGTCACCACCGGCGCGGCCGCCCGAGTGCGGCTCACGCCGGATCGGCCGACTCTGCGGGCCGACGGCGAAGACGCGGCCGTCGTGACGGTGGCGATCGAGGACGCCGCCGGTCGCGTCGTTCCGGTGGCGGACAACGAAGTCGTGTTCACGGTGAGTGCGAACGGCCGCATCCTCGGCGTCGGCAACGGCAATCCCAGCAGCCACGAGCCGGACCGGGCCAACCGGCGTCACGTTTTCAACGGCCTGGCCCAGGTCATCATCCAGACCACCACGCAGCCCGGCCCGCTGGTGCTTACGGCAGAATCGCCCGGCCTGGCTCCAGCCAGCCTCACGCTCGATGTGGCTCCCGCCACGCCGCGCCCGTCCGTGCCGCTCGCGCAATGACGACATTCGCAGGCGGAGCAGGGATTGAAAAATCCCGCCTCTGCTCCTTTCTTTCCTTGTGCCTTCCGCGTTCCAGAAAATCGCCATCGTCGGCTCCGGTGCCATTGGCCTATATTACGGCGCGAAACTCGCATTCGCCGGCGCGGACGTGCGCTTTCTGATGCGCGGCGACCTCGCCGCCGTTCGCGCCCGCGGCTCGATCCGGTTGCAGGGGGAAGGCACCACGGTTGAGCTGCGTCCCGCCGCGGTGTTCGGAACACCGGATGAAATCGGCCCGGTCGATCTCGTCATCGTCACGCTCAAGACCACGGCCAACGGCGAATTTCCGCGCCTGCTCCCGCCGCTGCTCGGGCCGCGCACCGCGATCCTCACGTTGCAGAACGGACTCGGCTCGGACGAGCATCTCGCGGCGCTTTTTGGCGCGGAAAGGGTCATGGGCGGTCTGGCCTTCATCGCCACAAACCGGACCGGACCGGGCGAGGTGGTCTGCTTTCATCCCGGCTCCGTGACGCTGGGCGAGTTCGGCCGGCCGCCGGCCGGGCGCACGCGGGCTCTCGCGGCGCTGTTCGAGGCGGCGGGCGTGAAAACCAGCGTGGTGGAAAATTTATTCGCGGCCCGCTGGCGCAAGCTGGTCTGGAACATTCCCTTCAACGGTCTCGCCGTTGTCCATCGCTGCGCCACCGACCGCCTTTGCGTTGATCCGGCGCTCGCCGCCGAGGTGCGGGCGCTCATGCGCGAGGTCCAGGCCGCCGCCGGCCGGCTCGGCTTCGCCATTCCGGACGAATTTCTCCGTCAGCAATACGACGTCACGCCGCCGATGGGCGCCTACCGGCCCTCCAGTTTGGTTGATTTTCTGGCCGGGCGCGAGGTGGAGGTCGAGGCGATCTGGGGCGAGCCGCTGCGCCGCGCGCGCGCGGCCGGTGCGGAGGCGCCGCGCCTGGAAAAACTCTACGGCGAGCTGAAAGGCCTGGCGGCTCAGCGCGGCGCGTAGATTTTTTGCTTCAGCGCCGGGCCGAGTTGCGCGCGGAAAGCCGCGAGATGGCGCACTTCGCCGAGCGCGATGAGCTGTCGGGCGAGGCTGCCGACGGCGGTGCCTTCCAGCTGGAATGAAACCACCGGCACGCCGGCGGCGTCGGCCGTGGCCTGGCAAAGCAGCCGGTTTTTCGATCCGCCGCCGACCATGAGGACGCGGCGGAATTTTTTTCCCGTCATGTGCTCGAAGGCCCGCAGGGCGTCGGCGTGCCCGCGGCCGAGCGAGTCGCAGATCAGCCGGGCATAACCGGCAAGGGTTTTCGGCGCGGCCAGCCGCCGCTTCTTCAGCTGCGCGTCGATGGCCGCGCGCATCGACGGCGGATTCGCAAAGGCCGGATCGTTCACATCGAGCAGCGCGGCGGGCGCGGGAAGTTTTTCGGCGGACGCAATCAAGGCCGACCAATCGCGGTCGTTTTTCGGGCGCGCCGCGAAATCCTTCATGATGCTTTCCAGCAGCCAGAGGCCGATGACATTGGTCAGAGGGCGGTAGCGCCCGTCGCCGGTGCGCTCGTTGGAAATGCGCGCCGCCAGGGCCGCCGGTCCGAGCACGGGTGTATCGCTTTCGAATCCGACCAGCGACCAGGTGCCCGAGCTGATGTAGAGATCGGCGCCGTCGGCCGCGGCAGGCATGGCATCATAGGCGCAGGCCGTGTCGTGGCCGGGCGCCGCCACGACCTGCGTGCCGCGCAATTCGGCGAGATTTTTCACCGGCCCCAGTCTGGTTCCGGCGCGGATCGGCCGGCTGAACCATTGCGACGGAATATGAAAATGATCGAGCGCGGCGCGGGACCAGTCGGTCGAATGCACGTCGAGGAGTTGCGAGGTGCTGGCGATGGAAAGCTCGTTTTCGGCCCGGCCACTGAGGAGAAAATTGAAATAGTCGGGCAGGAAGAGGCAGCGGGTCGCGAGATCGGTGATGGCCGGGCAGCTGGCGACGGTCTCGGCGAGCTGCAGCGAGGTGTTATAGAAAATGGCCGGAATGCCGGTCGCCGCATAGATGCGCTCGTGGGCGGCCCGGGTGTCGGCGAGCGCGCGGAGCCCCGGCTGCGTGCGGGCGTCGCGATAGGCGTGGACCGGAAAAACGATGCGGCCGGCATCGTTGAGCAGGACGTGGTCGACGCCCCAGGTGGAGACGCCGACGGAGGCGAGGCGCGCACCGCGGGGCAGGGCGGACGCGGCCCGGCGCAAGCCGGCCTGGATTTCCGGCCAGAGCGAGCCGAGATCCCAGTAATCGTGCGCGCCGAGCGAATGGAATCCGTTGGGAAAACGGTGAACCTCGCGAAGGGTGAGCCGGCCGCGGGACCAGGCGCCGAGGATGACGCGGCCGCTGGTGGCGCCGAGATCGAGGGCGGCGGAATAAATCGTGGGCATGAGGGGCGGGTTTGGAAAAACCAGCATGGGCGCGCCCGGATTTTTATCCACCGAAATTTCACGCCCGTCAGCCGCCGATCACTCCTCGCCGTCGTAATAATCGACCTCGGTCATGCGAAAAAGTTTTCGCTGCGGCTTCATCTGCCACTTTTTCGAATCTGGATACCACGTACTGTCCGCCGGGGAGTTGTCGGCAATGACATAGAAAATAAAATCCTCTCGGCCGGTGTTGATAATCTGGTGAGGCGTGCCGGGCGGCTGGAGGTAGGCGTCGCCCATCTTCACCACATGGGTTTCGCCGTTGGATTTTACCGTGGCGGTGCCGCTGAGCACGACAAAGAGTTCCCATTGCACGGTGTGAGCGTGTACCGGGCAGACCAGGGCTCCGGGCGGCACGCGGCGCAGCTGCAGGTCGAAGGGATGGCCGCCACCCCAAGTTCCGATGTCGCGCTTTCCGCCAAGGGCGAGCGAAATATCCTTGTAGAAGGAGTGGTATTTGCCGGTGGGCGATTTGCGCTCTTCCCACGGCAGGTCGGGGATGCGGATTTTTTCATGGCGGAAGGCGTCAGATTTTTTCGTTCACGACCGGGTTCGTCAGCGTGCCGATGTTTTCAATCTCGATGCTCACCGTGTCGCCGGGCTTGAGGAAGACCGGAGGCGTGCGGGCGAAGCCGACCCCGTGTGGGGTGCCGGTGAGGATGACGGTGCCGGGCAGGAGGGTTTTGCTTGCGCTGAGGAATTCAATCAGCGCCGGAACGTCGAAAATCATGTCGTTGGTGTTCCAGTCCTGCATGACCTCGCCATTGAGGAGGGTGCGGAGCCGAAGCGCATTGGGATTTGGAATTTCATCCGGCGTGACGAGCACGGGGCCGAGCGGGCAGAAGGTGTCGAAGCTCTTGCCCTGGCTCCATTGGCCGCCGCCGCCTTGCCGCTGCCAGTCGCGGGCGGAAACGTCGTTGCCGCAGGTGTAGCCGAGCACAAAGTCGATGGCGTGGGCGCGGGTGGCGTTTTTGCAGCGCCGGCCGATGACCACGGCGAGCTCGCATTCGTAATCGACCTGCGTACTTGCAAGTTTTTGGGGAAGCTCAATCGGATCGCCCGGATTTTGCGCCGCGCTGGTCGGCTTGATGAACAATACCGGATACTGCGGAAGCTTGTGACCGCTTTCCGCGGCATGCTTGCGGTAGTTGAGGCCGATGCAGAGCAGATTGGCCGGCGCGACGGGGGCAAGGAGTTTGCCCGGCTTGACGGCGCGGTCTGTGACGCGGAAATCGCCGAAGAAGTCGCCGGTGATCTCGCGCGCGGTGCCGTCGGGCTGGAGCGCGGCGTGGGCCGGCCCGTTCGGGGTGAGATGGCGGATGAGTTTCATTTTTCCACTTTGTAATTCAAGGTGAGTTCGTCGCCGGGGAGGCCGCGGATGCCCCAGTTGTGCCGCGGCGTTTCGGTGATGGTGATCTCGAGGTCCTGCAGCGCCACCAGACCGCGTTCAGCCAGACGGGCAAAAAGCAGCCGGACAAGCTGTTTTTTAGCTTCCACGCTGCGACCCTCGAACATGCTGATTTCGATGATGGTGTAGCGCTCGGAGCGGTCGGGCGGATGAATGAAATCACCGGCATCGAGCGGAAGAAAACGGTGAAAGCGTTTTTCGGCCGGCAGGCCGAGCGCATCCATCGTGCAGGAATGAATGACGTCGGACAAAGCGGTGCGGTTGGCGCGCAGAAATTCGGCGTGGCCGTAAATTTTAATTTGGGCCATCGGACGGGATCAGGCTGAAGCTGCAGCTTCGCCGTGGGCTTCCATGCCGACGCAGGAGCAGACGAGGTTGCGGTCGCCGAAAACATTGTCGACGCGGCCGACCGCGGGCCAGAACTTGCCCGCGCGCGTCCAGGCATCGGGGAAGGCCGCGGTCTCCCGCGAATAGGGATGACTCCATTCATCGGCGCAAACCACGGCGGCGGTGTGCGGGGCATTTTTCAGCGGATTGTTGAGCGGATCGGATTCGCCGCTCGCCACCGCGGCCATCTCGCCGTGGATGGAAATGAGCGCGTCGCAGAAGCGGTCGAGCTCGCGCTTTGACTCGCTCTCGGTCGGCTCGACCATGAGCGTGCCAGGCACGGGAAACGACACGGTGGGCGCGTGATAGCCGTAATCCATCAGCCGCTTGGCCACGTCCTCGGTTTCGAGGCCGTGCTTTTTCCACGGCCTTAGCTCAAGGATGCATTCGTGCGCGACCAGGCCGGAGGCGCCCTTGTAGAGCACGGGAAAATAATTTTCCAGGCGCCGGGCGATATAGTTGGCGTTGAGGATGGCAATCCTGGTCGCGTCGGTCAGTCCGGCGGCACCCATCATGCGGATATAGAGCCAGCTGATGACGAGAATGGAGGCGGAGCCGAAGGGCGCGGCGGAGACGGCGCCCATTTTGGATTTCGGATTTCGGGTTTCGGCCGGGAAAACATGACCGGGCAGGAACGGCGCGAGGTGCGCCGCCACCCCGATCGGGCCCATGCCCGGCCCGCCGCCACCGTGCGGGATGCAGAACGTCTTGTGCAGGTTGAGGTGGCAGACGTCCGCGCCGATGTGGCCGGGCGAGGTCAGCCCGACCTGCGCGTTCATGTTCGCGCCGTCCATGTAGACCTGGCCGCCGTGGCGGTGGATGATGGCGCAGACGTCGCGTATCGAAGTTTCAAATACCCCATGCGTGCTCGGGTAGGTGACCATGAGGGCGGCGAGGTTCCGGGCGTGGGCCTCGGCCTTGGCCTGGAGATCGGCGGGCTCGATGTTGCCCTGCGCGTCGCAGGCGACGGGCACGACCTTGAAGCCGCACATCGCGGCGCTGGCGGGATTGGTGCCGTGCGCGCTGGTCGGAATGAGGCAGACGTCGCGATGGCCCTCGCCGCGCGACTCATGATAGGCGCGGATGACGAGCAGGCCGGCGTACTCGCCCTGCGAGCCGGCATTGGGCTGAAGCGAAACGGCGGCGAAGCCGGTGATCTCGGCCAGCCATGCTTCCAATTGCTGGAAAAGCTTGTGGTAGCCGCGCGCCTGCTCCGCCGGCGCGAACGGATGGAGCGCGCCGAACTCCGGCCAGCTCACGGGCAGCATTTCCGTCGTGGCGTTGAGCTTCATCGTGCACGAGCCGAGTGAAATCATCGAATGGCAGAGCGAAAGATCCTTTGCTTCGAGGCGCTTGATGTAGCGCAGCATCTCATGCTCTGTCTGGTGGCGGTTGAAGACCGCAGCGGTGAGAAAGGGCGAGGCGCGGCCATGCGGCGCCGGAAAGGCGGTGCCGACCGTCTCCGGATCGGGCGGAGCGGCGTCGCCGAAAAGCGAAAGCAGGTCCTGCACGTCGCCGAGGCCGGTGGTTTCATCGAGTGAAATGCCGACGGTGTGCGCGTCGATGCGGCGGAGATTGATTTTTTTTGCAGCCGCGGCGGCATGGACGCGCTCGGCGGCGACTTTGCCGACAGTGAGCGTATCGAAGACCGGCTCGGTGTTCACTGCGGCGCCGAGCGAACGCAGCCCGGCGGCGAGCATCCCGGTGAGCAGCTTGATGCGTTGCGCGATTTTTTTCAGACCGTCCGGCCCGTGATAAACGGCGTACATCGAAGCCATGACGGCGAGCAGCACCTGGGCGGTGCAGATGTTGGAGGTCGCCTTGTCGCGGCGGATGTGCTGTTCGCGCGTGCCGAGGGCAAGGCGGAGGGCGGGATTTCCCTGCGCGTCCTTCGACACGCCGACAAGGCGGCCGGGCATCTGGCGCTTGTGGGCGTCCTTTGTGGCAAAAAAGGCGGCGTGCGGGCCGCCATAGCCCATGGGCACGCCGAAACGCTGGGCCGAACCGACGGCGACGTCCGCGCCAAATTCGCCGGGCGGCCGCAGCAGCGTGAGCGCGAGCAGGTCGCAGGCGGTCACGCAGAGCGCGCCGGCGGCATGGACGCGGTCAAAAAAGGCGGCAAAATCACGGACGTCGCCCCGCGTGTCGGGATACTGCACGAGGACGCCGGCGAGATTTTTGGCGGTTTCAATTTCAAACGCCTCGTGATCGCCGACGATCACCTCGATGCCAAGCGGGCGGGCGCGCGTCCGCACGATGTCGACCGTTTGCGGATGGCAGGCGGCGGAAACGAAAAATGTCGCGGGCCCGTGGTTCGCGCCCTGTTTGATGCGGTGGCAAAGCATCATGGCCTCGGCTGCGGCGGTGCCTTCATCGAGCATGGAGGCGTTGGCGATTTCCAGGCCGGTAAGATCGCAGATCATGGTCTGGAAATTGAGCAGCGCCTCGAGGCGGCCTTGCGAAATCTCGGCCTGATAGGGCGTGTAGGCGGTATACCAGCCGGGATTTTCCAGAATGTTGCGCTGAATCACCGGCGGAGTGAGCGTGCCATAATATCCGAGGCCGATGCAGCTGCGAAAAATCTTGTTCTCATCCGCCAGCGCCCGCAACTCGGCCAGGGCGGCACTTTCGCCGGCAGCCTCGGGCAGGTTGAGCGGTCCGCGCCGGATGGCGGCCGGCACGGCGGCGTCCGCCAGCGCGCCGAGTGAAGGCTGGCCGAGGAGGCGGAGCATGTCGGTTTGTTCGGTGGCGTCGGGTCCGAGATGGCGGCGGGCAAAGGTGTCGGGCGGAGCGAGCAGCTGGCGGTTCACGATGACAGCGGACGCGGAAGACGAAGACATGCGCCGAACCTACGGCGGCGGCCGGGGCGCGCAACTGAGTTTTGCGGCGCCCGCCGGTTTTAAGAAGTTGTCTCGGCCGCGAAAGCGGCTCTGTTCACTGACGCATGGCCGAGCCGTCGAACGATTTCCGCACCCGGGCCGCCCGCGCCGCCCACATCGACCGGCGGCTGGCGGAGCTTTATCCGGAAACGCCCGTGCCGCTCCATCATCGCGACGCTTATACCCTGCTCGTCGCGGTGGTGCTTTCTGCGCAATCCACGGACCGGCGTGTCAATGAAATCACGCCGAAGCTTTTTGCCCTGGCCGACACGCCGGCGAAGATGGCTGTGCTGCCGGTGGAAAAAATCCGCGAAATCATCCGGCCGTGCGGCCTCGCTCCGCAAAAGGCCAGGGCCATCTCGGAGCTCTCGCGGCTTCTGCTTGAACGGCATGGCGGACAGGTGCCGCGCACCTACGGCGAACTCGAGGCGCTACCCGGCGTGGGCCACAAGACCGCCAGCGTGGTCATGGCCCAGGCGTTCGGTGAGCCGGCCTTTCCGGTGGACACGCACATCCACCGCCTGGCCCAGCGCTGGGGCCTGACCAACGGCCGCAGCGTGGAGCAGACCGAGCGCGACCTGAAAAATCTTTTTCCACGCGAGCACTGGAACCAGCTTCACCTGCGCATCATTTTCTACGGTCGCGAGCATTGCACGGCGCGCGGCTGCGACGGCACAGTCTGCGGGATGTGCGGCGAGCTGTTCCCCGGGCGGCGGCGGGCGGTGCGGACAAAAAAGTAGGCCCCCGTTGCTCCGGCGGCAAAAATTTGTTTGTTTTGCCGGAGTGCCTTGGGCTGCCCCGGCGTTGCTGCCGCCGACAGTTCCCGCAAGGCGCAACGCAAAGCAGCCATGCCGATCCAACCTGTTTTGATTGCCGGCCAGTGGCGTGCAGCCCGCTCGAGCGGCGTTTTCCACGCCGAAAACCCCGCCACCGGCGAAACGCTGCCCGGGGAATATCCGGTCAGCGCCTGGGCGGACTGCAATGTGGCGCTCGACGCCGCGGTGGCCGCGGCGGAAAAACTGCGCGCCACGCCAGCCGGGCAAATCGCGCAGTTTCTCAGCCTCTTCGCCGACCGCCTTGAGGCGCGCGCCACCGAGATCGTCGACATCGCGCATCTTGAAACCGCCCTAGCAAAAGCGCCCCGTCTTTCGCAGGTCGAGCTGCCGCGCACAACCGGACAGCTCCGTCAGGCCGCTGCGGCGGTGGGCGAAGGCTCATGGGCGCTGCCGACCATCGACACCAAGCTCAACATCCGTTCCTGCCTCGGCCCGATCGGCCCGGTGGTCGTTTTCGGTCCGAACAATTTTCCTTTCGCCTATAACTGCGTTTCCGGCGGCGATTTTGCCGCCGCCATCGCCAGTGGAAATCCCGTCATCGGCAAGGCCCACCCGTCGCATCCGGCCACGACGCGCCTGATCGCGGAGGAGGCGTTCGCCGCGGTGGCGGCCGCCGGGCTCCCGCCGGCGACCGTCCAGCTGATCTATCATCTCAGCCCCGACGACGGCCTGCGCCTCATCGGCGATCCACGTCTTGGCGCCGCCGGCTTCACCGGCAGCCGGGCGGCCGGCCTGAAGCTCAAGGTCGCGGCCGACGCGGCCGGCAAGCCGATCTATCTTGAGCTTTCGAGCCTGAATCCGGTGATCATCCTTCCCGGTGCGTTGGACGAACGTGCATCGAAAATCGCCGATGATTTCACCGGCAGCTGCCTCCTCGCCACCGGGCAGATGTGCACCAATCCCGGCTTCATCATCTTGCTGGCCGGGCCGACCACCGAACGGTTTATCGCGGCCGTCGAACAGAGATTTTCATCGGCCGCGCCGGCACCGCTGCTTTCGTCCGGCGTGGCCCGCAACCTTGCCGCCAGTGTGCAAAAACTCCAATCCGCCGGCGCGCAATTGATCGTTGGCGGCGCGGCGCCGCCCGGACCTGGCTGGCGTTTTGCCAATACGCTTCTGCGCGTGGACGGCGCCCGGTTTCTCGCCGAGTCCAAGGCGCTCCAGACCGAGGCGTTCGGCAATGCCTCGATATTCGTGATTGTGCGCGACGCCGCCGAGGCCGCCACGGTGATCGACCATCTCGAGGGCAACCTCACCGGCAGCATTTACTCCGACACGCGCGGCTCCGACGACGCGCTTTACGCCGGGCTGGCCCCACGCCTGCGGCAGCGGGTCGGACGCTTTCTCAACGACAAGATGCCGACCGGCGTCGCCGTCACGGCGGCGATGAACCACGGCGGACCGTATCCGGCGACGGGCCATCCCGGCTTCACCGCCGTCGGCATTCCCGCCGCATTGCGGCGCTTTGCCATGCTGCAATGCTACGACAACGTCCGGTCGGCGCGCCTGCCGCCGGCGCTCCGCGACCGGAATCCCAATGGAAAAATGTGGCGTCTGATCGACGGACAGATGACGCAGGCGGACGCCGTGCCGCGGTCATGAGACCGGCGCCGCCGCGAAAACAGGATTGATTCACGCACGGACGGCAGTCACGTTCTTCCCTCCGTTTTGGACGCTTAGCTCAGTTGGTTAGAGCACGTGCTTCACACGCACGGGGTCACTGGTTCGAGTCCAGTAGCGTCCACCATTGCGATCGGGCTCAGGTCAGAATGTCGTAAGTCCTCAGGATCCAAGAGATCTGATTAAACCAGATTTGCGATCACGAACGTACCGTGAAATTTTTTATTCCGCACGAACATCGCGATCACGCAAAGCACAATATAGGCGGTGGCGTGGATGACGTACTCCGCGCCGAGGCTGGCAAAATAGACCTGGCCCTTGGACAGCGTGTCAACGATGTCGGCGATGAAAATCAGTGCGAGGATGCCGAAGAACCATTTCCTGCGCGACAGGAAGTAGATCGTCTGGCGATGGTGGAGCAAGACCCCGCTCTTTGTATCATTCGCCCGGCGTTTGCATTATTCCATGGAACAATGAGTTGCTCACCCGGGTTATCTGGGTGGCAATACCCATTCCCGCGGCACCGGATTTCCATTAGCCTGTGGCGACAGATGGAAATCAACACGGCCGACTTTGAGCAACCCGGGCTCTACCTCCTTTTCCCGGAAGGAAAGCGCATCGTGCTCACCCGGGAGAGGATCAAAAGGTTCGCCCACACGTTTGAATGCAGTCTGGACCAGATTCCGCTCGAAATCAGGAGCGCGGTGGCCTTTCACGCCTGCGAGGTCTGTCCCGAACGCGGGCGTTTGATCTTCTGCCATGCGTTACCGGCGACGCTGGCTTTTTTTGACGAGCTGAACGGTTTCAAGTCCTACGACCGGGTCAGCGCCGTCTACCGGGGCGCGGGCTGCGAGCTGGTCTGCGTGCCCGACACCACGATGCAGGAGGCGCTGCAATTCGTGGTGATCCTGAGCCTGATGTTTTACTGCGAGATCGGAAAGAAATACTGGAAATTTTTCACGGGCGTCCATCCGCTGATGGATCCGGCGGAGCTGATCAACCGGGTCCATCTCAACATCCACTGGCATTGCAAGGGCGACGGCGCGAAGATCGAGCAGGTTCTGCAAACCTTCGCCGACGAGATCGCCTGCACCTGCGAATGCCAGGTGAAACGCCTGAGGCTCATCTGCAAGAATGACGCCCTGCTCAACGCCTTTGTGAACACCCAGGCGCAGATCGAGTGCCTGGCCCTGACGAAGGGCGCGTTGCTCAATCATATTCTGGGCGAGGCCACCGTCAGCGCGAACTGAGAGCCGTGCGGTTCCCTGGGAATCGGCCCGCGCCTTGGTGCCCGGGGCCGGACTCGAACCGACACACCTTGCGGCAACGGCTTCTAAGACCGTCGTGTCTGCCATTCCACCACCCGGGCGGGATCGGGATTTCGCTTTGGCAGATTGGCGATTTCGGATGGGCGGACAAGCCGGGAATGCTTCCCGCCAATCAATGCCGGAGCCGTAAGTCGGAAAATTTTCCCCGGATGGGCGATTTCTGAATTCAAATCTTATCCGGCCGCCGCGGCGCGCTCGCGGTTGAGCCAGACTTTGCAGATGCTTTTGAGACGCGTGAGGATGTAATAGACGGTCTGGCTGCGCAGGCGCACGAGCTGGCCGCCGACGATCCTCGGCACGAAGTCCTGCGGCACCTCGAGGATCTCCTCCGGCGTGGCGCCGTCCAGGCCCTTGCAGAGAATGGCGGCCATGGCCTTGGTCAGCGTCTGCACGTGCGGGCCGAGCGAGATGGCGAAGTGCGCGCGGCGGTCGGCGCCGACGTTGAGGAACACGCCCACGGTGTCGGTGCACTCCTCGTCCTTGCGCACGTCTTCGAGCGCGAAGCTCTGGCCGTCCTGCGGCGCGCAGCGCGGCGCGGCGTCGGCGTAGGCGATGAGGTTGTCGCGCTTGTCGTCGTCGGGCAGGGCGTCGAAAAACTCGACGATGTCGGCGAGGTTCGGCGGATAGGAGGGCATGGGATTGCGGAAGGTTGATTGCGGAGTGCGGGTTTCGCAATGCGGAGCGAATTCGCAGAGAAAAATTTCAATCCGCAGTCCGCAGCCCATATTCCGCAATCAAACTCAGCCCGGCTGGTCCCCCTTGGCGATGGGGGCGCGCACCATGTTGCCCCATTCGGTCCAGGAACCGTCGTAATTGCGGACTTTGCCGTAGCCGAGGAGATAGGTGAGCACGAACCAGGTGTGGCTGGAGCGCTCGCCGATCCGGCAGTAGGCGATGACATCGTCGCCTTTCTTCAGGCCGAGGTTGTCGGTGTAGATTTTTTTCAGTTCGTCGAAGCTTTTGAACGTGCCGTCGTCATTGGCCGCGGTCTTCCACGGCACGCTGCGGGCGCCGGGCACGTGGCCGCCGCGCAGCACGCCCTCCTGCGGATACTCCGGCATGTGGGTGATCTCGCCGCGGTACTCGCCGGGCGAGCGGACGTCGATGAGCGGCCGGTGTGCCTGCGAATGACCGAGCGCGTCGATGAAAAAGGCGCGGATCTCGGCGTCGTGACGACGCGACGGAACCGGATACTCCGTGCCCGGATAAGCCGGCTTCTCGCGCGTCAACGGCCGGCCCTCGGCCTTCCATTTGTCACGGCCGCCGTCGAGGAGCTTGACCTTGGTGTGCCCGAAGAGCCGGAAGGCCCAGAGCGCATACGCCGCCCACCAGTTGGACTTGTCGCCGTAGAAAATGACGGTCGTGGCCGGTGTGATGCCGTTTTTGGCCGCGACCTCGGCAAATTTTTCCGGCGAGATGTAGTCGCGCTGGGTGGGATCCTGCAGATCGCCGCGCCAGTCGATGTGCACCGCGCCGGGGATGTGGCCGGTGTCATAGAGCAACACGTCCTCATTGCTTTCAACAATGCGGATGGCCGGATCGGTGAGGTGGTCCTGCAGCCAGGCGCCGTCCACCAGTGCCTCGGGATGCGCATACTGGGAGAATTTCTGGTTCATAACCCCGCAAACCTAAAAAACGAACCCGCGGACTCAAGCGGCGGCGGACGATTTTCCGGCGCCTCAGGCTGGCACCTCGCCCAGCCAGTCGCCCATGCGCGCGTAGGTTTCGATATTTTGTGCGCTTTGTTCGACGAGGTCGGCGTAAAAGGCGATGCGGCCGGCTTGGAAGAGCGTGATGACGCAGGAGCCGCCGAAGGAAAAAATCCCCTTTTCCTCGCCCTTGACCGCGACGCGGCCGGGCACGTAGGTCTGCATGATCCGGCCCACGGCCGTCGCGCCCACCTCGATCATCGCGACGGTGCCGAAGGCCGGCGACTCGATCAGCGTGAGATAGCGTTTGTTTTGGACGAGATGGCGGACGTTGCGCCGCAGCGCGACGGGGTTGACGGAGTAAAGCCAGCCGTTGATCAGCCGGGCGTCGTCCGGCACGCCGGCGCAGGGAAAATGAAACCGGTGGTAATCGACCGGCGCGAGCCGCGAGATGACCATCGCCCCGCCGGCGAATTTTTCCGTCCGCGCGGCGCCGCCGAGAAGCTCGGCGAGCGAGAATTTCTGGCCTTTCACATAAAATCCGTCGGCTGCGTCCACGTCGGGGAAGACGAGATGCCGTCCGTCCGCCGGCAGCACGGCCACGTTGTCCTCGCCGGCGATCGGACGCCGGCCGGGCTTGAGCGCGCGGGTGAAAAATTCGTTGAAGGTGCGGAAGGTCAGCGCCGATTTCACAAAATCATCCACGTCGATGTAATAGCGCACAATGAAGGGCAGGATGAGCCGTCCGCTCGCCCGCTGGCTCATGCGCCAGCCGTAGATTTTCGAGAAGAGGGTGCGGCGCACAAGCAGCCAGAGAAAAAACCGCCCGACCCGATTCTCGTAGGTGAAACGCAGCCAGGGCTCGCCGTAAATGAGCTCGGTCTTGAGCGTTTGGTTCTGGCGGTCGTAATAACGGATCGGTTGGGCGGGCATGGGATGGCGCACTCAAACGGCCGGGCTCCCCGACCTCAATGCACTTCTTGCGGCTGGTTTTGCTTCAAAGCCCGCTCGCGCAGCGCCTCGTAGATCGGTTCGTCGCGCAGCGCCTCAGCCACGCCGTAGGCCACGAGACAGCACGCGAGCAGCGGCAGCATGAAGTCGTATTTTCCCGTCAGCTCGATCATCAGGACGATGCCGGTGAGCGGTGCGCGCACGATCGAGGTCAGCAGCCCGCCCATGCCGATCACCGCAAACACCTCCGGATGCGCGGCCCAGCCGGGGGCGATGGCATGGGCGACATGCCCGACTGCCAGGCCGCCCAGCGCGCCGATGACCAGCAGCGGCGCAAAAATTCCGCCCGCGGCCCCGCAACCGTAGCTCACCATCGTGAGCAGGAATCGCGCGGCCAGCAACAACAGCAACCATTTCGTCGCGGTCTCGCCCAGCACCGCGCTCTCCGCCAGCCTGGCGCCCGAGCCGGCGATGCCAGGATGGCACCAGCCCGCCAGTCCCACAAAGATTCCAACCATTGCGCCCACCATCCATGCCGGCCAGTGCCGCAGCCGGTCGAACAAATCCAGGCTCTTCCGCAGCGTGCGGTTGAAAACCACCCCGCCCAGCCCGCAGGCCAAGCCGAGCAGCAACGCCACCGGCAGCGCCCGCAGGGTCGGCGCCGGCAGCTCGTGCAATGAAAACACCGGCGTCTCCCCCGTCAGCACACGGCAGACCACGTCCGCCGTCACCGAGGCCAGAAACGCCGCGACGAACACCACGGGCGTCAGGCTGACTTGCAACTCCTCGAGCACGAAAATCATGCCGGCCAGCGGGGCGTTGAAGGCTGCCGCCAGGCCCGCGCCCGAACCGGCGCAGATCAGCGCCTTGCGTTCGCCTTCGCCCGCCCTTACCCGCAGCCATTCCGACACCATCAGGCCGGTCGCACCGCCCATCTGGATCGTCGGTCCCTCGCGGCCGAGCGCGAGACCGCCGCCGATGCCGGCCAGCCCCGCAAAAAATTTGACCGGCAGCACCCGCCGCCAATGCAGCGTCCGTTCGCCGAGCATCACGGATTTCAGGTGGGGGATGCCGCTGCCCGCCGCCTCCGGCGCAAATCGCCGCACCAGCCACAGGCCGAGACCGCCACCGAGCGCGCCCAGGCTCACCGCCACTGCCAGGCCGCTCCAGGTCGGCAGCTTTTCCAGCCAGGCGATGCGGTGCAACTCGGACCATTGCAGCAAAATCCTAAAGATTGATGCGATCAAACCGGTGACCAAGCCAACGAACGTCGCCTTGAATAGAATGTGCCGCCGTTTGACTTCTTCCGTGCCGAGCCCGGAACCGACCCCGATGCCCGGGGCTGTGGTTGAGTTCATGCCCGAAATTCTTCGGGACCGCGGGGAGCGAGACAAGCCCGCACAACAAATTATTTCATCACCAGCGCGTCGTCCTTGACGGAGAATTTCACCTCGCGGCCCTCGGCGATCTCGCCGCTGATCAGGGCGCGGGCCAGCCGCGTCTCGATCTGGCGCTGGAGGAAACGCTTGAGCGGACGGGCGCCGAAGACCGGATCGTAGCCTTTTTCGGCCGCCCATTCCTTCGCCTTGGTGTCGAGCACCACTGTCACGCGGCGCTCGGCCAGGCGCTTGTTCAAATCCGCGAGGAGAAGGTCGACGATCCGGGTGATTTCCTCGAGCGTGAGCGGCTTGAAGAGGATGGTTTCATCAATGCGGTTGAGAAACTCCGGCCGGAACGACTTGCGCAGCTCCGCCATCACGCTCTCGCGGACGCTTTCGGAAATGGTGTCGTTGTTCACGCCATCGAGCAGAAAGCGCGAACCGATGTTCGACGTCATGATGATGATGGTGTTCTTGAAATCGATCGTGCGGCCCTGCGCATCGGTGATGCGGCCGTCGTCGAGCACCTGCAGCAATACATTGAACACGTCTGGATGCGCCTTTTCCACCTCGTCGAAAAGCACCACGGCATAGGGCTTGCGGCGCACGGCCTCGGAGAGCTGACCGCCCTCGTCGTAGCCGACGTAGCCCGGCGGCGCGCCGATCAGGCGCGAGACGCTGTGCTTCTCCATGTACTCCGACATGTCGATGCGGATCATTGCCGTCTCGGTGTCGAAGAGCGTTTCGGCCAGGGTCTTGGCCAGCTCGGTCTTGCCCACGCCGGTCGGGCCGAGGAAAAGAAAACTGCCCACCGGCCGGCGCGGGTCCTTGATGCCGCTGCGCGCGCGCAGGATCGCCTCGGTCACCAGCGTCACCGCCTCGTCCTGGCCGATCACGCGCCGGTGGAGCACGTCCTCAAGGCGCAGGAGTTTTTCCTTCTCGCCCTCGATCAGGCGGGTGACGGGCACGCCCGTCCACTTCGCCACGACCTCGGCAATTTCCTCCTGCGAAACCTCCTCCTTGAAAAGCGTGGTGGTGTTGCCGGCCTTCTCCGCTTTTTTCAGCTCGGCTTCGAGCTGTGGAATCTTGCCGTGGCGCAGCTCGGCGACCTTGTTGAGGTCGTAGGCGCGCTCGGCCTTTTCCATCTCGAGGCGCGCCGCCTCGAGGTTCTCGCGGATCTTGCGCACGCGGTCGACCGAGGCCTTTTCCTTTTCCCACTGCAGCTTCAGGCCCCTGGCTTTTTCGCGCGCCTCGGCCAGCTCCTTGCGCAGCACTTCCAGGCGGCGCTTGCTCGCCTCGTCTTTTTCCTTGGCCAGCGCCGTCTCCTCGATCTCGAGCTGGAGCACCCGGCGGGTGAGCTCGTCGAGCTCCTGCGGCATCGAGTCCATCTCGGTCCGGATCATGGCGCAGGCCTCGTCGACGAGGTCGATGGCCTTGTCCGGCAGAAAACGGTCGGAAATGTAGCGGTGGGAAAGCGTGACGGCGCTGACCAGGGCGTTGTCCTGGATGCGCACGCCGTGGTGCAGCTCGAAGCGCTCCTTCAGGCCGCGCAGGATGGAGATCGCGTCCTCCACGCCCGGCTGGTCGACGAGGACCGGCTGGAAACGCCGCTCGAGGGCGGCGTCCTTTTCAATGTGCTTGCGGTATTCGTCGAGCGTGGTCGCGCCAATGCAATGCAGTTCGCCGCGCGCCAGCATGGGCTTGAGGAGGTTGCCCGCGTCCATCGCGCCCTCGGTTTTGCCCGCGCCGACGATAAGGTGGAGCTCGTCGATGAAAAGGATGACGCGCCCCTCGCTCTGCCTGATCTCGGTGAGAACGGCCTTGAGGCGCTCCTCGAATTCGCCGCGGTATTTCGCGCCGGCCACGAGCGCGCCCATGTCGAGCGCGAAGATCGTCCGGTCCTTCAGGCCCTCCGGGACGTCGCCGCGAAGAATGCGCTGGGCCAGGCCTTCGACGATGGCGGTCTTGCCCACGCCCGGCTCGCCGATGAGCACGGGATTGTTCTTGGTCTTGCGCGAAAGGATGCGGATGGTGCGCCGGATCTCCTCGTCGCGGCCGATGACGGGGTCCATCTTGCCCTTCCGCGCCTGGGCCACGAGGTCGATGCCGTATTTTTCCAGCGCCTGGTAGGTCGCCTCCGGATTGTCGGTCGTCACACGCTGCGAGCCGCGGATTTCCTTCAAAACCTTGAGGACCTTCGCACGGTCGAGCCCGAAGCTCTTGAAAAATTTTTTCAGGGCGTCCGGCTTCCCCACCTCAAGCAGCCCGAGAAAAAGATGTTCGACGCTGACAAAGTCGTCCTTGAGCGACTTCGCCTCGTCCTCGGCGCGGGTCAGCGCGTCATTCACCGCCTGCGTCACGTAAATTTTCGAGGTGTCGACGCTGCCGGTGACCTTGGGCAGCCGCTCGAGCTCGCGGTCCACCGCCAGCTGCAGCGCGCTCACGGTCAGGCCGAGCTTTTCCACCAGCCCCGGCACGATGCCGTTTTCCTGGCCGAGCAGCGCGGACAGTAGATGCCACGTCTCCACCTCGTTGTGATTGAGGCGGCGGGCGATGGCCTGCGCGTCGGTCACGGCTTGGCGCGACATTTGGGTGAGCTTGGCAAAATCCATGATTCACTCCTTTCGCATGCGGCAGGCCAGTATGAGCCATAACTTTCCCGAGGCAAACCGCCTTTGCCCTGTGCCACGGCCGGCCAGGATGTCGCCCCTTGGCACAGACTGTCTCGCCTTGTGACGCAGATCCGATTTGCTCGCAACCGTGATCGCCGAACTCGCCCGTCTCCTCGGCCCGGAGAACGTCCTCACCGAAAAGGAGGACCTGATCGCCTACTCCTTCGACGGCACGGCCGCCCTCCGGCAGCTTCCGCGCATCGTGGTGTTTCCGCGTCACGCCGCGGACGTCAGCGCGGTGCTGAAGCTCGCGCGGGCGCACCGCGCGCCGGTGGTGACGCGCGGCAGCGGCACCGGCTTGAGCGGCGGCAGCGTGCCGGTCGAGGGCGCGCTCGTTCTCTGCCTCCTCAAGCTGGACAAGATTCTCGAGCTCGATCCGCGCAACCTCACCCTTCGCGTCGAGGCCGGCGTAATCACGCAGAAAATCTATGAAGCGGCCGATGCCGCCG
>DATJYF010000052.1:0-11552 GCA_035499715.1 Opitutaceae bacterium | reverse complement strand
AATCGGCTCGGTCACGCCGAAAGCGTTAATACGACTGCTGATGATATCAATGGCCTTGGCCAACTTTTCCTCGCGGACGTAATCGGGGTCATTTCCGGCGACCTTGGGATCGACTTCGAGGGTGACGGCGACGCCGCCTTTGAGGTCGAGCCCGAGCTGGAGTTTGGCCTTCGAACGCCGAAGCAGTTCGTTCAACAGGATGTCGTTGCGCTTCTCGACATCTTTCAGTGTGCTCTCGATGTTGATGTCCGGAAAATACTCCGTGAGATCGAGCTTGCGCTCACGGCCGATCTGCTTGAGCGCGACAAACACGCTGGGCGCCTGATGGGCGTTATAGCGCGCGGTCGCCTCGTCGAGGAGCTTGTTGAACTCGGACGGTTTCGCGGTGACGTGGCTTCGGACATAGTCCGCGAACGGACGATCCTGGAGCGGCATGAGTTCGGCCAGTGCGAAGGCCACGAGGAGGACGCTCAGGGCGAGCTTCCAGAGGTTGCGTTTGAGCATGTCTGATTTGGGTTTAAACTTGGGGGGCGCGCCGCCGGCGCGGGGGTTATTTCGATTTTTCGTCGTCGGTCTTCTTCACCACCGCCTGGATGAAACCCTTGCCGACCTCGATCTTCGTATTGTCGGCAATGCGGACGACAAAGCGGTCGGATTTCACGCCGGTGATGACGCCATAGATGCCGCCGCTGGTCACCACCTCGTCGCCCGTGCCGAGCGTGCCGAGCATTTTTTCGTGCTCCTTCTGCTTCTTGCGCTGCGGCGCAATGAGAATGAAATAGAAACCCACGAAGATGAGGCCGTAAACGACGAGCATCTGCCAGGGAATCCCGCCCGTCGGCTGGGCGGCGGTCGGCGCGGCGGCCTGCTGCGCGACAAACAAAGGGAGTGTTTTCATCATTGCGTGTTGCTTGATTTGAAAAAAGAAAAGAGCCACTTAACTCAGTCCCGCTCGCAAATGGCAAGCCTAACCTCCGCCGTTTTCCTCCCGCATTGAAAAACAAAGCCTCATCCGCCTGGTCCGTCGAGAAATCCGAGGAGCTTTACGGCTTCAAACGCTGGGGCGCCGGCCACTACTCCGTCGACACCGGGGGCCACGTCTGCGTCCAGCCCTGCGCCGACGGCCGCACCATCCGCCTCCTCGACGTCGTCAACGAGGCCCGCGGCATGGGCCTGAAGGCGCCCATGGTCATCCGCTTCCAGGACCTGCTCCACCACCGCGTCGTCCAGCTCAACGAGATGTTCAACAACGCCATCAAGCAGGAGGGCTACAAGGGCGACTACCGCGGCGTCTTCCCCATCAAGGTCAACCAGCTCCGCGAGGTCATCGACGAGATCATCGCCGCCGGCAAGGATTTCAACTTCGGCCTCGAGGCCGGCTCCAAGCCCGAGCTCCTCATCGCCCTCGCCATGCACGAGGGCAACCAGCGCCTCATCATCTGCAACGGCTACAAGGACCACGACTACATCCGCATCGCCCTCCTCGGCCGCAAGCTCGGCAAAAAAGTCATCCTCGTCGTCGAGCAGCTCTCCGAACTCGACGACATCATCCGCCTCGCCGCCGAGACCGGCGTCAAGCCCATGATCGGCTTCCGCGCCAAGCTCCAGACCCGCGGCGAGGGCAAATGGGCGCTCTCCACCGGCGACAACGCCAAGTTCGGCCTCAACACCGCGGAAATTCTCTTCGCCTGCGAGAAACTTAAGTCCGCCAAGCTCACCTCCGCCCTCCGCCTCGTCCACTTCCACATCGGCTCGCAGGTCCCCAACATCATCACGATCAAGAACGCCGTCATCGAGGCCACGCGCTTCTACTGCCAGCTCGCGAAAATGGGATTCCCCATGGGCTACCTCGACGTCGGCGGAGGACTCGGCATCGATTACGACGGCTCGCGCACCAACTTCGAGTCGTCGATGAACTACTCGCTCGACGAGTACGCGCGCGACGTCGTCTTCAACATCCGCGAGATCTGCCGCGGCGCCGGCGTGCCGGAGCCCGACATCATCAGCGAGAGCGGCCGGGCGGTGACGGCCCAGCACTCGATGCTGGTGGTCGAGGTCTTCGAGCGCATCAACAAGCGCGAGTCGCTCGGCCAGCAGCACGAGCCCGAGGAAACCCACAAGGTCGTCGACGACCTCGCCGTCCTGCTCAAGAACAAGGCCCGGCTCGGCCGCCTCGAGCGTTTCCACGACGCCCTCCAGAAAAAGGAGGAGGCCTTCTCGCTCTTCAACCTCGGCTACCTCGACCTCGAGAACCGCGCCGCCGCCGAGCAGATTTTCTGGCAGATTTGCGAGCAGATCGCGAAGGAGAACCGCAAGGCCGGCTACCAGCCCGAGGAGCTCCACGACCTCGACCGCCTCCTCGCCGACCAGTACGTCTGCAACTTTTCCGTCTTCCAGTCCCTCCTCGACCACTGGGCGCTCAAGCAGCTCTTCCCCATCGCCCCGCTCCACCGCCTCGACGAAAAACCCGGCGTCAACGCCATCCTCGTCGACATCACCTGCGACTCCGACGGGAAGATCGGCAGCTTCATCGACCTCCAGGACGTGAAGGAGTACATCAAGCTCCACCCGCTCAACGGCAAGCCCTACTACCTCGGCATCTTCCTCACCGGCGCCTACCAAGACATCATGGGCGACCTCCACAACCTCTTCGGCCGCGTCAACGAGGTCCACGTCTTCCTCGAGGAGGACGAGCCCAACGGCTTCTACATCGAGGAGGCGCTCAGCGGCAGCCGCATGGCTGACGTGATCGAGGGCGTGCAATACCAGCAGGAGGAGCTCTGCCGCCGGATGAAGACCCAGATCGACCACGCCACGCGCAAGGACATGGTCAAGCCCCGCGAAGGCGTCCGCCTGCTCGAACTCTACGAAAGCCAGATGCTCAACAAGACCTACCTCAACATCGAGACCAAGAACGGCCGGAAGAAGAAGTCTTAAGTCCGATTAGGGGCACACATTCCGTGAAACGAGTAACCATCGCGTCTCAGGATGACATTCATTTGCTCGCACGGCGCTTGGACTTTCACATTTTTCGGGGAGACAAAGAAGACCGCCCAATTAAATCCAAATTAGCCAGAACCCTCGAAGCACTCGGCGTCGAGCGTGGCAATTATAAGAATCGAGAAAATAATCTCATCCGTGAGTTCAGAAGCAGGATAAGCCTCTACGAGAAAATTGCGTTTCGTGAAGACGACCAGATTGGCTGTTGCAGCCTTATGCAGCACTATGGTGCCCCCACTCGGTTGATCGATTTCACATCCTCTCTTTACGTGGCGTTATTTTTCGCAGTCGAGGACATCGAGCACAAAAAAGATTCTGTAATTTGGTGCCTCAATGAAATGGTGATACGCGATCACGCAATAAATAGAGATGCGGTTTCAGCTACCGACGGAAATGAAGCACAACAACAGCATGAAAAAATGCGTTCTCTCGCCAATGGCGTCTTACTGTCGAGGACTGCCGGCGACTGCAGCAGCCTGCTCGTCGTCCATCCGATGATGAAAAATGAACGGCTTTCACGACAACAAGGTCTTTTCATTTTCCCTCGGGACATCGACAAATCTGTGAATGACATTTTGGCTTCGGATTTCTCCTGCCCCATAGATGAGGTGGCTTGTAATGTAAGTGCTTTTGATAAAGTAAACGCCGAAGAGTTCGCCTTAAAAATTATTATTCCAAAGGAACTGCGCCGGGAATTATTGCTGGGGCTGCTGCACAAAATGAACCTCATTCATGAGGTTCTGTTTCCCGGCATAGATGGTTTCTGTAAATCTATGTTCTATCATTGCAGCGTATACTCATAGATGCACTGAAATGTTTTCCTCATGAAAGGCCGTTCGATCCTCGCCGCGATATTTCTGCTCATCGGCCTGGCGGCCGGATGGATGACGTGGCTGATGGCGCGGGCCGACGAGGACAGCAAATGGCTCTTCGGCGTGTTCGCCGCGTTTTTCCTTCTGCTCGCTGCCGCGCCGTTCCTGCCTCGGCCGAAAAAGAAAAAAGCCGAGTCCCTGAACACGCGCTTCGTTCCCGCGTGGCAGATGGAAGGCATGATCTTCCTCGCCGTCCTCTTCCTCGCTCTCGCCCTGATCGTCCCGCATTGCATCCACCCGGCGAAATGAAGGCAGGAAGGAAGCTACGGCCGGCCGCCGACCGGGCGATCCGGCCTTTTACGCGCGGCACTATTCCACCCAAATCATATTTGTAACATAATACGTTACAATTTCGGCGCGCCTGACCCCGGATAATTTGTAATATAATACGTTACAAAGCGCTAACCGGCCGTCTGAGGCGAACGCCGGCCTGGTGCGAAAGAGGGAAGAGGATGCCCTGCAAACCCGCTTGCAACCCCGATTGGTTAATAGCGGCCGTTACGGCAGGCTGTAGATCCGCTTCAGCGCGGCGATGGCTTCATTATAGAAACCGGAGGCCTTGCTCGCGCCGTCGTCGAGGTTGACCAGAATGGCGAAACCGGCGCCGAGGTTCGGATAGCCCTGCATGAAGGAGCTGAAGCCGTAGTTCGCTCCGCTGTGATTGAACAGGTAGTCCGGCTGCGTGGAGGAGTTTCCGGTGAAGATGCCGAGCTGCTGGGCCAGCATGTTCTTGGCCGTGCCGGAGGCGAGCACCTGCGTGCCGTTGGGCGCCTTGCCGGCGTTGTTGAGCATGGCCACGAAGCGGCAGAGGTCGCCGGCGTTGGTGTAGAGGCCGGCGGCGGAGAGCTCGGGATAGCGGTTGCGCAGCCCGGGAATCGGATGGCTGTTCGTGTCGTGGCCCACGGCGCCTCGCGAGAGGCTGGCCGGAAGCGTGATCGCATAGGCCGACTGGCTCATGCCGCAGGGGCCGAGGATATGCTGGCCCATCCACGTGGCGAAATCGGCGCCGGTGACGTCCTGGAGCATGCGCATGAGGACGACGAAGCCCATGCCGGAGTAATAAAACGTGCCGGGCTTGGTGGTGATCTCGATTTTCGGGGAATTCGCGGGGCTGCTGCCGGCGAGGATCTGGTTGAGCGTGGGCAGCTGGACGCCGGGCGTGTCCGGATAGCCGCCGAATCCCCCACCCTGCCCGGCGGTGAAATTCGAACACTGGCTGAGCGGGTAGGTGTTGCCGCGGCCGATGAATCCGCCGGAGTGCTGGAGCACGAGCTGGATGGTGGCGAGGCCCGGCCAGGTGGTCTGATTCTGGACGCAGGAGCGCAGCGGCACCGTCCAGGTCGTGCGGTTGCCGATGGGATCGCCGAGGTTGATGCTGCCCTTCTCGGCGAGCAGCGCGATGCCGGCCGCACAGTGCGGCTTGCTGATCGAGGCGGCCTGAAACGCGGTGTCGGGATAAACGTACTGGCTGCCGCCGGCCTGAAGCCGGCCGTAGGCGGTGGTCCAGGCGACGGCGTTGCCCTGGACCAGGCCGACGCTCGCGCCGGGAACGCCATAGCTGGCCATGCGGTCCCAAACCGTGTGCCAGTGGCCGGCGCTGTCCTGATAGAAATCGGTTTCGAAGACGCGGATCGGGTCGGAGTTGCCGTAGGGATTCTGCTGATTGCAGACGATAGAGTAGCCGCCGCCCGGCGTGAAGGCGATGTGGCCGAGCAGCCAGTGCTGCTGGTTGGAATAGGTCACGAGCTGGTTGTAGCAGCCGTTGTCGATGTTGCGGGCGTAGAAGGTGTCGCCGCCATAAACGATCCAGCCGCCGCCCGGCGTGAAGGTGACCTGCAGCGCGCGGCGCGGTCCCTGCGTGTAGTTGCACAGAAATTGGAAGCACTCGTCGTCGATGTTGTGCGTGTTGAAGGCGCCGGTCCCGATCACCGCCCAGGCGTCGCTGCCCGAGGGTGGAAAGGCCACGCAGGTGACCGGCCAGTGGTTGTTATAATACTGCCCGATCATCGCGTAGCAGTCGTTGGGGATGTTGTGGGCGCAATAACTGACGTCGCCGATGATGACCCAGGCCCCGGCCGGCTGCGGCGGAAACGCGATGCATTTTATCTTCCAGCCCTGTCCGATGCACTGGCCCAGCGTGGTATAGCAGTCCTGGGGAATGCCCTGGGCTTCGTAAATTCCGCTGGCTGTCACCCCGACCCAGCCGCCGGTTGGCGTGAAGGCGATGACGGAAATGCCGGCGCCGAGATTATTGACGATGAACTGGTGCGCGGCGTCGGGGATGTTGTGATTGGCGTAGACGGGCATGGGGCAGTTGGGTTGAAGGTTTCGGCGGGGCGCGAAAGCACCAGACCCGGCCGAAGAGTCAACACTTTGCATCTAGCCGGATCGCCGCATCCCCCAGCCGCGAAACGGCCGGTTTGCACGCCCCACCAATCCGAATAACCGGCGCCCGGATTCCCCAACACAATCCGAAGCTCGTTTTTTCCGCCGGCGGAAGATTGCGGTCGTCCGCGCGGCGCACTTGTTCGCCCGTCGGATTGGCCGCGAAAATTTATCGCTTGCGCATTGCCCGGAAAAGCCGGGCATGATTCTTTTTTTGACCATGTTCCGTCTGCAGCGTCTGTTTCCACCCCTCGCCTTCGTCATCCTTGGGCTGATTGCCCGCCCTGCCCTCGCCGGCGAACGCCTCGCGCTCAATTTCAATCCCGACTGGAAATTCGTCCGTGCTGATCCGCCCGGCGGCGCTGCGGCTCCGGACTTCGACGATCACGACTGGACGGTCGTGTCCACGCCGCACACCTACAACGACACCGACACCTTCGATGACTGGTCGCTGCCCGGCCTGCGCGGCGAACAAAACCAATGGAGCGGCCGCACCTGGTACCGCAAGACCTTCGCGCTGCCCGATTCATTCAAAGGCAAGAAGATCTTCATCGAATTCGAGGCCGTGCGTCAGGTTGCGGAGGTTTATCTCAACGGCCACCTGCTCGGCGTGAGCAAAAACGGCTTCATCCCGTTCGGCTTCGATCTCACGCCCTACCTGAATTTCGGCGGCTCTAAAAACATCCTCGCCGTGATGTGCGACAACCGCTTCATGAAAGATCCGTTGCACGGGCCGGACGCCGACAATCTCGGCAAGATTTCGGCCAAGGTGAACCAGACCATTCCGGACGACGTCGACCAGATCCAGGCCGATCAGATTCCATGGAACAATCCGCGCTGGCATCCGCCGCTCGGCGGCATTTACCGCAACGTCCGCCTCTACGTCACCGACCCGCTGCATATTTCGCTTCCGCTCTACAGCTTTTTGCAGACCGCCGGGCCCTACGTTTACGCCACCGATATTTCCGCCGCGTCGGCCAGCCTGCACGTGGAGGTGCCGATCCAGAACGAGCGCACCACCGCCGCCGACGTCGCCCTCCACATCGAGGTCCTCGACGCCGACGGAAAGACGGTTCTCGGCCTCGATCGCGGCGGGCATCTTGCGGCCGGTGCGCATGACGAATTCGATGTCGCCGGCGACATCCCCCACCCGCGCCTCTGGGAGCCGGCCTATCCTTATCTCTATCGCGTGGTATGCACGCTGCGCTCCGGCGGCGAAACCGTGGACACCTGCGAAATTCCCTGCGGCATCCGCACCGTGCGCTGGGATGCGCAGACCGGTTTCTACATCAACGGCCATCACCTGAAACTGCACGGCTGGGGCCAGCGCCCGACCGACGAATGGCCCGGTCTCGGCACCGCGCAGCCGGACTGGATGCACTTCTATACGCTGCAACTCATGAAGGAAGCGGGCGCGAACTGGGTCCGCTGGGGCCACTCCGCGGGCGGGCCGATCATGATCAACGCCGGCGATGACCTCGGCCTCATGACCGAACAGCCGGGCCTCGACGGCGAGTCCGACACCGTCGGCGCCGCCTGGAAAATCCGCGCCGCCGGGTTCCGCGACCTGATCATTTATTACCGCAACCATCCCTCGATCCTCATCTGGGAAGGCGGCAACCAGAAAGTCACGCGCGCGCACGCCGAGGAGCTGCGCGGCATCATGGACAAATACGATCCGCACGGCGGCCGCGCCTACGCCCACCGGCGCGCCGACGAAGCCACCGCCGAGTCCATGGACGTCGGCATCGGCACCGAGGGCGGCCGCGAAATTGCCAGCCTGCCCGTGGTCGAGGGCGAATATGACCGCGAGGAATCTCCACGCCGTGTCTGGGACGATTACTCACCGCCGGGCTTCGGCTACCCTGCGGCCAAGGGCCAGACTTATGACCTCACCTCAGAGCAGTTCGCCGTCAACGAGGTCGCCCAATATGTCCGCAAGGTCGGCGCGCCCAACCATTGCGGCGGCGCCAACTGGATTTTCTCCGACTCGACCAGCGGCGGACGCAACACCTGCGAAGTCGATCGCGCCAGCGGCGAGGTCGACGGCGTCCGCCTGCCCAAGGAAGCGTATTACGTCTGCGAGACGATGTTCCGCGACGATCCGCAGGTGCACATCATCGGCCATTGGAATTATCCGCCCGGCACGAAGAAAACCGTCTACGTCGCCTCGAACGGCGATGACGTCGAGTTGTTCCTGAACGGCAAGTCGCTCGGCCACGGCAAGGTCTCCGATCGCTATCTGTTCACCTTCCCCGATGTCGCGTGGGAGCCCGGCGAAATCAAGGCCGTGGCCTACGCCGGCGGCAAAGTCATCGCCACCGATGCCAAGCACACCGTCGGCCCGCCGGTCGCGCTCCGCCTCACCAGCATCACCGGCCCGGGCGGGCTGCAGGCCGACGGCTCGGACGTCGCCCTCATCGACGTCGAGGCGGTGGACGCGAACGGCGACCGCTGCCCGACCTTCCAGCAACGCGTCGATTTTGAGACGGAAGGACCTTGCATCTGGCGCGGCGGTTACAACAGCGGAAAAATCCATTCGACCAACAACCTCTACCTCGACCTCGAGTGCGGTATCAACCGCGTCGCCGTCCGCTCCACCCTCACGCTCGGCGCCATCACCGTCCGCGCGCGCGGCGGCGATCTCAAGCCCGCCAGCATCACCTTCGATTCCGCGCCCGTCGCAGTGTCGGACGGCTCCACCGCCGAAATGCCACGGGTGCCGGCCGTGCCGCTGCCGGAACTCTCAGAATCGCTGACGTCCGCCTGGACGCACATTGCGCCGGCCGACGCCGCACAAAAACCGCGCGCCACGATTATGATCGGCCGCTTCACCAAATCATTCTCCTACTCCGGCCCGACCGGCATCGTCCACCTCGAGCAAAACGCCCAGAACGGAAAAAACATTTATGTCGACCGCGATTATTCGTTCGCCGGCCTGCCGCCCGGGCTTGCCGGCGCCGACTGGATCCAGGCGGCGGACGCTGATGCGTTTTACAGCGCCATCGATTTTATTCAGATTGCCGTCAACGCCGGCACGGTCGTGTTCGTCGCGCACGACGACCGCCTGCCTCCGCCGGTCTGGCTCGTCAGCCAGTTCCAGCCGACCGATCTTTCGCTCACGGTCAACGGCCATCCGCTGAAAATCTACCGGCACGCCGCCGCACACGACGAAAGCCTCACCCTCGGTTCCAACACCGACGACCCCAGCGTGAAAACCGGCGGCGAGATGTACGTCGTGTTCATAAACGCCGCCGCCCCTTGATCCGGCAGTCGATGCATTTAAGTCAAGATTACTGCTGCCAGGCTCATCACCGCCATTCGTGACGCGGATAGCGGCGGGAGAGTTCGGCCTTCACCTTCGGATACATTTCGCGCCAGAAACGGGTGAGGTCGTCGGTCACCTGGATCGGGCGTTGATTGGGCGCAAGCACTTCGATCTTCACCGGCACACGGCCGTGACCGAGGGTGAATTTTCCCTCCACGCCGTAAAGCTCCTGGATGCGCGCGCTCAGCACCGGCACCCCTTCCTTGTGGTAGGTAATGCGTGAGCGCCGGCCGTTGGCCATGGTCAGCCGCTCCGGCAGATAATCGTCGATCACCGCAAGCTGCTCGGCCGTCAGCCAGTCGCGCAGAACCGGCATCACTTCCTTTTTCATCACGCCGCGAGCGCCGGTCTCGCCGTAGCAAATCTGTTCGATCAGCGTGGCGCGGTCCGCCTCGGTGATCGGATTCACTTCCAGTTCGGGAAACCATTCCGCCAGACGGTTCACGCGGATGATCCATTGCTCGACGCTCTCATCCCACGCCTCGATCTTGATCCGCCCGGCCAGAACCTCGCGCGTGAGCAGCGCCGCGGCCTCGTCGGAAGAAACATCTTCGCTGCCCGCCCGGGCCTCCAGCACCAGGTCGCGGAAGCGACGCTCGCGCCGTGCGACCACGCGCTTGGCCTGCTCGTCGTAAACCACGCCCTGCGCCATCCGGTAGTCGTCCGGGAAAAGTTCTTTCAGCCATTCCTCCTCTACCGCCGTGGCCAGGCTGAGGAGGACATTGACCTCGCCGCCGCGGCCTTCGACCTCGCTCACCTCCGCGGCGACCAGCAACGGCGCCTTTTGAATCGCGCTCTCGCGGGCGAGCACGCCGCGCCGGTTGTGCACGAGCTCGCAGCGCAGCGTGCCGGCGTCGAGGCGGCGCGCAACATGGTCGGAAAATCCGGCGAGCACGCACTTGCGCACGGCCGCGCCATCCACCCGTTTCTCGGCGATGTCGAGGCCTTCCTTGCCGGCGATTTCCAAAAACTGCTCGAAGAGCGGTCCGACCTGCCGCGCCGCCTGGGCATGAATACCGAGCCGCCGGCAGGCGTCGACGCTGTAGTTGTTTTTATCGGCATAGCGCCAGGCGCGCATGAGCAGGAAAAAATCGCTCTCATGCTCCTCGCCGAGCAACTCCTCGCGCGTCTCGACCACCTCCTTCGGTCCGCCGCGGAGCAAAAAATTCCGCCCCTGCGTGAGCGCGGCCATGAGCGCAACCGGCCTCACGCAGCCGCGCGCGTCGGCCTCGAGCAGCATGCGCGCATAGCGCGGATGCACCGGGAAACGCAGCATCTTCCGGCCGGTGGCGGTGATGGATTTTTTTTCGCCGCCAACGGCGCCGAGGTCCGCCAGCAGCATCCCGGCCCGCTCCAGCGCGCGCGGGTCCGGTTTTTCCAGCCAGGGAAATCCGGCCACGTCGTCGATGCCGCTGGCCTTGAGCGTGAGCACGACCTCGGCGAGGTCGAGACGTTTGACCTCGGGCAGTTCCTGCGCCGGCCGTTGTCCATGTTCGCGCTCCGTCCAGAGGCGCACGCACACACCGGGCGCAGTCCGGCCGGCGCGGCCGGCGCGCTGGTCGGCGCTGGCGGCGGAAATTTTTTCGATCAGCAGCGTATTGATGCCGCGGTGCGGATCGTAGCGCGCCATGCGCGCGAGCCCGCTGTCGATCACGGCGGTCACACCGTCGATGGTCAGCGAGGTCTCGGCGACATTGGTCGAGACAATGATCTTGCGCGCGTCGTAGCGCGCGACGGCGCGGTCCTGGGCCTCGGGCGGCAGTTCGCCGTGGAGCGGAAAGGAGATGAATTCCCGCAGCGCGCGCTCGCCCTGCACGGCCTGCACCGTGCGGCTGATCTCGTAGGCGCCGGGCATGAAGACGAGGAGGTCGCCCGCGGTCTCGGCGGCCACCCGCTCGCACTCGCGCGTGGCCACGGACCACACCGGGTCGTGCTCGAAGTCCACGGACTTCGCGAGGTACTGGATC
>DATJYF010000051.1:0-8674 GCA_035499715.1 Opitutaceae bacterium | reverse complement strand
AGCTTCGGCGCCACGGCGGCAACCGCACACAGACAGCGGCCGCGCTCGGCATCAGCATTCGCACCCTGCGCAACAAGCTGGCGGCGTATCGGGCCGCCGGCGAGTTGCTGGAACCCGAAGCCGGCGAATAAGACGCAATTGGTTGGCCCGAGCGAACGTGCGCAGGCGTCGGACCCGGCAAAAGTGTGCCGCCGTACTAGGCAATACTTGCCGTTTTAACTAGGCAAAACTTTCCTGAAAGGGTCTCCGAGAATTGGTAAAAAAAATAAAAAAAGTTTATAACATTGGAGTAAAATGAGATACATGCTGTTTCCGCATCCTGGCATCGGCGCTGCAATAGGAAGGGCAACACGATTATCCCTTTTATCCAATGAGTGTCGCTCCCGCCATCCCCTTCGCCACCAGTTCTTCAGAGCCAGCCGTTGCTCTTCAAGTCCGCGTCGCCACGCCTCTCACCGAAACCGAAACCGAACTTGTGGAACGCCATCTTCCACTCGTTCGCAGCGTCGTTGATCGCTGCATGGTCCGCCTGCCCGCGCATATCGATGCGGAAGACCTGCGCGGCGCCGGCGTCACCGGTCTGATCGCCGCGGCGAAGCGCTTCAATCCCGCCCAGGGCTGTTCCTTTGCCACCTATGCCACGACCCGCATCCGCGGCGCCGTACTCGACGAGCTCCGCCGGCTCGACGTCTGCACCCGCCGTGCCCGGGCCAAGGCCCGCCAGCTGCGCTGTGCGGCCGACGAGCTCGAGCAGAATCTTGGCCGCGCCGCGACGGATGAAGAAATCCGCGCCCGCCTCGGCCTGAGCGGAAAAGATTACGAGCGCTGGCGCGAGCAAACCCAGCCCGTCCGCATCATTGCCATCGATCAACCGGCTGATGAGACGCCGGATGCGCCCTCGCTGCACGATGTCATCGCCGACGAATCCGTCGAGCCCGCCGGCCAGCGGCTTGAGCACGACGAGCAGGTGCAGCTGATGGCCGAGTTTATTTCCAGCCTGCCTGACATGCCGCGCAAAATTCTCGCGCTGTATTACCACGAAAAAATGCGTCTGGCGGAGATCGCCGCGATTTTCGGCCTGACGGAATCGCGCATTTGCCAGATTCACGCACAAACGCTTCGCCAGTTGCGTGCCCAACTGGAGCGTGCCAACGGGCAGTTGATGGAAAACCGTGCATGAATTTTCCCTGGGAGCGGTTCGCGGAAGACCTTCGCACCGAAATGGGTGAGCTGGGGGGCCTTGTCCGGCTGCTGGAATTGCATTACGAACAGGAGCCGAAAGGCGGCGCAGCGGACGAGACCGACATCGAAACGGAACTCGGCGCCCAAGCCGTCGCAGTCCAAGCCTGCCGCTCCAAGCGGGAAAAAATGGTGGAGAGCTTCCTGCCGGCCGACAAACTTTCTTATCACTTGATTCTGCCCGGCGACATCCTGGAGCAGGTGACGCCCGAGGCGCGGCCGTTGCTTCAGGCGCTGAGCGAGGAAATTGAACGTCTGGACGAATATTTTCACCGGCTGGCGCGCGGCTTGCCAGCCGCCGCCCGGCAAAAGCTGGATCAGATTCTGCGCTCGCCGGTTTCCTCGCTGCCCAAATCGCGGCCGGCGGATCTGCCGGTCAACAGCGGCTTTTGATCCGCGGCCGGCCGTCGGATCGGCGGAGACATTCTCGGAAATAAAAAGCGCGGCAAACTCGACGAGTCTGCCGCGCTGGGAAGTTCTTCTATGCGGTAAACCTTACTGGCCGGTGAAGGTGAACTTGTCGGCGGAGAGGAATTCGCCGCTCGACTTGGAGTTCTTGCCCGTGACGGTCAGGCGGACGGTGTGGGTGCCGGCCGAAGCGAAGGTCACGTTGCCGAAGGTCGTGGTCGGATAGGTCTGGCCGGAGGAATATTGGTCGAGCGTCGGTCCGAGGTCGGCGCCGTCGACCGCGAGCTGGAGGATGCCGCGGTTGTTGTTGCCCTTCCATTCCATCTTCAGCTGGTAGGTGCCGGCCGGGATGCTCGGAATGGTGAAGTCGATGTGGTCGCCGGTGCTGTTGCCGGCCAGCTCGACCCATTTGCCACCGCTGGAGTTGGTGTCGGTCTGGACCGAGGTGGTCGCGCCGCTGCCGGTGTAGCTCAGGCTTTCGGCCTCGAAGTTGAGGGTCGGCGGGGGGGCGCCAATGGTGTAAGTCGCGCTGGTCACCGTAGTGTCGGCGAAGCCGCTCTCATAGGCGATGGCCTGCAATGTCGTCGTGGTGCTGATATTCACCGGACCAGAATAGATTGTGCCACTAACCTCCGAAGGCGGGCTGCCGTCCGTGGTATAACGGATGCTCGCTCCGGCGGTCGAAGTTATGCTCACGCTTTGCGCGGTGGCATAGGTGCCGCCGCCGGGACTGAACACGGGCGGGAGCAAACCTTCAAAAGGCTCGATGGTGTAAACTGCGATGGTGACATCACTATCGGTCATGCCGGCCTCATAAGCGATGGCTTTCAGGGTCGTCGTACTGGTGATGCTCACTGAGCCTCCAATTATGCCATTGGTTTCGGTCGGTGTGCTGCCGTCCGTGGTGTAGCGGATAGTCGCACCGCTGGTGGCATCGGAAAACAGCACCAATTGACCGACGGCGTAGGTGCCGCCGCCGGGGCTGAAGACCGGAGCCGCCACTTGCGGCGGGCTGTTGCCGGAAACGATCAGGGTGACCGCCGCGGTCCAGGCGATGCTGCCGCCGGAGTTCAGCGCCTCGATGTTTTCCGAATAGGTTCCGGCCGGCGTGGAAGCCGAGGTGTTGAAGGTGAGCGTGGACGAGCCGGAGCCGCCGCTCAGCGAGCTGGGGCTGAACGAGGCGGTCGTGCCGGCGGGCAACTGGTTGCCGATGCCGTCGCCCACGATGATCAGGCTGACCGGCGCGGAAAGACCCGACGGAACCGTAATGCCGAAGGTGGCGATGCCGCCCGGCGAGACCGTGGCCGAATCGGCGCTCGTGGTGATGCCGGGCCTAACATTGGTTTCTGACGGAGCAGGTGAGCCCGAATACGAGAAATTCGTGACATTGCTCACCGAACCGACCGAGCCGCTGGTGGAGAGGCTGGAAATGGCAATATTGTTCACGAGCTTGGCCGGATCGCCGAAGATGTCCAAAGCGGTCCCGCCGTGTTCGGTGACGTTCGTCATCAGGACATTGTTGACCAGCGAAATTCCGGGTTCGCCGCTGATCGGCCCATTGCCGTAGGGCCCATAGTTCTGATTCGAATAGTTGCTTTCGAGCTTAAAGGCCTGGCAAGCGGTGGTGATGTGGTCGACAGTGAGGTCGTTGACGAAACCGCCGCGGCCGTGCGCGTACTTGATATAGATGGCCTTCTGGTTCGAGCCGGTAAACGTGAACGAGCAATTTTCGACCAGAATGCGTTCCAGTCCGCCCGAGATCTCGCTGCCCATTGCCACGCCGCCGGAAGCGCCGCCGCAGCTGGTGAAGGTGCAGTTTTCGATCGTGACGTCGGTGGTGGGAATGTTGACCTGCGCGCCGGCGATGCCGCGGCCGGACTTGATTGCGATGTCGTCGTCGCCGGAGCCGAAATGGCAGTTCTCGATCAGCACGCGCGAGCAGGAGTCGGGATCGCAGCCGTCCGAGTTGGACTGGGAGCCCTTGGTGGTGACGCCTGAAACCGTCACGTCCTGACAGTAGGTTGGATGGATGTTCCAGATCTTCGTCGTCTGGCTGGTGATGCCCTGGATGTAGACGCCCCGGCAGTAGCGCGGTTCGATGTTCTTGGGGCCGACCGGGCTCTTGGGCCGGTCGAGATTGATGCCGCCCGAGGCGCCGATGATCGTGCCGGAGCCGATGATGGCGATGTTCGTGACGGGGTTGGTCGGCGTGCCGGTGGCGGAAATGAGTCCACGGTAGCACGGATCGTCCTGGCCTTCCCAGCGCTCGGTCACGACGGGATAATCGGAGGTGCTTTCGCTGCCCTTGATCGTCGCACCGGACTCGACGTTGAGCCAGACGTTGGATTTCAGGTCGATGCTGCCGATGAGATAGGTGTGACTGCCGGGCACGTCGACCACGGCGCCGCCGCTGGTGGCGGTGGCGGCATTGATGGCGCTTTGAAAGGCGGCCGTATCCTTGGTCGAACCGTCGCCCTTGGCGCCGAAGCTCAGGACACTGAGATGGGTGGTCGGCTCGGCGGGCGGCGGAGCGGGCAGGGCGGGAAGGTAGGGGCTGGCCTCAAGCGAGGCTGCGAGCGAAAGCCAGCATCCGGTGCCGGCGAAAAGCGCCGCGAAGCGGCGGGAGAAGGCGCGCGAGTTCATAGGGGGTATGAGGGGTTGTTGGTCCAACCTCGAATCGAGGTCGAGATCGTGCAACAGGGGTGCGAGGAGTGACGCCGGCTTTTCGCCAATGTCAAGCATTAGCAATGCTAAATCCGTGTGTCGTTTATGCTTATCCCCGGCCGGCGCACGCCAAACTTGCGCCGGGGAGCAGCTTCCATCGCTCCGGCCGCGGCGGAGCGCCGCGCCGGTTTTTTGTTTTCCTCGCCGGAATAATCCGAAAGCGTTTTGGACCGTGAACCAGCGCGCGAGCAAAATCCCCCCGGCGGCCGTGGCGGGGCTGATCGTCGCCGTGGTTTTGGACACATTGGTGCAAATCGCGTGGAAACGGTCGGTCGCGGGCATTCCCGAAGCCGCGTCCGTTGCGGTCACGATGCGGGTCGTGCTGGGCAGCCCTTATTTTTATGCGGCCATGCTCGCCTTTGGCGCGCAGCTCTACAATTGGCTGCGGGTGCTGGCGCTGGCCGATCTGAGTTTCGCGCAGCCGTTCACGGCCTTGAGTTACATCGCGGTCCTTGCGATTTCCCACCGCGCGCTGCACGAGGATTTGTCCCTCGCCAAGGCGGCGGGCGTGGCGCTGATTCTGGCCGGGGTGTTCCTGATCAGCCGCACGCCCTTTCACACGGCGGCGCCGCGACAAAACGCGGTGAAGCCAAGTCCGCCATGACGCCCAAATCCGCCGGTATTCTGCTCGTGCTCGCCGCGGTGATCGTGGAAAGCTTTGCCCAGCTTTCGCTCAAGGTGGGCGCCTCGGGCCGGCCGGGTCCGGCGGCGGGCCTGCTGGGCCGCCTTGCCGCCGGGCGTCGCGCCGGGTTTCCGCCCGCCGCCTGGATCGCCGCCGGCGTCGCGCTCTATGTCATCGAAATCGTCCTCTACACGCTCGCCCTGCATCGCCTGGAGGTCAGCGTCGCGTTTCCACTCGGCAGCCTGTGCTTCGTCGGCGTGGCCCTGCTGTCCCGGCTGTTGCTCGCGGAACGCGTGGGAACCGTCCGCTGGCTGGGGGTTTGCTGCATCATCGTCGGAACCGTGTTCACGGCGTTGTGATCATGCCCAGTCCCTCATCACCGGTGCGGATCGAGTTCGTCGCGACCTCACGGGAAATCGACGACGCGCTGTGGTCGGCGTGTTTTCCGTCGCCGTGGGAGGGGCGCTTCTGGTATCAGACCCTGGAAGCCTGCGGCCTCGAGGATCAGTTTGATTTTCACTACGCCGTGATCAAGACCGGCGACCGGCCGGTCGGGATCGTTCCGTGCTTTGTCCACGATGTGCCGGTGGCGCTGGTGGCGCCGGCGCCGGTGGCGTGGTGTTTCAATTTTCTCTCCCGCTTTTTTCCGCGCGCGGGCTGTCAGCGCACGTTCTTCATCGGCTCGCCCTGCGCCGACGAAGGCCGCATCGGCCTCGCGCCGGGCGCGAAACCCGCGGAGGTGATCGGGCCGCTGGCGGAGGCTTTGCGCGCGAAAGCCCGCGCCCTCAACGCACCCATGATGGTGTTCAAGGATTTTCCGGCCGCGGATCTGCCGGCGCTGGAGACGCTGTGCGGCGGGAAAAGCGATTTTTTCCGCATGCCCAGCTATCCGGGCACGCGGGTGAGGCTGCCCGCGCCCGACAAACACGCCTACCTTCGCGCCCTCTCCGGCCCGCACCGGCACAATCTTTCGAAAAAACTGCGCCGCTCGAAGGAGCTGCTCGCGTTGGAGACGAGCATCGTCGATCGGCCCTCTGACGCCGAGCTCGCCGAAATTTTCGGACTGTTCATGCAGACGTACGAACGGGGCAAAACCAAGTTTGAGCGGCTCAACCTCCGGTTCTTCGAAAACATCCGCGGCCAGGCGCCGGCGCGCTTCATTTTGCAGCGCGATCCGGCCACCGGGGAGCTGCTGACGTTCATGCTGGTTTTCTCTCTCGGCGGCCGGTTGATCAACAAGTTCATCGGCCTCGATTACCGGCGCGCCGGCCGGACATTTCTTTATTTCCGGCTCTTCGACGCCGCCCTCGACTTCGCCTATGCCACCGGCGCCGCCGAGCTGCAAAGCGGCCAGACCGGCTACCGCGCCAAGCTCGATCTCGGACACGAATTGGTGCCGCTCTTCAACCTCGTCCGGCACGAAAATCCGCTGGTCCACGCCGTTTATCGCGCCATCGGCCGCCGCGTGACCTGGCGGACGCTGGACGGCGACCTGGCCAATTTTCTGCGCGCGCATCCCGAATGCGACCGCCGCGCGGCGGAGGGTTGATCGCGGCGCGTCGCAAACGGTCACGGCTTGGCGTCGGGCGGCTGCGCCCGCAGGCGATCGAGACGATCGCGGACCTGCACCAGGTTCGGATCGATCTGCAGTGCGGCCTCGTACTCGGCGACGGCCTCGGCGGTGTGGCCGGACTCGGCCAGCGCGTTGCCCAGATTGGCGTGAAAGATGGCCCGGCCGGGGGCGAGCCTCACCGCCTCCTGAAAATGGGGCAGCGCCTCCGCGCGGCGGCCGGACTGGATCAGCGCGATCGCCAGATCGCTGTGCGTCTCGGCGTTGTCAGGATCGAGACGCAGGGCGTACTCGTACTGGCTCACGGCCTCGTCCGGGCGCCTCAGCCGGACAAAAACGGTGCCGAGATTTTCGCGCGCCTGGAGATTGTCCGGGGCATTTTGCAGGATGGCTTCGAATTCCCGCCCGGCCTGATCGAGGCGGCCGAGCTTCATGAAGGCGGAGCCCAGGTTGTTGTGCGCCTCGGCGTAACCGGGCTTGAGCTGCAGCGCGCGTTCGTAGTGGGCGACGGCCTCCTCTGTCTGCCCGGCGCCGGCCAGCGCGCTGCCCAGCCCGTTCTCCGCCTCGGCGTAACCGGGCTTGAGCCGCAACGCCTCTGTGAATTGAGCGATCGCCTCGGTCCACTGGCCCACTGCGGCCAGGGCGAAGCCGAGATTGTTGTGCGCGTCGGCGTAACCGGGCTTGAGCCGCAGCGCCTCCTCATACTCGGCGATGGCTTCGGGCAGGCGTTTGTCCGTGGTCAGGACCACGCCGAGATTGTTGTGCGTCTCGGGCAGGTTGGGATTCAGCCGCAGCGCCGTCCGATAGTGCTCCTCCGCTTCCCGCGGCCGGTCCTGCTCGAACAACGCCAGTCCGAAGTTGTGCTGGGCAAACGCATTGTCCGGAACCTTGGCCACCGTGTCGGCCCAAAGGCTGAGATTGCTGCGATAATTTTCGTTGCGCAGCGCCGTCAGCCAGACGAGGGCGAGCGCGAGGCCGATGCCGGCCCAGCGGCCGCGTGCGCCGAGTTGCGCGAGCAGCAGCGCGCTGCCGACCATGACCGGCGCCAGCGCCAGGTACATGCGCTGCTCGGCCATGGTCTGGCGCAACCCCGGCATGATCGACGTCGGCGCGAGGATGGAAAAAAACCAAAAGCCGAAAAATCCCCAGACTGGCCGGCGCCACAGCGCGACCACCGAACCGATGCCCAGCGCGATGACCAGCGCGGCCTGGGGCAGCACGCTCCACGCGTTGTCCACCCACTGCGCGCCATAGTCGAACACCAGCGGATGCGGCCACGCCGCCAGCTCGAGATAGCGGACGATCGCCGGAAACTGCGTCAAAGCATACTGCCACCACGAAACCGCCACGCCGAAGCCGGCCGTGTTGTTGCGGCCGTGCGATGCCGCCACCAGCCACGCCAGCGGCAGCCAGGTCGCGGCCAGCGCCGCATAATAACTGCGGTGCCGCCGCCAGCTTTCGCGAAAACTTCCGCTCACAAATGTCCGGTCGTAAAGCAGCACCATCACCGGCGCCGACACCATGACTTCCTTCGTGCCCATGCCGAGCAGACAGCTGAGGACAGAGACCGGAAGCCAGAGGCCGGATCCCAGGGGCCGGATGGCCGCGGGCGGAAGGCCGCTGACTTCCGACCTCTGATTTCTGACTTCTGAATATTTCGCGCCGCGGACAAAGCCGTAAAGCGTCAGCAGATAAAACAGCCCCATCAGAGATTCTGCCCGCTGCACCACGTAGGTCACCGACTCGGTCTGCAGCGGATGCACCGTCCAGAGCAGCGCGGCGACGAACGCGACAAACGTCGCGTCAGTCCGGCGCAGCGCCAGCGTCCGCCGCACGATCCCGAACAGCGCCAGCCCGGCGCAAACATGGATGAGCAGATTGACAGCGTGGTAGCCGCGCACGCCGACGCCACCCGAGGCGTAGTTGACGGCCAGCGACACGTTCAGCACCGGCCGGCCCGTGGCCGTGGCGGCATCGAGCGGCGGCTGCAGCGCCGATCCGAAATGCCGGATCGACGGGTTGGTCACGATCGCCAGCAGGTCATCCAGGACAAATGGCGCCGAAAAACTGTTGGCATAGGCCGCGATGCCGGCCACCGCGATGGCCGCCCC
>DATJYF010000050.1:0-3716 GCA_035499715.1 Opitutaceae bacterium | reverse complement strand
TACATGGTCGTGCGCGTGGACAACGAGCCGAGCGAAGCCGCGCGCAAGGAAATCAAGGGCCATCCCGCCATCAAGCTGGCAAAGTTCGTTCAGCTCTAACCGCCGTGGTCGCACCGCTCGTCATCGCCGCGGTCGCTGGTTATCTGTTGGGCTCATTGCCCTTCGGCTACCTCATCGCGCGCGCCAAGGGCGTGAACATCTTCGAAGTCGGCAGCAAAAATCCCGGCGCGACCAACGTGCTGCGCGTGCTGGGAAAGGGGCCGGGCTACCTGGCGTTTTTTCTCGATGCGCTTAAAGGCGCCATGGCCGCGGGCTGGCCGAGATTCCTGGTTTACAAATCGACGATAACCGTTCTCGCCACTGGGAAAACATACACGATTATAAACACCAGCCAACACTGGCATGAGCTTGCTATTGCCGGTCTCGTTGCGGCGTTGCTTGGTCACAGTTTTTCCTGCTTTCTGAAATTCCGCGGCGGCAAGGGCGTGGCGACCGCCGCTGGCGGATTTCTGGTGCTGCTGCCCTATGAAACGCTCATCGCCGGCGCGGTGTGGATCATCGCGTTTTATGCTTCGCGCTACGTTTCGCTGGCCTCGATCCTCGCCGCCGTGGCGCTGCCGGCCGCCACCTTTTTTCTCAGTCCGTTTCCGCTGCTGCACTGGCTGGCGGTGGTGATCGGTTTTTTTATCATCCTTCGCCACCGCGCGAATATTGTCCGCCTCTTTAACGGCACGGAAAACAAGTTCGCCAAAAAAACGGAGGCCGCGCCATGAGCGCGCCGCCGGTCATCAACATCGGCCTGTGCGGCCTCGGCACGGTGGGGCAGGGCGTGTGGAAGCATCTCAGCCGTTCGCGCGCCGAACTCGAGGCGCGCCTGGGCGCGCGTTTCGCCCTCCATCGCGCGGCCGTTCGCGACCCGAAAAAGAAGCGCGCCGTCAGCATTCCGGCGTCCCGGCTCACCACCGATGCGCTTGCCGTCGCCACTGATCCGGCCGTGCACATCGTCTGCGAACTCATCGGCGGTACCGGCCTGGCGCGCGAAGTCACGCTCGCCGCTCTCCGCCGCGGCAAGATCGTCGTCTCCGCCAACAAGGCGTTGCTCTGCGAACACGGTGCGGAAATTTTCTCCGCCGCGCGCAAGCACGGCGGACACTTCCTCTTCGAGGCCTCGGTCGCCGGTGGCATTCCCATCATCAAGGCGCTGCGCGAGGGCCTGGTCGCCAACCGCTTCAAGCTGATCTACGGCATCCTCAACGGCACCTGCAATTACATCCTCACCCGCATGGCGCAAGAGGGCGCCGAATACGCCGACATCCTCGCCGACGCGAAGCGCCTCGGCTATGCCGAGGCCGACGAGTCCCTTGACGTCGAGGGCTGGGACACCGCCCACAAGGCGTCCATTCTCGCCTACCTCGCCCACGGCGCCTGGGTGCGCCCCGGCCGGATGATCGTCGAAGGCATCGAGCGCATCACCCAGACCGACCTTCGCACCGCCGCGCAACTCGGCTACAGCATCAAGCTCCTTGCCATCATCACCCGCGATTTTCGGGAAAACGAACTCTTCGTCCGGGTTCATCCCACGCTGCTGCCGCGCGACCGCGTGCTGGCCAACGTCCACGGCGTGTTCAACGGCATTTCCGTCACTGGCGACGTCGTCGGCACCACCACCTACATCGGTCGCGGCGCCGGCCAGGACGCCACCGCGAGCGCCGTGATCAGCGACATCGCCGACGCCATCACCCTGCTCACCACCGGCAAGACCGTGGCCCTGCCTGAGGAGGCCGCCGATCTCCACGCCCGCGGCGGCGACGGCCTGCGCATTGCGCCGCCGGAGCACGTGCGCGGCCGCTATTATCTCCGCCTGACCGTGCGTGACCGGCCGGGCGTGCTCGCCCAGGTCGCCACCGTCACGGCCGGCCACCAGGTCAGCATCGCCAGCGTCATCCAGACCGCCGCCGGACGGCGCGACGCCGCCGAACTCATCCTCACCACGCACGAGAGCGACGAAGGCGCCATCCGCGCCACCCTCGCGCGCCTCGCCCGGCTGGGCAGCGTGCTGGAAAAGCCGCTCCTGCTGCGCATCGGCGATTTCACCGAGTAATTTTCCAACATGGCCCGCATCGTCCAGAAATACGGCGGCACCTCCGTGGGTGACGTCGAACGCATCAAAAAGGTCGCCGAGCGCCTCAAGGCCGCCCACGACGAAGGCTACGAGCTCGTCGTCGTCGTGTCCGCCCGCGCCGGCGTGACCAACGAACTCATCGCCCGCGCCAAATCCGTCTGCGCCAGTCCCAGCGACCGCGAGCTCGACCAGCTCCTCGCCATCGGCGAGCAGGAGACCATCGCGCTCACCGCCATGGCGCTGCACGGCGTGGGCGTCGACGCCATCAGCTACACCGGCGCCCAGGCCGGCATCTTCACCGACACGGTCCACACCAAGGCCAAGATCCGCACGATCGACTCCAGCCCGATCGAAAAGGACCTGAAGGCCGGCCGCGTCGTGATCGTCGCCGGCTTCCAAGGCATCAACGACGACGGGCAGATCACCACGCTCGGCCGCGGCGGCTCCGACCTCACCGCCATCGCGCTCGCCGCCTCGCTCAAGGCCGACATCTGCGAAATCTACACCGACGTCGACGGCGTCTACACCGCCGATCCGCGCGTGGTGAAGGACGCGCGGAAGCTGGCGGAAATTTCCTACGACGAGATGCTCGAGCTCGCCTCCTCCGGCAGCAAGGTCATGCAGTCGCGCTCGGTCGAGTTCGCCAAAAAATATGGAGTCGTTTTCGAAGTCAGATCATCCTTCAACCACAACCCCGGAACCATCGTGAAAGAAGAAGTCGCCTACATGGAACAGGTCGTCGTGCGCGGCGTCGCCGTCGACAAGGACCAGGCCAAGATCATCGTCAGCAACATCGCCGACAAGCCCGGCTCGGCCGCCAGGGTTTTCCGCGCGCTGGCCGACGCCAACATCATTGTCGACATGATCGTGCAGAACATTGGCCGGCAGGGCGTGGCCAATCTCACCTTCACCGTGCCGCAGGGCGACACGGACAAGGCGGTCAAGGCGCTCGACCCGGTGCTCAAGGCGCTCGGCGGCGGCCAGGTCGCCGTCCACGGCCGCATCGCCAAGCTCTCGGTCGTCGGCGTCGGCATGAAGACCCACAGCGGCGTCGCCGCCACCCTGTTCCAGGCGCTGGCCGCGGCCGGCATCAACATCGAGCTGATCAGCACCTCCGAGATCAAGATCTCGGTCGTGATCGGCATCGACCGCGCCGATGAGGCCGCGCGCGTCGCCCACAAGGCGTTTGGGCTGGAGAAAGGCTAGCAGATGCCAGAGGCCGGAAGCCAGAGACCGGAAGCGACACGTTCGAAGGCCGCGCCGATTCGGCACTTCGACGAGCTCATTGTATGGCAGAAGGCTTTTGACCTTGGTTTGCAGATGTTCCAGCAATCAAAAAACTGGCCACGCGATGAGCGATATGCGCTCATTGACCAAGCGCGGCGCTCGGCGCGTTCGGTCAGCGCAAATATCGCGGAAGCTTGGGGAAAACGGCGCTATGAAGCTCATTTTGTGAGCAAATTATCTGACGCTGATACCGAGCTTTTGGAGACGGAAAACTGGCTCATGTTTGCCAAAGAGCACGGATACCTGGCCGCGGGCGATTTCAACAATCTTCATGCGTTGATGCGAGAAACCGGGCGGATGCTTGGCA
>DATJYF010000049.1:0-10764 GCA_035499715.1 Opitutaceae bacterium | reverse complement strand
CGCTACTTTCCTTTCTAGATCAAATTCTTGATTCTTTGCCCGCTGCGTCGCTCGGTTGAGCGTTTCCACCTGAGAATCGGACAATCCAAAGACACGAATAAATGATGGAGCCAGTCCATTTGAACCGAATACGCGTAAATTTACGAAAGATAATTTATTTTGGTTAAGCCAGGACAATGCTTTAAGCCTTTCAAGGGTAGCATCGTTGGTCGGCTCAGTCGCGACCGCTGGTTGTGACGCTGTAACTTTTGCTGTCGCAGCATTTGATTCAACAGGCCGCGATGTCTCTACTAATGCAGGGCCGGAAGGAGGCGCTATTTTCTCTGTGCCGCCATATTTTTCCGCCTGAAAGGAATGTGCAAACCAGCCAACGCAAACGCCAATTGAAAATAATACGGCTGAAAACGATATTTTCCACGCAATTGATTTCATGGAAAATCGTCGATTACTGGAAATGCCACGCAGGATTTTCTAAATTACACATCATGCGCCGGCAAGTTGGATCGTCGAGTTACTTGTGATCCCACGGCAGCTTCACCGCCACGCGCGGATGCTTCCAGACCTCGAAGATGTCGAACATTTTCCCCGGGTTGAGGATGCCGCGCGGATCGAGCGCGCGCTTCACCGCCTGCATCGCGCGCACCTGCGCGGGCGAATGCTGCAGCCGCAGGAACGGCGTCTTGGCCAGCCCGATGCCGTGCTCGCCGGAAATCGCCCCGCCGAGCGCGACAACCTCGCGCATCAGCTTCTTGACGGCGCGCTCGGCCGCGCGGCATTCGGCCGCGACCGCCGCGTGATACATGATGTTCACGTGCAGGTTGCCGTCGCCGAGATGGCCGAAGGTGGGAATGGCCAGCCTTGACTCGCGCCGCAGGCGCTCGAGGAAGCGCACGAATTTTTCATAGTTTTTCAGCGGCACGACCACGTCTTCGTTGAGCTTGGCGTCGCCGAGCTCGAACATCGCGCCGGAGCACTTGCGCCGCACCGCCCAGAGCGTCTCGGCCTCGGCCCGGTCGCGCGCGGCCCGATGCGCCACGGCATGGCCGGCCGCCCACGCCTCCAGCACAGCCTTCCCCTCGCGCACTTCGCTGGCGGATCCGGCCAGCTCGAGCAGGATGACCGGCCGGCCGGCCTGGCCGGGAAAGACCGCGGTCTTGGTCGCGCTCTCGGCGCATTGCACCGAGTAACGATCGAGAAACTCGCAGATCGCCGGCTGGACATGCCGCGCGAACAGCGCGCGCGCCGCGCGGAACGCCGCCGGCTCGTCGGCGAAGGCCGTGAGCAGCGTCCAGCGCTCCAGCGGCCGCGGAATGAGCTTGAGCGTGGCCTCGGTGATGATGCCGAGCATGCCTTCGCTGCCGATCCAGAGGTCGCGCAGATTGAAGCCTGCGGAAAATTTTTTCGTCGGCGTGCCCCACTCGACAAATTCGCCGGTCGGAAGAAAGCCCTTCAGCGCCAGGACAAAATCACGCGTCACGCCGTACTTGCCGCCGTGCATGCCGCCGGCGTTGCAGGCGATGTTGCCGCCGACCGTGCAGTATTCCCGCGAGGACGGATCGGGCGGATAGAACCATCCCCTGGCCTCGGCGGCACGCTGGAGATCGGCGATCTTCACCCCGGCCTGCGCCTGCGCCAGGCCGGCCTCGGCGTCGATCGAAAGGCGATTCCAACCGAGCAGGTCGATGACCCAGCCGCCACGCAGCGGCGAGGCCGATCCCGTCAGCGAGGTGCCGCGGCCGCGCACCGTCACCGGGACGCGGTGTTCGTTGGCCAGCGCGAGCGCGGCGGCGAGATCGGCGTTGCGGCGCGGAGCGATCACCGCGTCGGGCAGGAAGGAAAGCTTGCTGCTGTCAAACGACGTCTCGTAGCGCACCGCTTCATCCGTGCGCACAGTGTGCGCCCCGAGGCGGCGGCGGAGCCGGGCGGTGGCGGCGGCAAATCTGGATTTCATCGGCAAGCATAACATACACCGCCGGATGGCGCGCCCGCGCAAGCAAAAGCCGTGGCCAGGTGAAAAGGCCATGCCTCCGAATAGCGGCCATCAAATAAACTTCTGGTCGCCGCGCGCCAGCCCGGGGCGGGATTTTTGCTTTCCATCACCGAGCTGCTCGGTAAAAGTGGAGGTTTTCTTTTCCCATGACACGAGTCCTTCTCACCACCACGTCGTTCCAAGATACGCCGGGCGCGCACCATCAGCTGTTGGAAAGCGCCGGCTTCGAAATCGTCCGCGAGCGCGGACCGCTGCCGGAGGCGCGCATGCTCGAGCTGGCCGGGCAGTTCGACGCCTTTCTTTGCGGCGACGACGCCATCACCCGCGCGGTCATCACGAAATCGCTGCCCCGGCTGAAGGTCATCAGCAAATATGGCATCGGCGTGGACAAGATCGACGTCAAGTTCGCCACCGAATCCAAGATTCCCGTGCTCTTCACGCCGGGCGTCAACCACACCACCGTGGCCGAGCACACCTTCCTCCTCCTGCTCGCGCTCGAACAGAACTTCCTCTACGGCGTCGACGCCTCACGCCGGGGCGAATGGAAGCGCAAGACCGGCCACGAGGTGCTCGACAAGACCATCGGCATCATCGGCCTCGGCCGCATCGGCAAGGAGGTCGCGATCCGCGCCAATGCCTTCGGCATGCATCCCGTCGGCTTCGACGTCTACTGGGACGAGAAATTCGCCACCGAGCACAACGTGAAGCGTGCGGCCTCGCTCGACGAGATTTTCGCCGTCTCCGATTACATTTCCCTGCACACCAACCTCACGCCTGAGACCAAGGACATGATCAACGCCGGGAGCATCGCCAAGATGAAGAAGGGCGTGCTCATTCTCAACTGCGCCCGCGGCGAGATCGTTCACACTTCCGACATGGTTGCCGCACTCCAGTCCGGCCAGGTCGGCGGCTACGGCACCGACGTGCTCGACCAGGAGCCGCCCCCCGCCGATCATCCGCTGCTCAAACTGCCGAATTGCATTGTCACCCCGCACATCGCTTCGCGCACCTACGAAAGCGTCGTCCGCCAGGCCACGACCTCCGTGAAAAACCTGCTGCTGGCCATGAAGGGCGAAAAGCCCATCGCCCAGGTCAATCCCGAGGTGCCGGTCAAAAAAGTGGTGTGACGCCAGCACGTTCGCGCCACCGCCTTTCCCCTGTTTCCTGACTTCTTTTTTCCTATGAGCGAAATTTTTTACGTCGTTCCCGAAAAATCCCACAACGCCGTCGTCGAGGCCGCCTACAAGCACCGCGGCTACACCGCCGACGAGGCCGTCCAGGCCTCGCGCTTTTGTGCCGAGGCCACCCGCCACGGCATCCGCACGCACAATGCGATCAAGGCCCTCCACCTCGACCATCTCTTCGGCAGCGGCTCGCCCGGCAAGGGTTGCATTCCCGGCGCCCGGATCGAAGTGAAGGCCGGCCGCTTCCCCGCCGCGCAGGTCTGGAACGCGAACAAAAAGCTCGGCCAAGCCACGGCCTACGCGGCGATGGACACGGCGATGAAGCTCGCCGACCAGTACGGCGTCGGCATGGTTTCCGTCGACAACACCTTCCACTATCTCTGGGGCGGCGGCTACGTCATGGACGCCGCGAAAAAAGGCTATGTCGCCTATACCAACTGCACGGCCACGCTCGCCGAGGTCGTTCCTTTCGGCGGCAAGTTCCCCACCCTCGGCACCAATCCCCATTCCTGGGGCCTGCCCACCACCGCCGCGATCGGCTATCCCATCGTCATCGACTGGGCGACCAGCGTGGTTGCGATGGGCCGCGTCCAGCAGCTCGCCCGCGAAGGCAAGCAGCTCCCGCCGCAGTCCGCCGTCGATGAAAACGGCACGCCCACGACCGATCCGGCCAGGGCGAAATACCTCCTGCCCTTCGGCGCGCACAAGGGCTACGGCCTCTCGCTGCTCAATGAACTTATCGCCGCGCTCATCGGCGGCTCGCTCCCGACCATCCGCAGCCGCCACACCGGCAAACCCGACGACAAATACGGCTGCAATTTCTTCTTCCAGGTCTGGCATCCCGACGCGATGAACGCCGGCGCCTTCGCCTTCGGCCGCAGCCAGTCGCAAAACGTCAAGGCCGTGATCGACGACATCCTCGGCCACGGCAACGAGGGCTGCATGCTGCCCGGCCAGATTGAGGCCGAGGCTGCCGCCCGCTCGGCCAAAAACGGCGGGCTGCTCTTCTCCGAGGCCGAAATCAAGGCGCTCAACGAAATCGCCGCCGAATGCGGCCAGCCGCAATGGAAACTGAGCGACCTCAAGGTCGCCGCCTGAAAATAAATGTGGAACCCAGGAAACATGAAAATGATTTGGGATCGTTTCTCTTCCTGACTTTCCCGCTATCCACCTTCCAAAGTTTTCAACTCTCAGCTCTCAACCCGGACACTCAACTTTTTCACTCATGAGCCTTAACATCAAACCTGCCAGTCAGTGTGCCTTTGATCAGCTCTCGCTCGGCGAGGTCATGCTCCGCCTCGATCCCGGCGAGACCCGCGTGCGCGTCGCGCGCGAATTCAAGGTCTGGGAAGGCGGCGGCGAGTACAACACCTCCCGCGGCCTGCGCAAATGCTTCGGCCTGAAAACCGCCGTGGCCACCGCCTTCGTCGACAACGAGGTCGGCCACCTGGTCGAGGATTTCATCATGCAGGGTGGCGTCGCCACCGACTTCATCAAATGGCGCGAGGACGACGGCATCGGCCGCACCGTGCGCAACGGCCTCAACTTCACCGAGCGCGGCTTCGGCATCCGCGGCGCCGTCGGCGTGCCCGACCGCGGCAACACCGCCGCCAGCCAGCTCAAGCCCGGCGATTTCGACTGGGAACACATCTTCGGCAAGCTCGGCGTGCGCTGGTTCCACACCGGCGGCATCTTTGCCGCACTCTCCGAGACCACCGCCGCCCTCACCATCGAGGCGGTCAAGGCCGCCAACAAGCACGGCACCATCGTCTCCTACGATCTCAACTACCGCCCGTCGCTCTGGAAGACCATCGGCGGACAGAAAAAAGCCCGCGAGGTCAACCGTGAGATCGCCAAGTACGTCGACGTCATGATCGGCAACGAGGAGGATTTCACCGCCTCGCTCGGCTTCGAGGTCAAGGGCGTCGACCATAACATCAGCGCCATCGAAACCGACGCCTTCAAGGCCATGATCGAGACCGCGGTGAAGGAGTACAAAAACTTCAAAGTCGCCGCCACCACCCTTCGCCGCGTCATCACCGCGACGAAAAACGACTGGAGCGCGATCCTCTGGCACGACGGCAAGTTCCACGAGAGCCGCAAGTATCCCGAGCTCGAGATTCTCGACCGCGTCGGCGGCGGCGACAGCTTCGCCAGCGGCCTGCAATTCGGCTTCCTCCAATTCAATGACCCGCAGAAAGCCGTCGACTATGGCGCGGCGCACGGCGCGCTCGCCTCGACCACGCCCGGCGACACCTCCATGGCCACGCGGAAGGAAGTCGAAAAAACCATGGGCGGCGGCAGCGCCCGGGTCGTGCGTTAATCCCGGCATTATCTCCACTCGTTTTCACAATACCTAGGGATTATTCCTGAGACGGCCCGGCTTGCCCGGGCCGTTTTTTTCATATTTAACATAATCGTTTCCTGAAGAGAAGATCCTAATTTTCAAAAATTAAAACGGCTGAACGTTCGGATTTTACCCCTCTACGGCTAATTCGTGGGAAGATTTGACAGAATCTTTACCTTTTCCATCCGGCTTCAATGGACGCAAAAAAGCGCAACAACCGTATTCTCGTGATCGACGACAATCGGGCGATTCACGAAGACGTGCGCAAGATTCTGTGTCCCTCCCTGCCGAAAAAGGCCGCTTCGCTCGCCGCCCTCGAAGCGGAACTGCTGGGCGCGTCCGCCGCGCCGGCCGTCGCGCCACTGGCTGATTTCACCGTCGACTCCGCTTATCAAGGCCGCGACGGACTCGCCATGGTCCAGCAGGCCCTGATGATGGAGCAGCCTTATGCCATGGCCTTTGTCGATGTGCGCATGCCTCCAGGCTGGGACGGGATCGAGACCACCCATGAGCTGTGGAAGGTCGCGCCGGATCTCCAGATCGTGATCTGCACCGCCTACTCCGATTATTCATGGGAGCAGATGCTGGCCAAACTCGGCAGTTCCGACCGGCTCCTCATTCTTAAGAAACCATTCGACACCGTCGAAGTCCTGCAGCTGGCCAACGCCCTCACGGAAAAATGGAACCAGCTCCAGCAGATCCGGGCCAACGCCGAGGAACTCGAGCGGCGCGTGCGCGAGCGCACCGCCGACCTGCAGGCCACCAACGCCGCGCTGCAGCAGGAAATCACGCACCGCCTCCAGATCGAGGAAGACCTGCATCGGGCCAAAAACGCCGCGGAAAGCGCCGACCGCGCCAAAAGCGCCTTCCTCGCCAACATGAGCCATGAGGTTCGCACGCCGATGAACGGCGTGATCGGCATGGCCAACCTTCTGCTCAAAAGCCCCCTCACCGCCGAGCAGCGCGACCTGGCCGAGACGCTCTGCCAGAGCGGCGAAGCCCTCCTCACCATCATCAACGATGTCCTCGATTTTTCAAAGATCGAGGCCGGCCGCCTCGTGCTTGAATCCATCGATTTCGACCTGGCGGAGCACCTGGAGATCGCCCTCGACCTTCACGCCGATGCCGCCGACCGAAAAAATGTCGAGCTGGTCATGGAAATCGATCCGGCCGTGCCGCGTTACGTGCGCGGCGATCCGGTCCGCCTCCGCCAGATCATGCTCAATCTCGTCGGCAATGCGGTCAAATTCACGCCCAAGGGCGAAGTGGTGGTGCGCGTCGCGCCCCTGAACCTGGCCGCCGCTGGCGTCGGCCTTCGCTTTGAGGTCTCGGACTCCGGCATCGGCATCACGCCGGAAGTGCAGGCCGCCTTGTTCAAGCCGTTTGTCCAGGCGGACAGTTCCACCACGCGCAAATACGGCGGCACCGGCCTCGGTCTCGCCATCTGCAAGCGCCTGGTCGAGCTGATGTCCGGAGAGATCGGCGTGTCCAGTGCGCCGAACCACGGTTCAACCTTCTGGTTTACGGTCGGGCTGGAAAAAGCCGCCGATGCACCGGCCGAGTCAGAGATGGCCGCCGCGCCCTCTCCGCTCGACGGCCGGCGCGTCCTGGTCGTGGATGACAATGCCACCAACCGGAAGCTCATGGCCCATCTGCTCACCGCCTGGAAGGCGGTCCACGGCGCCGTCGACTCCGGCGCAGCCGCTCTCGAGGAGTTGCGGCGGGCTGCCGCCGCCGGCGCGCCCTACGAGCTGGCGGTCCTTGATTTTCACATGCCGGAAATGGACGGCCTGCAACTGGCCGCCGCGATTCGCACCGAGAGGGCCATCGCCCCGACCCTGCTCGTGCTGCTCACCTCGCGCGGAGAACGCCTGTCGGCCGACGACATGCAAAAACACGGCTTTTCTGCCTGCGAGTTGAAGCCCATTCATCCCGAAAAGCTGCGCCTGAAGCTCGGCCGCGTCCTCACCCATCGCCCCACCGCCGCGCCTCCCGAGACTCCGAACGGCGCCACGCCCGGCCGCTTGCCGCATGAAAACGCCTCTATCCTGGTGGCGGAGGACAATCCCGTGAATCAAAAGGTGGCGCTCCTTCAGCTGCGCAATCTCGGCTATGCCGCCGATGTCGCCGCCAACGGCCACGAAGTTCTTTCCGCGCTTCGGCGCCACCGCTATGCGCTCGTGCTGATGGACGAGCAAATGCCGGAAATGGACGGCATCGAAGCCACCCGCTCCATCCGCCGGGCCCAGGCCGCCGGCGACCCGCATTTTCCCGCCAATCTTCGCATCGTGGCCATGACGGCCAACGCCATGGCCGGCGACCGCGAAGCCTGCCTCGCCGCCGGCATGGACGATTATCTGGCCAAGCCCCTCAAGCTCGATGCCCTGCGCAAGATGCTCGCCGTCCATCTCTCCGTCGTGTCCTCAGATGCCGCCTGATTTCCGCCATGAAAACCGTCTCGCCCGACCGCACGCAACTCGACCATACCCTCCTCGCCGTCTTCCTCGAGAACGTCCCCGACTTCGTTTATTTCAAGGACCGCGACTCGCGCTTCCTCGCCCTCAGCGCCTCGCATGCGCGCTATTTCGGCTGCAGCCGCTCCGACGAAGTCATCGGCAAGACCGACTTTGACTTCTTCGCCGACGCCCATGCCCGGCCCGCCTTTGAGGATGAACAGCGCATCATCCGCACCGGCGAAGGCATTGTCGGAAAACTCGAGAAGGAAACCTGGCCCGACGGCCATGTCACCTGGGTGCTGACGAGCAAGGTTCCGCTCCACGACCGCGAAGGCAACATCATCGGCACCTTCGGCATCAGCAAGGATGTCACCGCCTCCAAGGAAATGGAACTCGCCCTTGAGAAGGCCCGCCGCGACCTGATGGACGCCTCCCGCCTCGCCGGCATGGCCGAGGTCGCGACCGGCGTGCTGCACAACGTCGGCAACGTCCTCAACAGCCTGAACGTCTCCGCCTCCGTCGTGGCCGACGGCCTGCGCCAGTCCAAGACCGCGAGCCTCGAGAAACTGGGCGCGCTCCTGCGCGAGCACGCCGCCGATCTCGGCGATTTCCTCATCCGTGATCCCAAGGGCAAACTCGTGCCGGAATTTCTCGAATCGCTCGCCCGCCATTTTTCCGAAGAACGCGGCCGCCTCCTGCAGGAAGTGGAATCCCTCCAGAAAAACATCGATCACATCAAGGAGATCGTCTCCATGCAGCAGGCTTACGCCACCACCATCGGCGTCGTCGAACCGCACGACCCCGTTGCCCTGATGGAAGACTCCATCCTCATGAACGCCGGCGCCCTCCTCCGCCATGACGTGAAAATCGTCCGCGATTTCCAAGCCGTGCCGCCCGTCCTCGCCGAGAAAGGCAAGGTCCTGCAGATTCTGATCAATCTCATCCGCAACAGCAAATACGCGCTCGATGAAAAAGGCCATGCCGACAAGGTCATGACGCTGCGCATCGGGCCGGGTCCGGGGGACACCGTCCGGATCACGGTGGAGGACAACGGCGTCGGCATTCCGCCGGAGAACCTCAACCGCATTTTCGAGCACGGGTTCACCACCCGTGTCAGGGGCCACGGCTTCGGCCTGCACTCCAGCGCGCTGGCTGCGCGCGAAATGCACGGCTCGCTCACCGTCCACAGCGACGGTGCCGGCATGGGCGCCGCCTTTGTCCTCGAACTGCCCGTCGCCCACTCCGTCTCGGCGGGGGAAATCAAACGCTGAACCGGCCGCGTTCCGCCGTGGAGGAGAACATCACGACGGCTGGGCCGCCGGCGCCAGCGTGATCTGTGCGGCGTGCATGCCGGCCACCAGCGCAGCCACCAGGCCGAAATAAAGCACCGCCATCGTCCAGCGCTGCGCCGGCGTGACTTCGAAGTAGCGCTTTTCCGCGTCGGTTCTGGCGCGGAACAGGCTGAACAGGCGCGGCAGCGAGATGATCAGGATCAAAATCAGCAGAAACGTCGGATGCACGAACGCCATTGCTCCGATGATGGCAAGCCCCACGATCCAAAGCCACGGCGAGAGCGCCGTCACGATCCGGCCTCCGTCGAGAAAACCGAGCGGAGCCAGGTTGAACAGGTTCAGAAAGCATCCGGTATAGGCCAGGGCCACGAAGAACGGCCGGCCGGTGAGCGGATAAAGCGCATAACAGGCCGCCGCGCCGAGCGCGCCGAAAAGCGGGCCGCCGATGCCGACACAGGCTTCCATCCAGGCGTTGCGCGGCGCGTCCTTGAGCGCGATGAACGCGCCCATGAAGGGAATGAAGACAGGCGCGCCGACCTTCAGCCCGAAGCGGCGTGCGACGATGAGGTGTCCGCACTCGTGCACGAAAATCAGCACCACGAAGCCCAGCGCAAACCACCAGCCCCAGGCCAGCGCGTAAACCCAGACCGAGAGCAGCATCGTCCCGCCCGTCTTCAGGATGAGCGGAAGAAACTTCAGGACCGGCAGGAGCAGGAGCTTGAATTTGGCAAAGAGCGTGGCGATGACCACGCCCACCGGGGCCAGCGCTTTTTTGATCCGCTGCCCGAGGGAAGGCCTTTTGGGGTCCTGCCGCAGCGCGGAGGGATCCTGGTTTTGGCGGAGCAACGATTCATCCATTCGGCAAAAATTTCTATCGCTTCGCCCGCGCCGTCAATGGATTTGGGGTTATCGGCCCTGTTTCCCTCACCTGGATGCTGTGGATGGGCAGCTTCCCACTTGCCGGTTGAAATGGCAGGTGGGGAGAAACTAATTGCTGAATTCACCGTCAGGCGATCCAAGGCCGGCCCAGCTTATCCTTCATGAAAACTCTCGCTATTCTTATGCTGTTCGCCGCACCAGTAATGGCATGTGCGGCTGATGTTCATCCCGGGGATTCACTCAATGATGTCATTTCTGCCCTCGGCGCACCCAAAAGCCGGGAACAGCTCGGTGATAAGCTGGTGTTATTCTACGACAACGGCAAGGTGCAGCTCGTGGATGGCCGGGTCACAAAATCGGACATGCCGGCGGCGCAGCCGCACGAAATTCGGCCCGGCGACTCACTCGCTGACGTCAAGGCCTTCCTCGGCGCGCCAAAATACAAGGAAAAGCTCGGCAACAAGCTGATATTGTCCTACGACCGCGGCAAGGTGGAGCTGACGGACGGCCGCGTCACCAGCATAAATTTGCTCTCGCCGGAGGACTTCGCCGCCCAACAGGCCCGGCGCGCAGCCGAGGCCGCTCAAGCCGCGCAGCTCAAGGCCCAACACATTGC
>DATJYF010000048.1:0-7086 GCA_035499715.1 Opitutaceae bacterium | reverse complement strand
ATGGGTCAAAATCTAAAAGGTGAACTGGGCAATCCTGCCACCGAGACTCGCCTCGCACCCGTGCAGATTGCAGCCGGCGTCGCTTCGACCACGACGGGGGATCACTTCAGCTTGTTCGTGAAGACCGATGGCACGCTCTGGGCCATGGGAGAGAACTCCTTTGGCCAGTTAGGTGATGGCACCACGATCAATCGCAGCACACCGGTCCAAATCACCACGGGCGTCGCTTCGGCCACCGCTGGCGGGGACACCAGCTTGTTCATAAAAACTGACGGCACGCTCTGGGCCATGGGCTACAATTATTATGGTGCATTGGGGATTGCGCAGGGGGTTGGCACCACAAATCCCCATGCTATACCCGTGCAAGTCGCCACGGATGTCGCGGCGGCGGCGGCAAATAGCTATCATAGTTTGTTTGTGAAGACGGACGGTTCACTCTGGGCCATGGGAGACAATTCTTCTGGCGAATTGGGCGACGGCACCACCACCAATCGCAGCACACCGGTCCAAATTACCACGGGCGTCGCTACCGTCGCGGTGGGTGATTACCACAGCCTGTTCGTGAAAACCGATGGCACACTCTGGGCCATGGGAGACAATTCTTCTGGCCAATTGGGCGATGGCACCATCACCAATCGCAGCACGCCGGTCCAAATTGCCGCGGGCGTCGCTGCCGTCGCCGCGAACAAGAATACCAGCCTGTTCGTGAAGACCGATGGCACACTCTGGGCCATGGGAGATAATTCTTCTGGCCAACTGGGCGATGGCGCCACCACCAATCGCAGCACACCGGTGCAGATTGCCAGCGGGGTTATGTCGATCGCCGCCGGCGGAGACCACAGCTTGGCAATCTTTTCTCCCGTCACTCCGGGCTGGGCGCTGCGCGACTTCAATGGCGACGGTCAGGCGGATATTCTCTGGCGCAACAGCACCACCGGTGACGTCTATGTCCTGCCCATGAACGGCACTGCCTCCGGCAACTTCAACTTTGTCGGCAATTTTCCGCCACCCTGGAGCAACGTGGCGACGGGCGATTTCAATCACGACGGCAGCGCCGACATTCTCTGGCGCAACACTTCCACCGGCGAAATCGGTGTCACGCTGATGAATGGAACCACTGTCAGCAGCTACGTCGGACTGGGCGCGCTTGATCCGTCCTGGACCGTGGCCGGGCTGGGCGATTTCAATCACGACGGGCAGACTGATATCCTGCTGCAGCAAACTTCCACCGGCACGGTCGGCTTCTGGTCACTGAACGGCACCACCGTCACCGGCTTCACCGCCATCGGTGCGTTTCCACCGCCGTGGATCGTCGCCGGTGTCGGCGATTTCAACGGCGACGGACAGTCCGACCTGCTCTGGTACAATCCCGCGACCGGCGACCTGCTGGTCAGTTTCATGAGTGCGGCGACCATCGGCAGCCTGCAAGGCGTCGGCAATCTTCCGTTGTCTTGGACCGTGGCTGGCGTCGCCGATTTCAACAGCGACGGCTCGCCGGACCTGCTCCTGCGCAACTCCGCGACCGGCGACGTCGGCATCTTCCTGATGAACGGCGCGGCGCCCGCCAGCTTCGTTCCGTTGGGCAACGTGCCCGCACCCTGGCAGCCGCTCGACTGAGCCGCCTAGTTGCGCCACGCCGCCGGCAGCAGGACCTGCGGGCCGTGGATCGTCGCCTCGTAATAAAGGCAAAAGATCCCCACGCCCAGCGTGATGAGAAAAAGCATCTCGCCCAGGTCGCCTCCGCCCTGCCGGCTGGTCCGGCGCAAGGCCCGGACCAGCGCCTCGATCGCCGGCGCGATGACGAAAGCGACGAGCGAGCTGCCGAACAGGACCATGACGATGACGAAAAGCGTTCGCAGCAGCTCGTCCCGGATGACGCCAGCCTTGTAGCCGATGACCATGTTGCAGAGGTTGAGCAGCAACAGGCAGCAGGGCAGCACGTAGTAGTTGCGGACGATTTTATCCTTTTTGGCGGCGAGCGATGATGACGGCATGATATTTCCGCCGGAGCATTCGACATTTTTCCGCTCCGAGGCAAACTCGGAGCGAACCGATGTTTCGCCATGCCTTATCTGAATATTCAAACCAATCTTCCCCTGGCCGAGAAGGCCGAACGCACCATCCTCCAGCACGCCTCGGCGCTCGTCGCCGCCGAACTCGGCAAGCCCGAGGAATTCGTCATGGTCGCGCTCGAGCCGGACACGCCCATGTTTTTTGCCGGCAGCGACGAGCCGGTCGCCTTCCTCGAGCTCAAGAGCATCGGCCTGCCGGCCGGAAAAACCAAGAAACTCAGCGCGGCGCTCTGCGCCCTGATCGAAGAGCATCTCGGCATCCCCAAGGACCGCGTTTATGTGAAATTCATCGACGTGCACCACAGCATGTGGGGCTGGAAGGGCGACGTGTTTTGACCGGCCGCCCGCGCCGCCTCCGCCGGCCGGCGTGAAAAATTCACAGCTCGGTGTATTTCTCCGAGCGGCCGCGCGCCTTTTCCACCGGATATTTCTTCGCGTTGGCCGCCATCTTCGCCTCGACCGCCGCGGCCACGTCGAGCCCGGTGACGTTGGCAAACTCCAGCGCATAGATGACGACGTCGGCCAGCTCCTCCTCGATCTTTTTGCGCTTGGCGGGCTCGCCCGCGATGCCGCGCGACTGCTCCGGCGTGGCCCACAGAAAATGCTCCATCAGTTCGGCCGCCTCGGCCGCAAGCGCCATGCTCAGGTTTTTCGGCGCGTGAAACTGCTCCCAGTCGCGTTCGCGGGCGAAGGCCAGCACGCGCGCCTTGGTTTCGGCAAAGGTCGTCGTCGCATCGGTCATCGGATTCATGCCGCGAGCGTGGCGCGCCCCCGCCCGGGGCGCAATCTTTGCGCGCAAACACGAAAAAAACTTGGCACTCCGGCTGCTTTGTGCATGTTAGTCATTCCTCCGATGAACCGGACCTATCAACCCATCTCGCGCGGCACGGCCGGCACTTCGCTCACGAAGGCCCGCCATGCGATTTGTCGCGCCCAGATGCGCCCGGTCGTCGGCCAGTGCCAGTGGAATAAATCCGCCCGCACGGGCTGCTTGGCCTAAACCCTCCGTTTCACGGAAAAAGTTTGGCCAAGAGACCCGGCGGTCCCCCTCCGAGACCGGCCCGGCTTTTTCCATTTTTCAAGATTTTCCCATGCACACGATCATCCATCCCACCAGTTCAACCAGTCCTCCCCGGCGCGCTCCCGCTGCGCCGGCCGCCACCGCGTTATTCCGCAAGCCGCACTACGACTTCCTCGACCGGCCCGAGGCGTTGACGCTCACCGTCTTCGTGCCGGGCGTCGAGGCCACCGGCGTGGAAATCACCCGGCGCGGTCCGGACCTCACCGTCACGGCGCGCAAAGCCCATTTTGTGCGCGTGAATTTCTCGGCGCTGCACCTCGAAAACGCGCAACGCGACTATCAGCTGAGACTGCGGCTCGGCCGCGGCTTCGACTATGCCGGCCTCGAGGCAGAAATCACCGACGGCGTGCTCGTCATCACCCTGCCCAAGAAGCATCTGCCCGCTGCGGCCGCGCTCGTTTGCGCGCCCGCCGTGGCGTGAGTTTACGTTTCAGCGCCGCTGATTTGTACCGATAATAAATTCGCCGCCCGATCTTCTCATGCGCCCGCTCAACCATCCCATGCGCTCGCTCAACCATCTCCTCCATCTGACCCGCGATCCCGCGCATCCCGGCATGGAAATCATCGCCGTGGCCTCGCGCCGGGACGTGGAGTGGAACCGGCCGGTCTTCAAGGCCCCGAGCCTGCCCACGCCGCAACAGCTGGGCGGAGAAGTGCCGTTTTCCGTGCACTTTCGCGACGGTCATTCGCATCCGCGCCTGCACTGACCGCGGCGTCGCCCGCGGCCGTCATTCCGGCACGAGCCACCGCAGGGTGGCGCCGGCGCCCGGCGCCTGGGCCAGCATTCCCGCCAGCGCGGGCAGAAAACCTTCCGTCAGGCCTTCAAACTGCCAGGGCGGATTGACGACGACCATTCCGCAGCCGCGCATTTTCAGGCCGGCTCCCTCGCCCGCCACGGCCAGCTCCAGCGCCAGCGTTGGCGGCAGCTTCAGCGCCAGCAGTTCCGCCGTGAGTTCTTCGGTGCGCGCCCGCTGCGTCAGCGGATGCCAGATCGCGAACACGCCGGCCGGCAGCCGCCGCAGCCCTTCGCGCAGCGCCGCGGCGATTTGCGCGAATTCATCCGGCGCCTCGAACGAGGGATCGATGAGCACGAGCGCGCGTCGTTCCGGCGGCGGCAGCATCGCCCGTAGCGCCGCATAGCCGTCCGTTTCCTGCACGCTCATCCGCCGGGCACGCGCAAACTCCGCCCGCAGCGCCGCGCCTTCCTCCGGATGTCTTACGCACAGCGCCAGCCGGTCCTGCGGCCGCGCCAGCCGGTGCGCCAGCCGCGGCGATCCCGGATAGAACCGCGGCGCGGCGGGGTCGCCGCCGTTATCCCGATTGAATTCGCGCACGAGGGCAACGTAGTCGGCCAGCGCGGCGGGCAACGCTTCGCCCGCCCACAATCGGCCGATGCCATCGGGCCACTCCGGCCGGCGGAGGAGGGTGTCGCCGCGCGCCGCCGCGGCGAGATCATAGCGCCCCCGGCCCGCATGGGTGTCGAGATAGAGAAAGCCGGCCTCCTTCCTTTGCAGCGCGCGGATGAGTTGCACAAGCAGCGCGTGCTTGAAGACGTCGGCAAAATTGCCCGCATGAAAAGCGTGACGGTAGTTCACGCGAAAACCGGCACTTTGATGACCGTCTTGCGGACCAGCGCGGGCTCCGCGCCGGTCCGCAACGAAGGCAGGTGGGCGTCCGCCGGGAAAAATACCGCCGCCTCTCCCGCCCGCACCCGCAGCACCGAGCCGGCGCCGAACGGCTGGTAGAAAATCAAATCCTTTCCCGGCGTCAGGTCCTCGGCCACCGTCAGCCGCGCCGCGTCGGTCGCCTCCATCAGCTCCTCGCCCGCCACGATCACCTGCACGTCGATATAGGCGCGGTGCGATTCCCACCGCCCTTCCGCGCGCGGCTTCGTCATATAAGTTTGCTCCAGCGCAAACGCCCCGCCGGAGAGCTCCACGCGCTCCGTTGCGTCCGTCGCCATCCGGCCGAGACGCGCGCCCGCCGCGCTGTCCGGTCGCAGCGCCTCCGCCGCGTAGGCCAACGCCGCCGCGAAATGTTCCGGCCGCGCCAGTTGCGCCCGCAGCGTCTCCAGGGTGCCAAAAATCGCCATGCGGTCACTCCAGCCGCCGGCCGGCGCGCTGGCAAGCACGGCGCATCCGCCCGGCCTTGCCTTTCTTGCGTCCATCACCCATTTTCGGGCCTCCCATGAAAAAACTAACCTCGCTTCTGCTTTGTCTTCTGCTCGGTCCAGCGGCGCTCCTGGCGGGCAGTTTCGAAGGCACCGTCCGCCTTTCGATGAAATCCCCCAGGCAAGAACAGCCCATGTTGATCGATTACTCGATGAAGGAAGGTTTCCTGCGCACGGACATCACCGTCACCGAAGGGCGTGAGAAGGGCAAGACCATGACTTCGATCTGGGACCTGAACAAGCACGAGATGACCACGCTCATTCCCGACCAGAAAATGTACATGGTGATGAAAGCTCCGGACTTCGCCGCCGCGGCGCAAAAAGGGGCGCCCAACGTCCAGATCGAAAAAACCGGCGAGACCGAAAAAATTCTCGGCTACACCACGACCAAGTACGTCATCAAGGACAACGACCACAACACCACCAGTGATGTCTGGGCGGCGGAAGGCCTGGGCACGTTCATGATGGGCCGCAGCAGCCCGATGGGTAAAAGCGGTGGCCTCACTCCCGTCGAAAAGGAACTCATGGCCCGCGGCTTCTTCCCCCTGCGCATGATCAATCACGATGCCAGCGGCGCCGAGACCTTCCGCATGGAAGCCGTGGCGATCGACAAGAAGAGCCTGTCCGACGATCTCTTTGCTCCGCCGGCCGACTACCGCCGCTTCGACATGGGCAGCCTCTTCGGCGGTTTCGGCGGCGGCCAACAATAGGCCGAAATCGCAACGCCTTTCCCCGCCGGCCAGCTGAACGCCGGCCGGCGTTTTTGTGCGCGCCACCGCCCGCCGGCGGATAAAAGTTTGCCGGCGCCCCCGCCCGCCTTTTGCTTGTGGGCATGGCTGGCGGCGTGCTTCGCATTCTTTCCGATTTGCACCTCGGCGATCGCGGCTGCCGCGTGCGGCAATTGCGGCAGCTCGCGCCGCTTTTCGCGGGCGTCGAAACCCTCGTTTTCAACGGCGACAGCCTCGACACCCGCTCCGGGTCCGACCGCCTGTCGGCGGCGGCGCTGGCCACCGTCAACGCCGCCACCACCGCGCGTCGTGCGGAGTTTCTTGATTTTCTGGCCCGGCACGCGCCGCCCGGAGCCATCCTCACCGGCAACCACGACCCGGATATCTCAACGCAGCATGCCCTCGATCTCGCCGGCGGGCAGGTTTTTGTCACGCATGGCGACGTGTTCTTCGACGACATCATCCCCTGGAGCCGCGACGTCGGCATCATCCGCGCCCATCTAGCCCGCGAATTCGGCGGTCTGCCGTCCTCGGATCGCGGCGAGTTTTCCCGCCGTCTGGCTGTTTTCCGCCGCGTCTGCGCCCGCCTGCCCCAGCGCGAGCATCACGCCAGATGCCATCCCGTCCGCTATACCCTCGGCGTTCTGGCCGACGTCGCCTGGCCCAGCCGTACGCTCGCCGTCCTGCGCACCTGGCGCGAAACTCCCGGCCGCGCCGCCGCCCTGCTGCATGCGCACCGGCCGCAGGCGCGCTTTCTCGTCATGGGCCACACCCATCGCCATGGCGTCGCCCGCGCCCCCGGCGGCCTGCTCGTCGTCAACACCGGATCTTTTTGCATGCCGGCCAGCCCCTGCGCCGTCGACCTCACGGCCGAACACCTCATCCTGCGGCGCATCGTGGCGCGCCGCGGCGCCCTTCATCCCGGCGAGACGATCGCCACCTTTGCCCTCGCCCCGGCGCCCACCCCGGGGAAAATCAGCCCATGAGCACCGAATTCGGCTGGTGGGCGCGCGACGCCGACGGCAACAAATTTCA
>DATJYF010000047.1:0-8620 GCA_035499715.1 Opitutaceae bacterium | reverse complement strand
CCCGCTACTGCCCGAATTTGCATCCGCACGCTCATTTCTACGACGAACAGACAGGCCAGACCCACGACATCGACCTCCCTCCCGCCCTGCTCGACCAAGTCAACGCCGTGCTCCCGCCCGATTACGATGCTTCCTCCATCGAAATCACCTTCCGCGGGAAAACCAAAAAATCCGCCGGCTGATTTCGCCGCTCACTTCCCCGCAAAGATTTTTCCATGTCCTCCCTCGAAATCAAAGACCTTCACGTCGCCATCGGCGAAAAGGAAATCGTCAAAGGCGTCTCGCTCACCATCCGGCAGGGCGAGGTGCATGCCATCATGGGCCCGAACGGCACCGGCAAATCGACCCTGGCCAAGGCCATCGCCGGCCATCCGGACTACACCGTGACCGGCGGCGAGGTGTTGGTCGATGGCCGTCCCGTTCTCGAAATGGAGCCCGATGAGCGCGCCCGCGCCGGCCTGTTCCTCGCCTTCCAGTACCCGAGCGAGATTCCCGGCGTCTCGATCGCCAACTTCCTGCGCGCCGCGCTCCAGGCCCGCCTCGGCGAGGGCGAGGAGCTCGACGCCACCGCCTACTACAAGCGGCTCTACGAAAAGATGGATATGCTGAAAATCGACCGCAAGTTCACCTCGCGCGCGGTCAACGAGGGCTTTTCCGGCGGCGAGAAAAAACGCTGCGAGATTTTGCAAATGGCCATCCTCCAGCCGAAGTTCGCGCTGATGGACGAGACCGACTCCGGCCTCGATATCGACGCGTTGCGGATTGTGGCGGAGGGCATCGAGCACATGCGCGGCCCCGGCCTCGGCGTTCTGCTCATCACCCATTACCAGCGGCTGCTCAACCACATCGTGCCCGACTTCGTGCACGTCATGCACGGCGGCCGCATCGTCAAAAGCGGCGACAAGTCCCTCGCCCTCGAACTCGAGGCCAGGGGCTACGACTGGCTCAAAAAGGAGCTGGCCCACGCCTGAACCACGAATTGAAGGAGATTTTGCCATGAAACCGCCCACCGAACTTGAGCTTTCGCCCGTGGCCGACAATCCCGTCTCCGGCATCGACCAGTCCGCCGGCAACTTCAGTTACGACGTGAAGTACGAACTCGACGCCGGCACCGGCCTGTCCGAGCGCACCCTCCACTACATCAGCGAGGCCAAAAAAGAGGCCTCGTGGATCCGCGATTTCCGCCTCCATGCGTTGAAAATTTTCCAGTCGAAGCCGCTCCCCACGCACTGGGCGACGCGCGACCTCGAAAACATCGATTTCAACAAAATCCGCTACTATCTCGCCAGCGGCCAGAAGCCGAAACGCACGTGGGACGAGGTGCCCGACGACATCAAGAAGACCTTCGAGCGCCTCGGCATTCCGGAACAGGAACGCAAGTTTCTCGCCGGCGTCGAGGCCCAGTTCGACAGCGAGGCCGCCTATTCCAACATCAAGGAGGCCGTCTCGAAACAGGGCGTCATTTTTGTCAACTCCACCGAGGCTCTGCGCACCCATCCGGAGATTTTCCGCAAATGGTTCGGCAAGGTCATCCCGACCGGCGACAACAAATTCTCCGCGCTCAACAGCGCCGTGTTCTCCGGCGGCTCGTTCATCTACGTGCCGCCCGGCGTGAAGGTCTCGCATCCGCTCCAGGCCTATTTCCGCATCAACGCCGAGAACTTCGGCCAGTTCGAGCGGACGCTCATCATCGTCGACGAGGGCAGCGAGGTCACCTACATGGAAGGCTGCACCGCGCCGAAGTTCTCCACCTCGACGCTGCATAGCGCCGTGGTCGAGCTCGTCGCGCTCAAGGGCGCGAAGATCCAGTACATCACCGTGCAGAACTGGGCGCCGAACGTCTACAACCTCGTGACCAAGCGCGGCCTCGCCCACGAGGAGGCCGAGATCAAGTGGATCGACTGCAACATCGGCTCGCGCCTGACCATGAAATATCCCGGCGTCGTGCTCAAGGGCCGCAAGGCCCGCGGCGAAGTCATCTCCATCGCCCTCGCCAACGACGGCCAGCACCAGGACACCGGCGCCAAGATGGTCCACGCCGCGGACGAAACCACCTCGACCATCGTCTCGAAGTCCATCTCCGTCGGCCAGGGCCGCGCCACCTACCGCGGGCTCGTCCACATCCCAAAGCACCTGAAGGGCTGCAAAAACAACACCGAGTGCGATGCGCTCCTCATCAATACCAATTCGCGGACCGACACCTATCCGGCCATCACCGTGCGCGGCGACGCCAACGCCGTGCAGCACGAGGCCAGCGTGTCCAAGGTCAGCGAAGAGATGATCTTCTACATGCAGCAGCGCGGCCTGACCGAGGGCCAGGCCATGAGCCTGGCGGTGAACGGCTTCGTCAACGACCTCGTCCGCCAGTTCCCGATGGAATATTCCGTCGAGCTCAAGCGCCTCATCGACCTCGAAATGGAGGGCAGCGTCGGCTGAACCAGGGAAACACAGAGACCGCAAAGATGCGGGAAGAAAAAAGCCTGGTCTCCGTGTCCTCCGTGTCTCTGTGGTTCAAAATATTCTAACTTATGTCCGCTTTGCCTGACACCAAGGCCGCCCCGTCCAACGGCGGATTCACCGCCGACGTCCTTGCCGCGCACCTCGCCCCGCTCGGCCACCTGCCGAAATGGTGGCTCGATCTCAAGCGCGAGTCGTGGAACCGCTTCGCCGCACTGCCGCTGCCGAGGCGCACCGACGAGCTCTGGCGCTTCAGCAATGTCGCCGGCGTCCAGCTTGACGGCTTCCAGCCGGCGGAAGTCCGGCCGGACCCCGGTGTGCCGCCGGCGTTTGATTTCTCGCGCAGCGCCACGCTGGCCTTTTTCAACAACCGGCTCGTCTCCGCCTCGCCCCTGCCGGCCGAGCTCGCGGCCCGCGGTGTGATTTTCACCTCGCTGGAGGATGCACTGGTCAAGCACGCCGACCTCGTGCGCCGCTATTTCCAGGCGCAGGCGGCCGATCTCGGCGCGGACAAATTTGCCGCGCTCAACGCCGCGCTCACGACCAGCGGCGCATTCCTTTACGTGCCGCGCGGCGTCGAGATTCCGACGCCGTTTGTCGCCGTGCACGCCGCGGCCGGTGCGGGCGGCTCCGTTTTTCCCCACACGATCGTCGTGGCCGAGGACAACGCCCGGGTCGCGCTCGCCGAATTTTTCCTTTCCTCCGACGCCGCCAGGATCTTCGCCTCGGGCGTGAACGACCTTCACGCCGGCCCCGGCTCGCATCTCACCTACGTCGGCGCGCAAAACTGGTCGCGCGATGCGCTCGCCTTCCAGAGCAACTCCATCGCCGTCCAGCGCGACGCGCGCGTCGTCTCGCTCAACGTCCATCTCGGCGGCCGCCAGGCGCGCCACGAATCGCACAGCCGCCTGCAGGGCGCGGGCGCGCACAGCGAAATGCTCGCGCTCACCGTGGCCCTGGGCGCGCAGGAATTCGACCAGCGCACCCTCCAGACCCACCAGGCGCCGCACACCAGCTCGAATCTCCTCTACAAAAACGCCCTGCTCGACCAGGCGCGCACGATTTTCTCCGGCCTCATCATCGTCGAGCCCGACGCGCAAAAAACCGACGCCTACCAGAGCAACCGCAACCTCGTGCTCTCGCCCGAGGCCGAGGCCAATTCCCTGCCCGGCCTCGAAATCCAGGCCAACGACGTCCGTTGCACCCACGGTTCCACCACCGGCCACGTGGACGAGGAACAGTTGTTTTACCTCGAATCGCGCGGCATCCGTCCCGCCGCCGGCCGCGAGCTGCTTGTCTTCGGCTTCTTCGAGGAGGTCCTCGACAAGCTCGGCAACGCCGAGCTTCACGCCGCGCTGCGCGACTTGATCCAGTCGAAATTCAAGAAATAATCCGGCCGACCATGAGCAAGGAACGCGTCCTTTCCCGCGACGTCGTCGTCACCCAGATTCCGAGCGGCGACAAGTTGAACCTCGCCGCCGGCACCACCGTTTTCATCCACCAGAAACTCGGCGGCAGCTACACCGTTCAGGCCGACTTCGGCCTCTTCCGCATCGACGGCAGGGACGGCGACGCGCTCGGTGAAACCGCCGCCGACACGGCCGTGAACGCGGCCGTCCAGGCCAACGGCGCGCCCGACGCCGAGGCCGTCTGGGCCCAGTTGCGGCAGGTTTTCGATCCCGAGATTCCGGTGAACATCGTCGATCTCGGCCTGGTTTATTCGATGGACATCGAGCAGAAGCCGGAGGGCGGCTACCGCGTCAATGTCACCATGACGCTCACCGCGCCGGGCTGCGGCATGGGTCCGGCCATCGCCGAGGACGCAAAAGCCAAGATCCTTCTCGTGCCGGGCGTGGCCGACGCCGAGGTGAAGCTGACTTGGGAGCCGCCCTGGAACCAGTCTATGATTTCCGAAGAGGGAAAAATGAAGCTGGGCCTGGTCTGACGGGCGGCCGTCCCGGCCCGTCTTTGGTCGCCATGGCTGAAGATCCCAATCTTCCGGACTTTTGGAACCAGCGCTATGACGCCGCGCGCCTCCCGTGGGACTTCAACGGTATTCCGGCTGCACTGGCGCGTTTTCTCGCCAGCGGACAAGCCCGGGGCTACGTGCTGATTCCCGGTTGCGGCAGCGGCTACGAAGTCGCAGCCTTCGCCGGTACCGGCTGCCGGGTCACCGCTCTCGATTTCAGCGCCTCCGCCGCGGCCCGCGCCCGCGCCAACGTGGGCTCGGCGCTGGCCGACCGCATCGTACTCGGGGATTTTTTTACTCATCCCTTTTCGCCGGCGTCGTTCGATTTGATTTACGAGCGCACCTTTCTGTGCGCGTTGCCGCCCGCGCGCTGGCCGCAGATCGCCCGGCGGCTGGGCGAACTTCTGAAACCGGGCGGCCGCCTTGTCGGCTTCTTTTTTTTTGGCGAGAAGGAGGACGGTCCGCCGTTCGGACTCGCCACCGGCGAAGCCGAACGGCTTTTCGATTTCGCGTTTACGCTGGAAACGGATGAGGCCGTAACCGATTCGCTTCCCCTCTTCGCCGGTGGCGAACGCTGGCAAATCCGCCGGCGCAAGCCGTTTTAAAGAGAGATCGCCCCTCACCGCACGGCGCCGTGGTAGAAAAATGTGCCCAGTCCGATGGTGAAAATCAGGTCGCCGTAGAGCGCATGCTCAAGGCACACCAGCCGCAGCGAGCGGCTTTGCCGGTAAGTTTCCGCGAACAGCCAGCCGCCCGCCGACGCCAGCCCCACCGCCACCGGATTTTTGAAAACGATGTGCAGCCAGCCGAAACTCAGGGCGCTGGCTGCGACCAAGATCCGGCCCTCGCCGAACAAGGCGCCGTAGCGCTCGAAAAACCAGCGCCGGCAGATCAGCTCCTGCGGGACAACCGAGGCCAGCGGATACAGCACGACCACCGCCAGCCACAGCACCGTCCGCTCGCGCGGAAAATCAAAAAGCCTCTGCGGCATCGAGAACCGCACCAGCAAAACGAGCGCCGCCGTCACCACCAGCGCGCGCAGCCCGAGGCGCCGGAGTTCGGATTTTTCTCCCGGCCATCCGATTTGTGGCTGGAGTCTTCCGGCTGCTGTCTTCCGCCGCAGTTGCCAGGCCGCGCCCGCCGCCGCGAGCCAGAGCACGGGAATCCAGCCGGCCGGCGGCAGCCACGCGGCGATGGCGGTGGGCAGCAGCCCGAAGGCCAGCGCCCACTCCAGCCAGAGCCAGGTCTTTTTTCGCATGCCCCGACTAAGCGGCCTTTGCGCCGTTTGACAACCGTGCCGCCCATCCGTCCGGCCCGGATTCCTGCGCTTTGCAGTTTACAAACCGCCCGGCTCGCACACGTTGCCGCTTATGCACTTCTCCAATCTGCAGCCCTCAACTCCTCCGCCGCAGCCGCGTTTCGACGACGATGATGACGATGAGCGCGAAGAGGAGGAAAGCCCGTCCAAACTGCCCGCGTCCATCGGCACGCTGATCCAGAAAAAATTTCTCGAGCAGCGGAAAATTTTCCTCTGGGGCGCCGTGACCGATGAAACGGCCAAGGACATCACGGAAAAGCTGCTCTATCTCGAGGCCGCCGCGCCGGGCAAGGACATCCTGTTTTATCTCAATACTCCCGGCGGCTCCATCACCGCGGGCATGGCGGTCTTCGACACCATGCGGCTGATCACCTCGCCCATCACCGCCGTGGTCACCGGCATGGCCGCCTCGATGGGTTCGATCCTGCTCTGCGGCGCAGCCAAGGGCCGCCGCCTGCTCTTCCCGCACGCCCGCGTGCTCATCCACCAGCCGCTCATTTCCGGCCGCTTCATCGGCCCGGCCACGGACATCAACATCCAGGCGCAGGAAATGGAAAAAATCCGCGCCGAGCTGAATGAGATCATTGCCAGCGCCTCCGGCCAGCCCATCGAGAAAATCGCCCGCGACAGCGACCGCGATTTTTATCTCAATGCGAAAGAGGCCATCGCCTACGGCCTGGCGGACAAGATCGTCGATAAAATTTGAGCCGGCTGCACCGCGGCTGCTGCATTTCCGATTTTGTCTGAGCGGTCCTGCGACAAGTTTGTAATATAATACGTTACAAACTTTCTGAGCGTTTTCGCCGCCATGTGTAACTTATTATATGAATGACACCGATTGAAGGCGGCTCCCGGCCATCTATCCAAATCGAAGATGCTCTAATTCCCGTCCAGATCCACCGCCGCCTGCTGCTCCTCCCACGCCGCCGCTTGCGCGGAATCATGCGCCGCCAGCGCGGCATCGCGCGCCGCGCGCAGCCAAACCACGCGCGCCTCGGACGGCATGGCCGGTGCAGCCAGCAGGTTCTTCCAAACCTCGACCGCCTCCGCCGCCCGGTCGCCGGCCGCAAGGAGACGACCCGCCTCGGCCGCCAGCGCCCATTCCTGGGGGCGAAATCCCCTGAGATGGCGGACAAATTCGATTTCGCGCGCCGCGCCTTTTGCATCTCCCGCCTGTGCCAGCCGCTCCGCCAGCGCCAGACCGATGACCAGACTCGGCGATTCGTCCATGCTCGCGCGCGCGACGGCCGCCGCCTCGGCCGGTTTTTTCCCCGCCTCCAGCAGCCGCATCCGGCGCAACACCGCGTAAGGCGCGAGCTCCGGCGGCAGGTCTCTCAAGTTTTTCCACTGCTGCGCAAAATCGACCGCAAACGGCCGGTAAAGCGGATCGCCGATCAGCACGCCCTCCCAGCTCAGCGCCGGCAGCGCATAATAGGCGGCATCGCCCAGCGTCCAGCCACGCGCCAGTGCGCGCAGCAGCAGATCCGGATGATGGGTCAATTCGAGATAAGGTTCGTAAACGTTGCCCATCGTCGCCGTGACCCCGCGCGCCACGAGCGGCCCGCACCATCCCTGCGTCGCCGAACGCAGCGTGCGCGCCGAAAAGCTGTGGATGTGCAGCGCGATGGCGCCGGGCGGAAAGGTGAAGTCCGGCAGGGCAAACGGTCCGTTCAGGTCGTTGGCATACCATCCGAAGTAAAGCGCCGGCGCGTCGAACCGCGCCGAGATCGGCAGCGTGGCAGGCGCGCGGTCCACGTCGCCGTCGAAGCCGAGCGCGGAAAGCTGGGCCACCGCCGCTTCGAGCCACTTGTCCCCCTCGGAATGCGGACCGCCCAGGTCGACGTAACTGCGGCCAAGCAGGCCGGTGCGCTCGGCGAGGAGGGCATGGTCGACCAGGCGCTCCGCGTCTTCAAGGGTCGGACCGTCCAGCCGGCCGACTTTCACGATGGCGGAAAGCTCGAACGGTGTCGGATAATCGTTGCGGAAAAGCGGATTGGGCAGCCAGCCGTTGATCGGATGGAAGCCCTGCGCCAGCAGACTGAGCTCGGAATCCACCGACGCCTGGTTGGTGTGGAACTGCGGCTGGCTCGACAGTGGCGTCGGTTTTTCCGCCACGTCGGCGTCCTCCGCAATGCGCAGCGGCACACCGCGGCACACGACCAGATAGGCCAGACGGTGGCCGACCACGGCATATTTTTTCCGACCGATCGCATCCAGCAGCTTAGTATCGATGGCCTCGATCCAGCCCCGCCGCACCAGCTCATCCTGCAACGGCTGCCAGATCGCGCGGACAAACTCCGGCCACGAAACGGTTTCATCGGGCGGCATGGGCAGAGCGACGAGGTTGTCCGCCGGCACGCCGCGGGCCGCGGCATAGTGGGCGGCCAGCCGGAGCGAATCCGGATCGGCGCTGTTGGCGAGGATGACCACGCGCGCCGCGACCGGGCCACCGCGCCGCAGCGGCTGCGCGCCGAGGGCGACCGCCAGCAGCATCCCGACCACAAACGCTCTTGCCAAAATCTTCACGTCGCTTTCGCTCTCACGCTGGCGATGGATTCCGCCTTCCCGCAAGGGTAAATCCGCTCCGGCGGATAAACCGCCCGGCTTGGCCGGCGCTGATGACTCCTACCTTTTCCCAAGGGTTCATCATGCAACTTTATTTCCTGGTCGCACTTGGCGGCGCGCTCGGCAGCGTGCTGCGGTTCTGGCTGTCGGGCCTGGTCGCCACGCACTGGGGCGAAACCTTTCCCTGGGGTACGCTTGTGGTCAACATTGCCGGCTCTTTTGTCATCGGCTTTTTTGCCACGCTGACCGGGACGGACGGACGCTGGTTTGTGAGCAGCGCCGGCCGCACCTTTTTCACGATGGGCGTCTGC
>DATJYF010000046.1:0-11254 GCA_035499715.1 Opitutaceae bacterium | reverse complement strand
ACGAATCATGCGGAACAGTGACTCTTCTTGCACAACGCCATCCACCACGAACTCGGCGTTGAAGATCTTGTGCCGGCAGTGCTCGCTATTGGCCTGCGCGAACATCATCAGCTCGATGTCGTTGGGGTCGCGGCCGAGGGCCTTGAAGTTTTTTTCCAGATAATCGATTTCGTCGTCGGCGAGGGCGAGGCCGAGGGCGCGGTCGGCCTCGACGAGCGCGGCGCGGCCGCGGGCGAGCACCGGCACGGCCGCGAGCGGCCGCGGCGGATCGCGGCGGAAAAGCACGGCGCAGGCGTCGAGGTCGCCGAAGACGGCCTGGGTCATGCGGTCGTGCAGCCGGGCGCGGAGCGCGGCCAGCTGGGCGGCGGAAAGGACGGAGAGCGGCGGCTGGAGCGCGGCGTTGTCGACGGCCAGGGTGTAGGCCACGACGCGCTCGATGCGCTTCACCGCGTCGAGGCCGCAGATGCGGGCGATATCGGTGGCCTTGGAGGACCAGGGCGAAATCGTGCCGGGGCGGGGCGCGACGACCTGGACCAGGCCGGTGACGGCGGCGGCGGCACGGCGCGGGCCGTAGCTGAGGAGCTTTTCGAGGACGGCTTTTTCGGCCGGGGCGAGGTCGCGGCCCAGATCAACGACGTGGACAAACTCGGCGGAGAGGGCGCGAACAGGCAGGCGGGCGGCGGTAAGATCCTGGAGAAGTTTCTGAAGGCGGAAGGAGGAGAGGGCAGGTGAGCCGCGGAGGATCAGCATGTGTCAGGGAAAACAATTCTCATCAACCGGCGCGCCCGGTCAAGTGGCCTGAAGGACTTTCCCTTTGGCATTTCCATGCTAAGTTTGAGAAAGCCATTGACCATTCCCATCATCTCCTCGAAACCAGTGTCTTTCCATCGCGGATGAACGTCCACCCAGCGCCTGATAAGACCCTCATTGACCGGCAGGGCATGGGGCATCCGCATCCGCCGCCGGCCGGCGCCGGCCGGCGGGGAATGACGCCCAACGTGGAGAAGGCCACGGCGCGCCCGGCCGCATGAGCGACCCCCTCCGCCACGAATGCGGGATCGCGCTGGTGCGCCTGCGCAAGCCGCTGGCCTATTACCAGGAGCGCTACGGGACGCCCCTGTGGGGTTTCTTCAAGCTTTTCCTCCTGATGGAAAAGCAGCACAACCGCGGGCAGGACGGCGCGGGCGTGGCTTGCGTGAAGCTCGACGTGCCGGAGGGCGAGCCGTTCATGTTCCGCGAACGCTGCGTGAAATCAAATCCGCTCGACCGGATCTTCAAATTGCTGGTCAGGGACTACCGGGGAAAGGTCGACGAGGGCACGATCCATCCCGAGTTCGCCGAGACCGTGAAGCGCCATTTCGACTTTGGCGGCGAGCTGCTGCTCGGCCATCTGCGCTACGGCACGAGCGGCGGCTACAACCTCAGCTCCTGCCATCCGTATTTCCGGCGCAGCTCCTGGCCGACGCGCAACCTCGCCCTGGCGGGAAACTTCAACATGACCAACACGGCGGAGCTGAACGACAGCCTCATCGCGATGGGCCAGCATCCGATTTTCGCCACCGACACCCAGGCGTTGCTGGAGAAGATCGGCTTCCACCTCGACGAGGAACACGAGGAACTCTACCGCCAGCTCCGCCTGCTCAACCTCCCCGGCCCGGAGATCACGGACCGCATCAACGCGGAGGTTGACCTCGCCCGCGTGCTGACCCGCGCCGCGAAAAAATGGGACGGCGGCTACGCGCTCGTCGGCATGATCGGCAGCGGCGACGCCTTTGTCGCGCGCGACCCCGCCGGCATCCGGCCCTGCTGGTATTTCCAGAACGACGAGGTGGTGGCGTTCGCCTCCGAGCGCGCGCCGCTCATGACGGTGTTCGATCTCGCGGCCGAGCAGGTCAATGAAGTCGAGCCCGGCCACGTCGTGGTGGTGAAAAAACGCGGCACGGTGGCCAGCACGCGCTTCGTCGAGCCCCTGCCGCGCGCGGCCTGCTCGTTTGAGCGGATTTATTTTTCCCGCGGCAACGACCTCGACATCTACCGCGAGCGCAAGGCCCTCGGCGCCCACCTCGCCGAGCAGGTGCTGCGCGCCACCGGCCACGACTGGGAAAACACCGTCTTCAGCTTCGTGCCCAACACCGCCGAGGTCGCCTACTACGGATTGATGTCCGCGCTGCGGGTGCGCCGCCGCGACGAGGTCAAGGCCGCCATCCTTGCCGCCGCGCGCGAAGGCCGGCTGAACGAATCGCTCGTCGACGAGCTCGTGCTGCGCAACTGGCCGCGCGGCGAAAAGGTCGTGGGCAAGGACGTGAAGATCCGCACCTTCATCGGCCAGGAAAATTTCCGCAATCAGCTCGCCAGCCACGCCTACGACATCACCTACGGCTCGGTCCGGCCGGCCGACAACCTCGTCTGCGTCGACGACTCGATCGTGCGCGGCACCACCCTGCGCCGCTCCATCCTCCGCATCCTCGCCCGGCTCAACCCGAAAAAAATCGTCATCGCCTCGACCGCGCCGCAAATCCGCTATCCGGACTGCTACGGCATCGACATGTCGGAGATGGGGAAATTCATCGCCTTCGAGGCCGCGATCGCGCTGCTCAAGGAGCGCGGGCAGGCCGACCTGATCCAGGAGGTTTACCGCCTGTGCCGCGCCGACCTCGAGAAACCCGGGGCCGCGCCGGTCAACCACGTGCGCAAACTCTACGATCCGTTCACGCCAGAACAGATTTCAGCCAAGATCGCCGAGCTCGTGCGTCCGCAAAGCGTGGACTGGCAGGGGCCGATCGAGATCATTTTCCAGACCATCGAGAACCTGCACGCCGCCGTGCCGAACCATACCGGCGACTGGTATTTCACCGGCAAATATCCCACGCCGGGCGGCTACCGGGTGGCGAACCAGGCCTACGTGAACTACTTCGATAAGCACGAAGGGCGCAGCTATTGACCGGCGATGGCGAAAAAATCCAAGGAAGCAGCGCTGCCGAAAATTCATGCCGTCCGCCGGCAAAAGGTCGTGCTCGATTCCGATCTGGCCGCGCTCTACGGCGTGCGCACCTTCCGACTCAACGAGGCGGTCAAGCGCAACGCGGACCGGTTCCCGCCTGATTTCCGGTTTCAGCTTACCCGCGATGAAGTTGCAAACTTGATATCGCAAAATGCGATTTCAAGTTCAGGCGCACATGGCGGCCGCCGCCAACTCCCCTGGGCCTTCACGGAACATGGCGCATTGATGGCCGCGAACGTCCTGCGCAGCCCGCGCGCCGTGCAGATGAGCATTTATCTGGTTCGCGCCTTCGTCCGCATGCGCGACGAGCTCATGGCCAATGCCGCCGTTCTCAAGCGCCTCGCCGAGGTCGACCGGCGCCTGCTCGAGCACGATTCCGTGCTGCGCGAAATCGTCCAGAGCCTCCAGCCGCTGCTCGACGCGCCCGACGAGGAGGACGAGCCGGGGCGAAAAATCGGTTACCATCAGGGCAACCGCTGACGCCGGATTTCTCTTCTCCTCGCTCCTGAATTCTGGCTCCTGTCTCCTTAACTCCATGTCGCTCAGTTACGAATCCTCCGGCGTGCGTTACGACCGCCTCGACGCCTTCAAGCGCGCCTGCCAGCGCGCCGCCCACGCCACCGCGCCGCAGCTTGCGGCCCACGGCTACGGCGAACCCGCCAGCGTGCGCGGCGAGAGCGCCTACCTGATCGAGGCGGACGACCATTTTCTCGCCCACGTGGAGGAGGGCCTCGGCACGAAAAACCTCGTGGCCGACGCCGTGCAGGCCGCCACCGGCCGCAGCTTCTACCGCGCGATCGGCATCGACACGGTCGCCACCATCGTCAACGACCTCGTCACCTGCGGCGCGCTGCCCGTCACGGTGGCGATGCACGCGGCGGTCGGCGACTCGGAGTGGTTCGCGGACGAGACGCGCGCGAACGATCTGATCGCCGGCTTTGCCGAGGGCTGCCGGCAGGCCGGCGCGGTCTGGGGCGGCGGGGAAACGCCCACGCTCCGCGGCGTGGTCGCGCCCGGCGCCATCGCCCTGGCCGGTTCGGCGCTCGGAAAAATTTCGCCGAAAAGCCTGCGCATCACCGGCCGGGTGCATGCCGGCGATGCGATCGTTTTTCTCGCCTCGAGCGGCGTGCAAACCAACGGCCTCAGCCTCTGCCGGCTCATCGCCGAAAAGCTGCCCCAAGGCTACCAGACGCCGGTCGGCGACGGCCGCACCTTTGGCGAGGCCCTGCTCGCGCCGTCGGTGATCTACGTCGCCTTCGTGCGCGAGTGCCAGCGCCGCGGCATTGCCCTGAACTACGCCGCGCACATCACCGGCCATGGGTGGCGCAAGCTCATGCGCCTGGACGAGCCCTTCGTTTACGAGATTACCGGCGTGCGGCCGCCCGGCGCGCTGTTCGAGTTTCTCATGCGCACCGGACCGATCGACGTGCGCGAAGCCTACGCCACGTTCAACATGGGCGCCGGTTTCGCCGCCTACATCGCGGCCAAGGACGTGGATGCGGCCCTGGCCGTCGCCAAGATTGCCGGCTACGACGCCTGGCTGGCCGGCCGGGTGAGGAAGGACGGCGGCCGCAAGGCCGTGGTCGTGCCGCCGCTCGGCCTCGCCTTCGAGGGTGACACGCTGCAGGTGCGGTGATACTGTTAGCGCATTGTCCGCGTGCCAAATCCAAGGAGCGTTTTGTCGTCCGTTTCAGCGTCTCGCTCGCGTCCGCGCTCATGCCCGGGTTCGGTGACATGATCCGCAAGAAAGGCGCTGATGGAACGAGGAACGATATGCGGCCGCACCCCGGAGCCACAAGCTGGTAATGTATCGCTCAACGTAAAATCAGCCTGATCTCGGAACGCAAGGCACTGGCTGACCCCGATAATAAAAAGAAGCATGAGCCGCCGGAATGTCCTGTCGCACTGCGCGGGCTGACCCGCAGACACAAGCGATTCGGCGCACCTGATCGACCGGTGTTGTCCGTTATCCAAGCTGCCCGGCCGCGAGCCGCCGCCATACCCCGACATGCGGCCAATACGAGCGGGTTGTCGACCGCGAAACCGGCCAAAAACCTTTGCGATCCGCCCGACGGCATCGTTCCTAAACGACCCGCGAACGACGGGTGACCAGCTTGATTTTATCATCTGTAAAAGTCGAAATAGCCAGCATGCGGATGGTCATTATTTGCAGTAAGATTTGCATAAAAAACTCATAATACATTGTATATAAACATAATGTAACACTTTCTTGACTATGTTCACTTATTAAGACTGAGTTTCATTATTATAGCTATCAAGACTCATTAACATTAATATTCAATGCCTCGCTTTTTCCTTTTTGTTCCTGCCTTTATCGCCCTTGGTCTTTTCCAAAATGCGCCCGCGCAGAGCCGGCAGCCCGAAACGGATGCCACCACGGGCGAGGTGGTGCAGCTCAATCCCCTTGAGATAAATGCCCGGAACGAAGCCGAATCTCCGACCGTCGATTCCGCCACGAAAACATCCACGCCGCTGCTTGATCTTCCGCAATCGGTCGAAGTGGTGTCGCGCCATCTCTTTGCTCTCCAGGATGCGCATTCGCTTGAGGACGTTCTGGCGAATGTCGCCGGAGTCAGTCCGTCGGTCGGAGACGGCCAGCGCGACCAGGTTTACATCCGCGGGTTCAGCGCCCAATACGACCAGTATCTGGATGGCATCAGGGATGAGGCCATGTATTTTCGCGATTTGTCCAATATCGACCGTGTTGAAGTGCTGGAAGGTCCCGCTTCAGTTCTTTACGGCCATGGGTCGGCGGGTGGCCTTGTCAATCGGATCACTCGCCAGCCGACCGACGCCGCGGAAGGCAGCCTCAGCATGACCTTTGGCAGCTGGAACCAAAGCCGGGTGGAACTGGATGCGGGCGGACCTTTCTGTGCCGCTTCGCTCGACTACCGCCTGGACGCTGCGGAAGAAACTTCGGGCGGATTTCGGAACCAGTATTTTCTGCAACGCTATCATCTTTCCCCCTCGATGGCGTGGAAGTCGTCCTCTGGGACGCGCATTTTGTTCCAATTCGATTATCTGAACGACCTGCGTCTCGACGATTTGGGCATTCCGGCGCTGGTGGGCCCGTCGGGTTCCGGATTTCCGGGCATCGCTCCGACGGTGCCGATCGGCACTTATTACGGGGAGCCGAATTCTTTCGATACGGATTATGTGCGGGCGGGAGTGACCACGGGCACGATCACCGTCGACCACCGGTTCGATTCTAACTGGTTCCTGCATGACAGCCTGCGCCTGGAGCACGCGACCCTCGACCGAAACAACCTGCTTCCGACGGGAGTTTTCCTGCCCGCCGGCGGAGTTTTCAACGGCGATTTGGACGCCGTTTGGGTCGCGCGCTCGCAGCGCCAGATCCTGCGGTTTGAAAACGATCTGTTCAACCAGCTTGAGACTTCGGGCGTGTTCGTGGCGGCGGGGATGGAGCAGCACATCCTGGCCGGTGTGGAACTCGGCCGACAAAGCGCCGCCGTACATTCCGCGCAGTCCAACGCCCCGTCGGTCGCGCTGATCGATCCCGTGCTCACCGGCGTTCCCGCCGGCACGGCCCCTGCGTCGGTGACCGCCTCCGAGGTGAGGGCGGACACGGCGGGAATCTACCTGCAGGATCAGCTGACATTTTCGGCCCAGTGGAAGGCGCTCGGCGGCGTTCGCCTGGACAATTACTCCGTTTCCCAGCGAAATCTTCTCGCGCCCTTCAATCTCCTCGAAGGCTCCAGCCGCGCCTTGAGCCCGCGCCTCGGCATCGTCTACGAGCCTCTCCCCGACTGGTCGGTCTATGGCACTGTCAGCCGATCCTTTTCCCCGGCGGGCGGCGACGGGCTTTCGACCGCGGCCAATACCGCGGCGCTTGCGCCGCTCGAAACGGTCAACTACGAGGCCGGCCTCAAAAAAAATTTCCGCGGCGGATTGCTCAGCGCCACCGCGGCCTTGTTTCAAATGACGCGGAACATAACGGAAACCGATCCGTTGACAAACCTGACGACCGCCGCCGGCAAACAGCGCAGCCGCGGATTGGATCTCGCCTTGGCTGGCCAGTTGAGTCGGCGCTGGGCGGTGTCGGCGAACTATGAGCTTCTGGATGCGGAGATCGTCAACGGCGGCCGGGACAGCGCGGGCATTCTTTTGAACGGCAGGCTCCCCGGCCTGGTGCCCCGCAACAGCGCAAGCGTTTTTTGCACCTACGATCCCGGCCATGGCTTTGGCGTGGGTGTCGGCGTGGTTTCCATGGGCGGGCGCTATACCTCAAACGATGATTCTGTTTCGATCCCCGCCTTCGCCGTGTTCAACGCGGTTGTTTACTACAAACGCGGGCAGTGGGAAGCCCGGCTCAACGGCAAAAATCTTCTCAATCACCGATATTTTGCCACCGCGGGAGAAGGGACTGACTACACCGGGCAAACGATCATGCCCGGAGCTCCCGTCAATCTTTCCGGCTCGGTTGCCTGGCATTTTTAAAGGCGGTCCGCCTGCGCCGACCGGCCGTCGCTCAGCGCCCGGACATGGCGGGCGAAACAGGCCCGCCGGTCGCGCCGGCCAAGCGGGGCGAAAGTTAATGCTCGTCGGGACCGTCGTCGCCGATAGCCTCGGAACCCAAGCCCATGCCCAGGTCCCGGAAAAAGTTTGCCACCCGTTTCAGCGCTTCACTTTCGCCCGAGCTCATGGAGCAGTTTGACGCCATGATCGGCGAGAAGGGTTATGACAACCGTTCGCTGGCCATCGCCGACATGATCCGCGCCCAACTCGTGGAGCACCGACTCCAGCTCGGCAGCGGCGAGATCGCCGGCAGCATCACGCTGGTCTACGATCATCATCACTCCCAACTGCAGGGTCATCTGACCCATTTCCAGCACGACCATGGACAGCATATTCTCGCCACGCTCCACTGTCATCTCGACCACCACAACTGTCTCGAGATCATTGCCGTCCGCGGACCGGCCTCTGTCGTGAAGAAACTGGCCGACGGCCTGATCGGCACGAAGGGCGTGAAGCACGGGCGTCTGGCCATCACCAGCACGGGCCGCGACCTGCCGGCCTGAATTTCCGGGGCCGCCGGCGCGCCGGCATTGGGCTTGACAGGCCAATGAGTATTACGATTAAAAATTTAGTATTACTATGAAACACGGTTCCAGCTTTGCGTCATGGTTCATCTTCATCCCTTGCCTTTTTTTCTTCCGCGGCGGCGCGGAAGCTCTGCACGCGCAGACGGCTGATGAGACGCCGGTCCGGCTCGACAAATTTGTGGTTTACGGCCGCGAGACCGACTTCATCGGCGAGGCGCCGGCCGCATCGTTTGGCGTGGTCGGCGCACCCGAACTCGAGGCCCGGCCATTTCTGCGGCGGGGCGAACTGCTCGAGGTTATCCCCGGCATGATCATCACGCAGCATTCGGGCGACGGGAAGGCCAACCAGTATTTCCTCCGCGGCTTCAACCTCGATCATGGCACGGACTTTGCCACCACGGTCGACGGCATGCCCGTCAACCTGCCCTCGAACGCGCACGGCCAGGGTTACTCCGACCTGAATTTCATCATCCCCGAGCTGGTACAGGATATCAGCTACCAGAAGGGGGTTTATTTCGCGGAAAACGGCGATTTTTCGGCGGCGGGTGCGGCGCAATTCCGTCTGGTCGATGCGCTCCCGCGCGGATTCGTGAAGGCCGAGACCGGCGAATACGAATATTCGCGGGTTGTCGCCGCGGACACGCTGCGCTCGCCCGGCGGTGCCGCCACGACGCTCGGTGCCGAGACCGGCTACTACAACGGCCCGTGGGTGAAGCCGGAAAACGCGCGCCACTTCAGCGGCTTCGCGCGCGAGGCCTGGTCGGGCGGCGGCAATGACTTTGCCCTCACGCTCCTCGGCTACCACGCCGAATGGAATTCCACCGACCAGGTGCCGCAACGCGCCATCAGCAACGGCCTCATCCCGCGCTTTGGCGCCATTGACCCGAGCGACGGCGGCATCACCTCGCGCGCAAGCCTGTCGTTCGACTGGACCGGCCGCGCGAACGACACAACCACGAAGGTCGATCTCTACGCGATTTATTACCAGCTCAACCTGTTCTCGGACTTCACTTATTTTCTCGACGACCCGGTGCACGGGGACCAGTTCAACCAACGCGACCGCCGCGGGATCTTTGGCGGTTCCGCCACGCACGAGTGGTCGGGCGAACTCGCCGGCAAAAAAATCGACACCACCATCGGCGTGCAGACGCGCTCCGACATCATCAACCTCGGCCTGCTGCACACCCAGGACCGCGTGGAGTTGAACCCGGTCGATCTTTCCGCCGTGCACGAGGACACCGGCGGCGTGTTCGCGCAAAGCGAACTGCACGCCACCGACTGGTTCCGCCTTACGGCCGGCCTGCGCGGCGACCTCTATTGGTTCGATGTGGACGACGACAATCCGCTCAACTCCGGCACGCGCACCGCCGGCCTCATGAGTCCGAAGTTCGGTCTCGTCTTTGGGCCGTGGTCCAAGACCGAGCTTTATTTCGACGCCGGCGAAGGCTTTCACAGCAACGATGCGCGCGGTGTGACCGAGCACGTGGATCCCCAGGACGGCTCGCCGGCGCAGCCCGTGACGCCGCTGGCCCGCGCGGAAGGCGCCGAAGTCGGTGTGCGCACGGCGGCCGTGCCCGGCCTCGTCAGCACCGTTTCATTCTGGGCGCTCGACCTCGACTCCGAGCTGACGTTCGACGGCGATTCGGGCGAGACCGACGCCAACGGCGCCACGCGGCGTTACGGCGTGGAGTTCGCGAATTTCTATCACGCCACCTCCTGGCTCGCGCTCGACGCCGACCTTGCCTTCACGCGCGCGCGCTACCGCGCGGAGACAAACGGCGGTTTCGACATCGCCAATTCCATCGGCGCGGTTGTGACCGGTGGCGCGACGGTCAACCTGCCCGCGGGATGGTTCGGTGCCGTGCGCGCCCGATATTTTGGCCCGCAGCCAATCGTGGAAGACGGTTCGGTCTGGGAACCTTCTTCGCTCACGTTCAATGCCCGCATGGGCTGGCGCAATCGCGATTGGGAGGCTGCACTTGACGTCCTCAACCTCTTTAACCGCGCCGATGACGACATCGCTTACGATTATGCTTCGCGGCTGCCCGGCGAACCGGCGGACGGCGTGAACGATGTGCATCTGCATCCGGCGGAACCGCGCGAAGTCCGTATCAGCCTGACCCGGCGGCTTTAAGCGGGGCGAATGGGCTGGGCCATTTCCGCTTCTAGTGAAGGCATTTTCTCTAACCGGCTTGCCATCGACTGCCAAATTCCCATTTCTTGCCTTGTGCGTCGCAAGATACAGCTCATCTGTCTGCTGTCCGCGTGGCTCCTCGCCACCGGCAGCCAGTGGGATATGGTCCAGGTCTTCGCCTGGGGACGCATGTTTGCGGGCTATGCGCGGGAGATGCCGCTGACTGCAGCGCTCGGCCAGACCTTCAAGCCGGACAACATGTGTCCCATCTGCCGGGCGGTGAAGGCGGCAAAGCAGCAGCAGGACGAGTCGCCCGCCGCCAGCTACAAGGATGAGTTGGGGAAAATCCTGCTCGTGTTCGAACCCGTGCCTCAAATCGTGGTGGCGCACCCTTCGTTTTCCTCATGGTCGCCTAGCGATCAGATTTTGACCGGCGCCTTGCGCGCCGCGCCGCCGGTTCCGCCGCCGCGAGATCCCGCGGCCTGAACGTTTCATCGTCGGCCTGCGTTCGCGTCTGGCGCGAACTGGCGGGCTGTTTCCCCGTCCGGCGGGTGCCGGTTCCGTGGGCCTTCACGCGCGTTGGCGCGCGGAAACTTCCTTCCTCTTTCATCTCCAAATTCTTCAGTCATGTCCCTTTTTCCTTCCGTTCTCCCTTTTCCTTCACGCGGTCTCATGGACGGCGTTTCACGTAACCGTTCCGTCCGGCGTCCGTCCGGGCGCCGCCGGCATTTGCCCTTCGTCTTCGGACTGGCGTCACTTTTGCTCACGCCAACCCTCGGCCGGGCCTGCGCCTGCGGCTGCGGCGTCTTCTCTGTCGGCACCAGCTCGATGCTGCCCTCCGGTGCCGGCGGCATGACGTTTCTCGAATACGACTATCAGGATCAAAACCGCAATTGGAGCGGAAGCTCGCGCGCGTCCGCGGATGACAACGACGACAAAAACATTCGCACGAGTTTTTTCACCGCCGGCCTGCAATACATGTTCAACCGCAGCTGGGGGCTCCAGCTTGAGGTGCCGTACGATCAGCGGCATTTC
>DATJYF010000045.1:0-5514 GCA_035499715.1 Opitutaceae bacterium | reverse complement strand
GTCAGCGGCAGCGGCGGACTGGTCTCCGAGGCGGAAGCGATGTAAAAGCAGACGACGGCCTTGCGCAAAGACCTGCTGGAATACACCACCAAAATGGTCAACGTGAAGGCGCCCATCAGCAAATACTTCAGCAAATCCTCCGAAATCTACACCCAGGCAGTCAAACGCAACAAGGACCTCACGGACCGCATCACCATCGCGCAGAGCGAGCTCAGTGCCGCCCGCGACGAATACACGAAGTATGTGGCGGCGGCGGCCGGCAGTTCCGTCGGCCTGTTTGTGCTGAGCGGAGGCATTCTTTGGCCGCTCTCCGCCGTGGCCGGCGGCGTGCTGGGTCACCTCGCCGAGCAGGCCCGGAAGCGCGCCAACGAACTCGAGAGTCAGATTTCCACCCTCAACGCCGAAGCGGCCCAAAAGGCGCGCCTGGTGCTCGACGTCAGCGGGATGCAGTTGGGCATTGCCCCGGTCAATGACCAGCTGCGGAAGGTTTGCGATGGATTGGGCGAGATTGCCGGGGTGTGGAACAATGTCACCTCCCGCTTCCAAAACATCGTGGAGCAAACCTCGCCGGACGCGCTCAAGGACCTCAGCAACTGGCTGGTCATATCCCGCTTGTTCTCGGCCAAGGACAAATGGCAGCAAATCGCCGAGACCACGTTTGACTTCACCGCCAAGGCCTTCGTGGAGATATCCGATTCGAGCGCCCGATCGGCATGAGCATCGCAGCCACGTCCAGGGCCAGCCATGGCGGAGCTGACGCCTATTCGTTCGAGCAATGCAAGCCCGGCTACGATATCATATTCGCCGAGCCGGTCCTGCTGGCGAGCCGGGTGAAAAAACGCATTCGCGAGCTTGATCCTCGCGGCGAGACCCGGCGGGAAATTCTCACCCTGTTCGCCGATACCTTCGTGCTCGATGATCCGCAGCTGGGCGCGCCGAGCACGTTTCTCGCCGCCCGGGTGATCGACGTCACGGCGGCAGCGCCGTTCATGCTGTCCGGGGAATCGCCGTTTCCGTTCACCGGCGTGCAGATTCTCACGCAGCAGGTGTGGAACGGCAAACTTCGGATCATGTCGGGCCAGGGCAAGGAGTGGCAGCCGCCGCCTGAGACGCAAAAAAGTCTCGAGGTTGGGAGAGGCCCGGTCGTCGTCACGGCCATCGTCGAACAGGCAAATTTCGACACGCAGGTGGCCTCATTTGACGACCGGCGGGATCCCCGGCTCGCGGATGCAATCGCCGACGTCACGCGGCACCCCCAGCTATGGAATACACTCAAGGGCCAGTTTGCGGCCGCCTGCATCGGGCTTTCTGAACCGGCGCGCCTGTCCGAGGGCGTGGCGCAGTTGCGATGGATCGTATTGTGCACGCAGGGCATCGTCCGCGCCGGGGGCGGATTCGCCGCCGAGGCGGCCCAGTTGAACCACCAGGCTTCCGCCCTGCTCCTTTTTGCCGGCGGCGGCGGCCCGCGATACGTGCCGGTCTGGAGCGAGGCTTACCTCAAGGGACGAATCGACGATTTTCTCGGCGTCCTGCGCAACTACGAAGACAGGATTCGCACCCTGGAGGTGCGGGAAGATATCAAGCATACGGTCCAGGCGTTTTCCTCGACACTGCGCGAAGTGTCGGTGGCGGACGAAAAAGCGCTCGAAACGATTGCCCGGATCAACGAAGGCGAAATCAAGGCGCTGGAAAAACAATACCAGGAGCTTCTTTGGAGCTACGAATTGCAGGAACACAACGTCCGGCTGAGCTTTATCATTTTCAAGGGCGGCCTGGCCGAAAGCGCCACGATCAAGATGACGATAGCCGTGCTGCAAATCATCGGTGCGGCGGCGCAGTTTGCCGGGGCGGCCTATGGCGCCAACGTGCCGGATCCGAAGGCGGCGGAAAAAGCGGCCGAGACCGCGGCGTCAAAAGGCAGGGAAATGGGGGACCTGGCCGAGGAAATTTCCAGGGCGCTCGTCGATGCGGTCAAGGCCGAGATCGTTGCCACCATGCAAAGGTGGAAGGCCCAGATAGAGCGGATGATCAAAATGGGCAAGGCCGCCGCCCAGGCGATGGCCAAGGCCGCCGAAATCGACAAGGCCAAGGGCATGGAAGCGCGCGGCACCATCGAGTTGCCCGACCTGTCCGAGATGGCCGTGCTCGATCCCGAGGCCGATTGGAATATCTTTATCGTCAAGGTGGAGGTGCTCCTGCGGGAGTTCATCGACGGTGGCGACGGCGGCGGGTCGGTCAAAGGCGCCAGGGAATACTATATCGCCCTTCGCACGCTCGCGGAGTACGGCCGCAGCCTGGGGGCCAAGGCCGTGGCCATCGCCCGCCTGCAGTCACGCGCGCTCGAGATCAGCGCCCAGCTCAATGCGGCCCGCTTCGCCACCAGCCGGTGGGAACTGCTCCACGAGCAGGCCAAGACGGCGGGGGAAAAGCTGAGCATCTGCCGCGCGATGATGCTCCAGGCCGAGCTCAACACGAAACGATCCCTGCTGGTGATGGCGGAGGGCTACCGCGCCGCCTATGCCTACAACCATCTGCAGGAAACGCCGCTGCAGCTCCGGCTGATCATGGACCACGCGGCCATGGCCGACGAATTTTATTCGATCAAAAACGACGTCGCCGAACTGTTCCTGCCGCCGACCCAGGTGCAGGAAGTGACCACGGATTTTTTCGAGCTGCCGGTGGTAGGTGCGGACGCGAACGAGTTTCCCAGCCGAGCTTGCGCCGTGCTGCGGATGCCGCCATCGCCCGGTGCCGGCAAGCCGGTCTTGAGCTGGACGACTCCGATCGCCGATCCACCTTTTCAAAAATGGCTGAGCGATGGCCGGCGCTCCATCTACTTCATTCAAGAGGCGCGCTTCTATCTGGACGGTGCGGAACCCGACGCCGACGGCGTCATCCGTCTGCGCGTTGCGACCGCCGGGACCTATGCCAACGGTTACGGGGCGCCGCCGGTGGCGACCTTTGTTTCCCAGGGCACGGCGCTCGATTTCGGATATGAGCCGAAGAGCGCAGAACCACCGTTTGCCCGCTGGCGGCCGGTCGGCCGCACCAAGGACAACTACATGAGCCCAACGCCCTTCACCACGTGGACGGCGACCATTGAGCGCGCCGGTTCGCTCGCAGGCTTGAAAACGCTGCGAATGAAACTGTGGCTTCTCCGCCAGGATGCCAGCGCCTGATCTGCAATGAGCCTCGCCGAACCCATTGAACTGGATCTGGTGCCGCCGGCGGACGAACTGCGCGCGCAACTCGCCCCTTTGCGCGGCCGGCTCATCGCGATCAGCGACTACACGACGAATCTCGACCGTATTCCCGCCGGCGCCGAGACCGTGGTGCAAAACGGGATGACCATCCATCTTCCGGATCCCTTCACCGACGCACCCGCCATTGGCGCCGTCGTTCGCCGCGCCAAGGGCCGAAGTTCAAGCTACAACGAAGGCAACGGATACTTTTTCCAATGGGCGATCCGGTTCATGCAGTACGCGATGGGGTTCGGCGGATACGCGGGCCAGCTGGCCGGGATCTACGACAACATCGGACCGGCGGGGCCGACGCCGTCCCAACGCGAACAGGTTCTGAAAGCGTTTAACAAGCTGCAGCAACAACTCGCGGCCGATCGCGACGTGCTGGTGAAAGCCGAGAAAGGATTCCTCGGTGCGAGGGAGCTCCTGGAGGAGGACAAAAAAACCTTCGGCGGAGGTGCCGCCGAGATGAACCGCGCGATCAAAAAATTCCAGGATTCGATCACGGCGGAGATGCTGCGGTACATGGGCAATCCGGTGACTGCGCCGATGGGCGAAATGCTCGGCAAAATAGGCTTGGTGCGCGTCGAGCAACTCCGATCGGTGCAGAGCGCGATCGCAAAAGCCGCCGACGCCTGCAACCAGGCCTACCGCGAAGTCGGCCTGCTGGCCGGGCAGCTTTTGGTGTTGATCGGCCGGTATCGCGGAGTGGAGGACGCTTTAAAAGTGGCCGAGGGAGTCGCGTTTAAAAAATATATGGGGCAGTTCAAGCTCATGATCGCAAAGGATACCTGGAGCAACCTTCAAGCCTTCGTCATGAAGATTTTCATCACGGGGAAGTAAGTCGCTTCACGGAAATGTGGTGGCCGAAGGTCAGGACGTGCGTTTGAAACAACACGCGATGTCGTTTGCGTCTGTCGAGGCCGGGCCAGAACGCCAACGGGCGCGGGTCATTTGCCTGCACCTGATCCCTAAAGGAGCGTCATTGGTCTATGGCCCCATCGCAGGGCGGTTTGAGCTTTCTCAAGAAACCTTGAACTTGGTGCTGGGAACCCTGAATTTTGAATGGTGAAACTTGAACCTTCGCGCCACGCGCGAATCAAATGCGGCGTCGCCGGCGTCGGCTCGCTCGGCCAGCACCACGCCCGCATCTATGCCTCGCTGCCCGGCGCCGAACTCGCCGGCATCTACGAGAGGAACGACGCCCGCGCGGCGGAGATTTGCGCCCGCCACAACTGCCGCCGCTTCGCCACGCTGGCCGAACTGGGCGAGGCCTGCGACGCGGTCTCCGTGGTCGTGCCGACCGACCGGCACGCCGAGATCGCGCTGCCGCTGCTCGCGCAGGGCTGCCATCTGCTGATCGAAAAACCGCTCTGCGCCTCGCTGGAGGAGGCCGGCCAGGTGCTCGCCGCCGCGCAAAAGAACGGCTGCCTCGTGCAGGTCGGCCACGTCGAGCATTTCAATCCGGTCATGACCTTCCTCGAAAAGGAGGCGGACCGGCCGCGTTACATCACGGCCGAGCGGCTCGCGCCCTACCAGACACGCGGCACCGAGGTCGGCGTCGTGCTCGACCTGATGATCCACGACATCGGCATCGTGCTCGCGCTGGTGAAATCGCCGCTGGCGCGCCTCGACAGCGTGGGCATCAACGTGCTTTCGAAAACCGAGGACATCGCCAACGCGCGCCTGCAATTCGAGAACGGCTGCGTGGCGAACCTGAGCGCGAGCCGGCTGAGCCTGAAAAAGGCGCGCGAGATCCGGATTTTCCAGGACAACGCCTACCTGTCGCTCGATTTCATGAACCAGGCCGGCCACCTCATCAAAAAAACCGACATCATCGCCTACGGCCTGAAAATGAAGATCGGCCTGGCCAAGGCGGGCGACTACAGTTCGGTGCCGGTGCACGAAATCCCGATCGAGAAGGGCGAGCCGCTCGCGCTCGAGCTGGCGCATTTCGTCGAGAGCGTGGCCCGGGCGAAGCAGCCCAAGGTCGGCGGTGCGCTGGGCAAGAGCGCGCTGGAGGTCGCGATCGCGATCACGGAGCAGATCCGCATCGCCCGGCGTTGAAATGAACCACGGAGGCACAGGGGGGCATGGAACGGGGCCGGCGTTTTTTCCGGCCGGCCCGACCTTGCGGTTCGCGCGATGACTAGGGCATTGCCATTCCATCTGCCTCCGCCGCGCGCCGGCGGCGTGGATTTGCTCATCATTGCGGGCGAGCATTCAGGCGACCAGCATGCGGCCGCCATGCTGCGCGCCGCGCTCCAGCAGC
>DATJYF010000044.1:0-13153 GCA_035499715.1 Opitutaceae bacterium | reverse complement strand
GCGCCGGCGCGGGCAGAAACTCATCGTCGCCGGCTGCATGTCGCAACGTTTCGCGAAGGATTTGCCCGGAGAAATTCCGGAGGTCGACGCCTTTATCGGCCTCGACCAGATCACCAAAGTCGCCCCGATCATCGCGGAAATCTACGCCAAGGAGCGCGGCCACGGCGCCGTGCCGGCGTCGTTCGTCACGCCGCGCTCAACCTACATCCCCGATTACGACACGCCGCGCTTCCGGCTCACGCCGCGGCATTTCGCCTACGTGAAGATTGCCGAAGGCTGCAATCATCCGTGCACCTTCTGCATCATTCCGCAGATTCGCGGCCGGCACCGCAGCCGCACGGTCGAAAGCGTGGTGGCCGAGGCACGCCGGCTCGTGACCGAGGGCGTGAAGGAGCTCAACCTCATTTCCCAGGACACGACCTTCTTCGGCATGGACCGGTGGGAGGAACGGCCGAACCCGCGCACGCCCGTCGATTCTTCGCGCGGCGACGCCCTCACCACGCTGCTGCGCGAACTCAACGCCATCGAGGGCGACTTCTGGATCCGCCTGCTCTACACTCATCCGGCGCACTGGAGCGACGAGCTCATCGCCACGATCGCTGCCTGTCCGAAAATCGCGCGCTACGTCGACATGCCGCTCCAGCACATCAGCGAGCGCATGCTCGAAGCGATGCAGCGCGAGACGAGCGGCGCCTACATCCGCGATCTGATCAAGCGCATCCGCGCCGGCATTCCCGGCATCGCGGTGCGCACGACGTTCATCACCGGCTTTCCCGGCGAGACCGAGGCCGACGTGGACGAACTCTGCGCCTTCATCGAGGAAACAAAATTCGAGCGGCTCGGCGTCTTCCGCTTCTCGCGGGAGGAAGGCACGCGCGCCACCAAGCTGGACGGCCAGATTCCGGCGAAGGAAAAAGAGCGGCGCTGGCACCGTCTGATGACGTTGCAAAAAGACATCGCCGCACAAGTGAGCGCGAATTACGCCGGCCGCACGCTAAAGGTACTCGTCGAAGAGCCGGGCGTCGCCCGCGGTGAGGCCGACGCGCCCGACATCGACGGCCGCGTTTATGTGCCGCGTGAACTGCCCGTGGGCGAATTTGCCGAGGTGAAAATCACCGGCCACCACGATTACGATCTGCTCGCCCTGCCGCCGGGTCAAAAGCCGGCGGAGTTCAAGGCGGCAAAACAAGCGCAGTGAGTCCGCCATGGCAGACGCCTTCAAGGAATGGCAGGTCATCGTCGAGGCGCTCGGAGCCGGCGAACAGATCCTGATCCTGCGCAAGGGCGGCCTCGCCGAAGGACGCGGCGGCTTTCAGGCCAAGGCGGAAAAATTCTGGCTTTCCCCGACGCGCTTCCATGAGCAGCTTGCCAGGACCAAGCCGGCGGCGAAGAAATTTTTCGACCGCCTGACGCCGGAGACCGGCCGCATCGAGCTTCGCTATTTCGCCGAGGTGGTGCGGCATGCGTTCCTGGCCGATTGGGCGGTCGTCGCAGCACTCGACGCGTTTCACTTCTGGTCGGAGGACACGATCCGCGAACGCTTCAACTGGGCCCGGCCGTCCGGCCTGCACGCCTTCGCCGTGCGCGTGCACCGGCTGAAGCAACCCGTGGCGCTCGTGCCCACGCCGGAAATGGCCGGCTGCAAATCGTGGATCGATCTTCCGCTCGATTTCTCGGCGCATCCGAACGAACCGGTGCTCGCTGAAGAAGCTTTCACCCGCGGGGTGGCTGTGCTTGGATTTTAGGCCGGCGTACCGCTGGACAGCCCGCGCAAGCCCGGGATGGGCTATCAAAACGCGTTTTTTTGCCGACGCCACAGCAAGATACGACCACTGGCACAGGCCAAGCTTGTCATCGCAGCCCGGCTGCGAATGCTGCCAACCAGTTGCCTTTGCCATGTCCGCCATCCAGTCTTCCTCTCCGCCCGGCCTGCCCCTGCTGGAGCCCTCCGCTTCACCGGTGAGGACCGCGGCCCTGCTGGTCCCGTTGCTCGCCCTGACCATTCCCGTTTTCTGGATCCAGGCGCACACCGCCGAGTCGCCCGTCACTGCCGGAACGTGGGTTGTGGTCGTTCTCTCGGCACTCGCTAACATCATCGTCATCGCCTATCATTACGTCATTCCGGCGCATCCGAAATTCCTGATGGTGCCATGGCGCCGCCTGGTGCTGACCGTGCATATTTTGTCGGGCACGGTGGAACTGGCAGCCGGCCTGATCGCCTGCTTTTCCCACCTTCCCGCCGCAGCCGTCGTCATGGCCGTTGCGGCGCTGTTCTTCCACGTGCCGTCGGCTTTTTTTCAGCTCCGGATCGTTTTTGGCAGCAGGGCGATCATGGTGCCCTCCTACCTGCTGTGCATTATCACGCATGCTTTTTGTGCCGGCATGCTGCTGGCGCATCCCGCCTCGCAGATGTGGGCCGTCAACACCTTCCTTGTCTTCAATGTCTACGTGTGGTGCCGCATTTATTACTACCTTTTTGACATGCTGAAGCTGTTCAGCAGCATGAAATACTCCATTTCGATTCTCGCAGCCGGCGCGACCATGATCCCCGCCCTGTTCGGCCCGCTTGGCTTCATGCTGCTGGTGAGTTTCATCGGCGCCTATATCCTGCTTTATCGCTGGCTTTTCGTGCGCAGTGCCGCCGAGTACAATGATTTCGTCCGCGAAAAGGCACGCGACAGCGCCGCCCGGCCCGAGCTCACCCTGCTGTGGAACAATCCGCGGGCCGCGCGCGAAGCCGAGGCCGACGCCCGGGCCTGCTTCGAGCAGCTGGACCACGACCGCGACGGCCGGTTGAGTCGCAACGAGCTGCGGGAGGCGCTTGTGCCCTGGGGACTTCCGGCTGGCGCCATCGATGCCTATGCCGACCGTCTGTTGACGGCAGGCATGGTGGATTTCGCCTGCTTCCAGCGTGAAGTCTGGAGCATCGGCGCCGTGCGCAACCATGCCTTGGGCGCGCTCTCGGTCGCGCGTGCCGTGTCCGACCGCGACAAAGCCGAGCTGGTTTTCCGTCATCTCGATCTCGACGGTGACGGCTGCCTCAGCCCCGCCGACCTCGACCTTCTGTTGCTCGAATGGGGACTGCCGCAATCCGAGACCCGGCGGTACCTCGCCCGTGTCAAGACGGACGAAAATGGCCGGATCATCTTCGGCGAGTTCCTCCGTTCGATGGAGCCGGTCTGGCGGTACATTTACTACGAGATTTTCCGTGCGGAGTACACCCGCCGCGGCACCGAAATGATCGGCCGCGGCGTCTCGGCCATCCGCGACGCCCGCAAGACCGGCCTTCTGCGCGAAAAAGTGAAACGCGAACTGCTGGCGCGGGTGCCGTTTCTGGCCGGCGCGGGCGAGGAGCTGATCTCCGACCTGGCCGCCTCGCTGGTGCAGGAGCGCTACGCAGCGGGCGAGACCGTGTTCCCCGAAGGCAGCGAGGGAAACAAATTTTACCTTGTCGCCTCCGGCCTGGTGCGCGTGAGCAAACGAGGTGAGGCGCTTTCCGATCTAGGACCCGGCGGATGCATCGGCGAAGGCAGCCTGCTGACCGACCATCCGCGCTCGGCCACAGTCACCGCCTGCCAGGACTCGACCCTGTTCTCGCTCACCCGCGCCTCGTTCAGTTACCTGACCGAAGCCTATCCCGACATCCGCGCCGAGCTCCGCCGGTTGCATGAGGACCGGCGCATCGGCACCACCACGCGCACGCTCGAACGCCAACTGGCTTTGCACCTGCCCTTCCTGCGCGATACAGCCGATCCGGGCCTGATTGCCGATCTCGCCGGTGAATTAAGGCCCGTTTTCTGCCGTGCTGGCGAGATTCTGCTCAAGGAAGGCGAGGCGGGCGATCGTTTCTACATCATTGAACACGGCAGCCTGCAGGTCAGCCGCCGCGGCGAGACCCTGGCCACCCTGACCACGGGCGGTTGTTTGGGCGAGGGGGCGCTGCTCGACACTGCCACCCGCAGCGCCACCGCCACGGCGGTCGAGGACACCGGCCTGCTGACGCTCGACCGGCAGTCTTTCCACCGGATTTTGAGCTGCTATCCGCGGGTGCAGACAACGCTCAACGAGCTGCACCGCGCCCGCTCGGCCGCTCCCTATGGTGACAGCGCGGCATCCATGCCCGCCGTGAGCTGACCCGCGCCATGGCCCGATCCGTTTCCGCCCCCCGTGTCGTCGTGCTTGGCGGCGGCTATGTCGCCATCTGGCTTGTCCGCCGGCTTCGTCACGCCGTCCGTCGTGGCCTCATCGAGCTGACCGTCATCGACCAGCATAACTACCACACTTTTCACGGCCTGATTCCCGAGCTGCTTGTCGGCAAAATCCAGGCCGCCCAGGTCATCTCTCCCTCGCGCCGCCTTTTCGCGCCCGGACGTTACATCTGCGCCGAGGTCGAGCAAATCCTGGTGGAGCAAAAGGAGGTGGTCTACACCCGCGCGCTCGACGGCCAGCCGCAGCGGATCGCCTACGATCATCTCATCATCAACCTTGGTTCCGTCGACGACCTCAAACGCTATCGCGGCATCGGCGAACACACCATGCGGCTGAAAAATTATTTCGACTGCCTGCGGGTACGAAACCATCTGCTCGCCATGCTCGAGATCGCCGAAACCGAAACCGATCCCATCGAACGCCGGCGCCTGCTTCACTTCGTCATCGCCGGGGGCAATTACGCCGGCATCGAAGTCGCCGCCGAGCTGGCGGAGTTCCTCGACGACCTCACCGGTCGCGACTTCCGCCACATCAACCGCGAGGAATGCCGTGTCACGGTCGTGCATTCGGGAAATCAGATTTTGCCCGAGCTGGGCCGCCGCTTTCCCCGGCTTTCCGCACACGCCGCCAACGTGCTCCGCCAGCGGGGAGTCTCGCTGGAACTGGGTGTCCGTCTCAAGTCCGCCACTCCGCTCGACGCCGTCCTTTCCGATGGCCGACGTCTCGACACCCGCACCATCATTTCCTGCACCGGGACCGCGCAGAGCCCCCTCCTCGAACAGCTCCCCTTCCCGCGCGACCGCGGCGGCCGGCTGATCGCGGATGCCTGCGGCCGGGTCAGTGTGGAACACAATATCTGGAGCGCCGGCGACTGCGCGGCCGTGCCGATGAAAAACGGCGAGCCCGCGCCGCCGCTGGCGCTTTATGCAATGCAAGGCGGCGCCATGCTTGGAAAAAACATCCTGCGCACGATCACCGGACGGCCGTTGCAGCCCTACTCGTTCACCGGCATGGGCGACTGTTGCGTGCTCGGCTTTGGCCAGGCTGTCGGCCAGCTCTGGGGCATGCCGCTCCAGGGTTTGCCTGCCTGGCTGGTCTGGCGGGCCTGCATGATCGCCTATCTGCCCGCCTGGTCCAAACGCATCCGCACACTGCTTGACTGGATGACCGGTCCCTTCCTCGGCCGGGAGATCACCAGCGTGGAGACCTCCGGCCAGACGGGCGTGGTGCGCGAGCTTTACGAAACCGGTCAGACAATCGTCCGCGAAGGCGACATCGGACGCTCGATGTATTTGATCCAATCCGGCAGCGTGGAGGTAGTGGCTGGCGGACCGGACGGCGAAAAACAACTCGCCGTGCTCGGCAGCGGCAGCCACTTCGGCGAGATTGCCGTGCTGCAGAATGTCCGGCGCACGGCGACGGTGCGGGCGCTGGAGCCCGTCACGCTGTTGCGGATCTCGCGGGACGAAACCCGCGAACTGAGCACGACCTTCAAGCCTTTTGCCGAGCTGGCCGGTTCTCTCCCCCAGCCGCTGCCGCCACATAGCGGCTGATGATTCCGTCGAACGATCCATTGGTGAAAAAAACCACGACCCGCACCGGCGGCGCCGCGGACGACAGCGTGTCCGTCTGAAGTTTTTGCAGGAGCGCCTGATTGTCGGTGAAGGCCTGCGCGCGCACGCCCTCCGCGGCCATCTGCCGGGCCACGGTTTCGCCGTCGAAGCGTTCGCCCTCCTCCAGTTTCTCGGCGCGGTTGACCGCGCCGAGATAGACCTCGTCGGCCAGCGCCAGGGCGCGGGCGAAGTCCGGCTGCAATGCCCGGGTGCGGGCGGTGTTGCTGCGCGGCTCGAAGGCGGCCGTGAGTTTCGCGCCGGGAAACCGGGCGCGAAAGGAGCGCAGGGTCTCGGCCAGCGCGGTGGGGTGGTGGCCGAAATCCTCGATGACCGCGAGCCGCGGCGTGCGGACCAGGATTTCCTGCCGGCGCTTCACGCCGCGAAACCGCCCCAGCGCGTCGAGCCGCAGGGCCATGGGATTATTCTCATCAAGCACGAGGCCGGCGGCGCAGGCGGCCATGGCGGCGTTGCGGGCGTTGAACAGCCCGGGTTGCGACCACTCCACTTCCGCCCACGGCGCGCGGCGCCAGACCAGGTGAAAACCCGCGCCGTCGGCGGATTCGTTGAAGCCGCCGATGCGCAGGTCGTTGCCGGCGCCGATGCCCACGCGCACGACGCGGGTCCAGGGCAGCGGGCCGAGCGCGCGCAGGTTTTCGTCATCGCCATTCACGATGACGAAGCCGTTGTGCGGAACGATGCGCGTGAGATGGCTGAAGGTCCGCTGCACATCGGCCAGGTCCCGGAAAATATCGGCGTGGTCGAACTCCAGGTTGTTGAGCACGGCGATGTGCGGCGCGTAGTGGATGAACTTGCTGCGCTTGTCGAAGAAGGCGCTGTCGTATTCGTCGCCCTCGATGACGAACGGGTCGGCGGCCGCGCCGAGATGGCTGCCGGTGGGCGGATCCTGCGGCACGCCGCCGATGAGGTAGCCGGGGTCGCGGCCGTTGGCGCGGAGGATGAACGCCGCGAGCGCGGTCGTGGTGGTTTTGCCGTGCGTGCCGCAGACGACGACGTTGCGGCGGTTTTTCAAGACGAAATCGTGCAACAGCGCGGGCAGCGAAGTGAACGGCAGCGCGCGGGTGTCGAGCAGCCATTCGATCTCCGGATGGCCGCGGGTCATGGCGTTGCCGATGACGACGAGGTCGGGCGCCAGCTTCGCCAGGCGGGCCGGATCGTAGCCCTCATGCACGGTGATGCCGGCGCCGGTGAGCACCGTGCTCATCGGCGGATAGACGCCGGCGTCGGCGCCGCCCACCTCGTGGCCCGCGGCGCGCGCGAGCAGGGCGGCGTTGCCCATGGCCGTGCCGCAAATGCCCATGAAATAAATCTTCATCTCGCCTTCTCCGTGGTCATGGGTGCAAGTCTCGCGGTTTCCGGAAAATTTTCAATCGCGGCGGTTCTGCGCCGCCAGAGCCGCGCGGGCGTCGGCCAGATTGCCGGCCGCCGTGGCGTAGTCGGGCCTCAGCCGCACCGCCTCTTCGAAGTGCGCGACCGCCTCCGGCAGCCGCCCGGTCTGCACCAGCGCCATGCCGAGGTTGTTCTGGGCCTCGGCGTCATTCGGCGCGAGCCTGACCGCGGCTTGAAACTGTTCGAGCGCTTGCGGCATCCTGCCGCTTTGGGCCAGGGCGTTGCCCAGCCAGTAGTGCGCCGGCGCATAGTCCGGACCGAGTTGCAGCGCACGCTGGAAATGATCCACGGCCTCCGGCGCCCGTCCCGTCTGCAAAAGGGCGATGCCGAGATTGGTATGCGTCACCGGATCGCCGGGCTTGAGCCCGAGCGCCGATTCGTACCGCGCGATTGCCCCCGGCAGCCGGCCGGCCTGCAGCAAGGCATTGCCCCAATTGCGGTACGCCTCGGCGAATCTCGGATCAAGCCCCACCGCCGCCTGAAAATGCCCGATCGCCTCGGGCAACCGGCCCATTTGCGCGAGGGCGCTCCCGAGATTGTTCTGCGTGCCGGCGCTGTCGGGATTCAGCCGCAACGCCTCCTGGTATTGTGCGACGGCTTCGGCCAAACGACCCATTTGCTGGTAGGTCTTGCCGAGGTTGTAATGGGCGTCGGCATTGTCCGGCTGAAAATTCAGGACGAGATCATATTGGGCGGCGGCGGCATCCAGGCGCCCGGAATCCGCCAGCGCCGCGCCGAGGTTGTTGCGCGCTTCGACATAATCGGGATTCAATTTCAAGGCCTGCTCATACCGGGCGATGGCGTCCGTCCGCCGGCCGTCCGCGACCAGCGCGTTCCCGAGGTTGTAATATTCGCGGGGATCGTCGGGTGCGAGTTCGACCGCGCGAGTATACGCCTGAACGGCTTCCTTGATGCGGCCGGCATCGAGCAGCGCGTTGCCCAGGCTGTCATGGGCGCGCTCATTTTGCGGGCGCTTCGCCAAGGTGTCGCTCCAGATCGACAGCGGGCTTCGATAATCGGTGTTGCGACGCGCCGAGAGAAGTCCGAGCGCGGCCGCAATCACAAAAACGGCCGCCCCGCTCCGGCGTCCGGCCAGCGAATGCGCGCCCAGCACGATCAGCACCGCCACGGCCGCCAGCGGGAGGTACATGCGATTTTCCGCCATGGGCTGGCCGGCCACCGGCACCACGCTCGAAGTTGGCGCGAGAATCATGAAAAACCACGCGGCGACGAACCCCAGCGCCGGGCGCCGCCGCAGCGCGATTACGGTCGCCCCCAGCAGCGGAATCAGCAACAGCGCAAACGGGATCGCTTCCACCGCGGGGTGTTTCGCCTCGCCGATGCCATAATCGAAAACCAGCGGATGCGGCCAGACCGACAAGGCCAGATACTGCCCGATTACCCGGCACTCGGTCAGGGCGTAGGTCCACCCGCTGATCCCGTGGCCAAATCCGACTCCGCGCTGGCCCAGATTGATCATGAGGCAGCCCAGCAGAACCCAGGACGAACCCAGCCCGAGATAAAGCCGCCGGTGCCGCCGCCACGCCTCCCCGAACGTGCCGGCGACAAAAGTGCGGTCATAGAGCAACACGATCAGCGGCGCCGAAATCATGACCTCCTTGGTCGCCATGCCGGACAGACAGGCGGTGATAGCCAGCATGAACCAGCGCCGGGGCGCCGGCGATTCTACTCCGCGAACAAAACCATACAGCGTGAGCAGGTACCACAAACCCATGAGCGATTCCGCGCGCTGCGAGACGTAGGTCACGGACGCGGTCTGCAGCGGATGCAGCAACCACAGCAGCGCCACGGCAAACGCGAGGAGCGTCGCGTTTTTTCCGAAACGCGGCTGCAGCACCGGCCGCAAAAGCGTCCGCCGCACCAGCCCAAACAAAATCAGCCCGGCGAGGATGTGCACGGCCAGGTTGAAGGCATGATATCCCTGCACGGTCAGGCCGCCCAGCGCGTAGTTGATCGCAAACGAAAGGTTGAGCAGCGGCCGGCCGCCGGCTCCGGAATGGACCGGCGGCGACAGCGCCGGCCAGAACGGCCAGAGATGGCGGATCGTGCGGTTGTTTAAAATCCCGTCCGTGTCATCGAGCACGAACGCCCCGGAAAAACTGTTGGCGTAGGCCGCCAGCGCCGCCACGACAAGGCCGCCGGCCCAGAGCCAAATCATCCGGGCCGCATCCGTCGCGGCCGGCCGGCCGGGCGCCCGCTCGGCCGCTGCTGCCTTTGCCGTGTTGCTCAAGGCCAACACTGAAGCGCCAAGCCAGCCGGTCTTGCAATAGAATAGCCCGCCAAAAAAAACGGCCGCCCCCCAGAGCGGCCGTTGCGCGGTGGAACTGATGGGGGCGTCAGGGCGCGGCAGCCGGTCGCACCTCCAAATCGACCGCCGTTCCGGCCGGAAGCGAAACGCGGGCCGCATGCGCGGCGGCGGCGTACGCCATGGCGACGTCGCGGCCGTTGAGCTTCGCTTGCGGCGCGGCGTCAGCGTAGAGCTCCACCGTGACCGGCGCGGAAAGAGCGGGCACCTTGAGCACGACCGCGTCCGCCGTGCGCGTCAGCTCGACCGTTTTGCTGCGGTTCTGATCCTGCGCGTCGACGAATTCGAAGCTCGCGCTCTCGCCGGCCTCGCCGGGCGCGGCATGGATGACGAGGGGCGCGGCCGATTTGAGCCAGTTCTTTTCATTTCCGATCAGCGGCGTCACGCCGGTGACGAAGATCGAATTGGCCCGGACAAAAACGGGAATGCGGTCGAACGGTTCCGTGACGTCGATGGTCCGGCCACCCGCGAAGGTTTGCGCCGGGTTGTAATAGTCGCGCCACTTGCCGGCCGGGAGGTAAACCGAGCGCTGGCCGCCCGGCTCCGTCAGCGGCGCCACGAGAAAGGCCGGCCCGAACAAATATTCGTCCGCCACCGCATAGGTCGCCGGGTCATCAGGCCAGACGTAAGCGAGCGGCTTCATCAGCACGCCGTGCCGGGCGCTCGTCCGGGCCAGCGAATAGACGTACGGCAGCAACTGCATGCGCTGTTCGCACGCTTCGCGGAAGGCCGCCTGCAGCTGCTCGCCGCGAATCCACGGCGGGCGGTCCGGCGGACGGGCGGGATAATTGTCGAGCTTGATTTCATACAGTCCGCTCCAGGCGCCGAATTCGACCCAGCGCGCATAGAGTTCGTCGTCGATCTGCGTGCCGAGGTAGCCGCCGCAATCCGAGCCCCAGACCGGAAAGCCCATGAAGCCGCAGCGCATGGCGTTGGCGAGATTGCTGCCGAGCCCGTCCCAGCTCGCCCGCACGTCGCCGCCCCAGACCGCCGTCAGGTACGGCTGCGCGCGATGGATGGCGCCGCGCGGAAAATTGCAATGGTCGTCGCCCCAGGCGCGGGTGAGAATGTCGCTCGTCACCTTGGCGTAGAGAAAAAGATATTTGTTGCGCGCCTCGTTCGGACCGGTGCCGTCCTTCCACGGCGCCATTTCCGGAAAATATTCCTCCGCCCGGTCCATCTTGTGGCCGCGGACGCCGGCCGCGTATTGCAAATCCAGCCGGCGCTCGAACTCCTTCACCGCGGCCGGATCGCTCAGGTCAAGATAGCCGCGGTCGCCGGGAAACAGCCCGGGAAAGTCCGGATCGCCAAACGTCATCGGCCCGATCCAGGTCATGAACTTCAGGTCGTAGTCGCGCTCGATCTGGCCGATCCATTCCTTCGGATGGGCGAACCGCGCGCTGAAATCCATCTTCGACCAGTCGTTCGTGCCGTTGCTGTACGGCCGGTCCACCCACCAGGCGGTAAAGGGAATGTGCATGTCCGTCATGTGCCGGATGTCGTCGACGATTTCCGCCGCGTTTTTGTTTTCGTCGCGCCAGCCGATCGGACCCATGGCCCAGAGCGGCGGCGCCTTGGGCGCGCCGATGACCTTATAATATTCCGACAGGATTTCGTCACCGTCCCGGCCGAAGAACACGTACCAGTCGAGCTTCCCCGTCCGGTGGTACAGCTCGGTCTCGCCGTTGATCCCGAGGGTGTAGCGCCCGCGGGCAAACGTGTCGAAAAACGAGGCGTAGCCGCGCGTCGTCATGTAGAAGGCGGACCAGACCGAGGCGTAGTTTTCATCGTATTCCGCATCCTCGCCCCGCGCCTCCACGTCCACCACGTTGCCGCGCAGGTCCGGACTGCGCCGGTTGTTCGGATAAAGATGCTCGAGGACGCCGAAATAATGGTCGTCCATGTCCTGGAGGCGGACAGTGACGCTGAGCGCCCATTCCGGACTGGCATGAAAACGGAATCCTCCCGCCACCGCGTCGACCTCGATGTCCACCGGCAGGCCTCCCTTCGGATCGCGCCATTTCGCAATGGCGGGATAGACCGCGTGCAGGGTGGCGTGACCGGCGGCGCGCGCCGCGACCTCGAGCGAGAGCGGCGCCTTGAAATCGAACTCGATCGATTTCACTTCCGCCGCGACGGCGCCGCCGTGCAGCACCTGAAGATGGCCGTGCTCCAGCCGCACGGCGCCGTCGGGCGTTTCCAGCACGACTTCGGCCCGGGCGGTGCCGGCCGGCGCGGCAACGGCCAGCCAGCAAAGTAGGAACGCTCCTGTCCGGCGGCGTTCGGATGATGTTTGGATGGGTGTTTTATTCATGAAATTTCCAATGACGGCACGGCGCTCGGCCGCGCGAAAAAAACAAACCTCACCACACCGGCGGGGCGTCGTGAAGGACAAATTGCTAGCGAAAGCCGAATTCAGTCAGTTATGCTAGTTAGACGAAAATTTCAACCCGATGGAGTAGCGGAAAATTAGCCAGCGAATTGCAAATCCGGACTAAGTCACGTTCGCCGGGTCGGCATCGAGCACCTGGATCAGGTCGTCGGGCCACGCGAAATCCGCGCGCAGCCGGGTCAGTTCCGGCATCAGTTTCGTCACCGCGGCGGTGAAGTACCAGAGCTGGAAGCGGTATTCGTCCTTGATCTTCTCGATCGGCGCGGGCGCCGGGCCGCGCAATTCGATCCGGCTGCCGAAGGTTTTCTCCACCAGCCGCGCCCATTGCTCGGCGAAAAACCTCAGCTTCTCCGGATTCGGCCCGCGAAAAAGATGATGGATCAGATGGCGGAACGGCGGATAGCCGTATTCGCGCCGCAATTTTAATTCCGCCGCGGCAAAGCCGGCGAAATCGGCCTGGCGGGAAAACTGGATCGCCTCGGCCTGCGGCGTGAAAGTCTGCACCACGACCTCGCCCGCGCGGTCGCCGCGGCCGGCCCGGCCGGCGACCTGGACGAGGAGCTGGAAGGTGCGTTCGTTGGCGCGAAAATCCGGCACGTGCATGGAAAGATCGGCGTCGATCAGGCCGACGAGCGTGACGTTGGGAAAATCCAGCCCCTTGCCGATCATCTGCGTGCCGACCAGCACGTCGATTTTGCCGAGGCGAAAGTCGCCCAGGATCTGCCGGAAGCGGTTTTTGCGGCTCATCGTGTCGGTATCCATGCGTTCGATGCGCGCGCGCGGCAGCACGCGCCGGACCGTCTCCTCCACCCGCTGCGTACCCAGGCCGCGCCAGCGGATGTCGGGCGCGCCGCACTGCGGACAGCGCGCCGGCGCGGGCCGCTGGTCGCCGCAGAGGTGGCAGCGCAAGGTCTCGTCCACCCGGTGATAGGTCAGGGCGATGCTGCAATGCGCGCAGGTCTCGACGTGGCCGCACTTCACGCAGAGCATCGAGGAAGAATAACCGCGGCGGTTGATGTACAGGATGGTCTGCTCGCGCCGTTCGAACCGCGCCTGCATCTCCTCCACCAGCCGGCGCGAAAGCGCCGTGAGCCCGCGCGAGCGCATCACCTCGATGCGCATGTCCACGATGTCGATCGCGGGCAGTTTTTTTTCGTCCACCCGGCGCGTCAGCGCCAGCAGGTGGTATTTGCCGGCCGCGGCATT
>DATJYF010000043.1:0-2366 GCA_035499715.1 Opitutaceae bacterium | reverse complement strand
TCTTACGCACAAACCCCGGGGGGTGGGGTCCCAAATCGCCTCCCCGGATTTTTGGCTGCACGGCGCGACCGGTCCGACGCTTTCTAACCGGCGCCGCTGCATCGCGCAGTTTGCCTCATTGCCCCTTGGGCACGAGTTTGGCGACTTTTCGCAGTTGCGCGGCAAACAGCGGGCCGTTGTATGCCGACGGATTCTCGAACTGTATGTAGAGGTCCTTGATCGCTGCTCGCAGTTCGGCTTGATTGGCTGCGTCAGGGTCGTTTTTGGCATAAGCGAGAGAAAGGGAGTCGAGCGCCATGGTTGCCTGTTCGGCCGAGCGCTCACCCTCCATGGAAATAGCGTCGCCGTCATTTGCGATTTCTCGCAGGAGTCGAGCCGTCAGGTTGCGGTCATATTCCTGGCCTCGCACCGTCTGAACGATCCGCTCCGTCAAGCCGGAAGCTGTCTTAGCATCGGCCGCCAGTTCTTCCTTGCTGCTCGCTTTCCCGGAAATCTTCTCGATCGTTTGTAGCTGCCCGACCAGCTGGCTCGTGGTCGACGAATCGACGGCGCCGGCAACATGCCGGAACACCGCGTACGTCGAGGGATTCCAGACCGGCGCGCCGGGATTCCGTCCGTGGTATCCGCTTGCTTGCCGCCAGCTCGCTTCCGGCTTGGTCAAGCTGTGATGGCACGCGAAGCATTCGTACTCAGCGAACTCAGGCCACGCCGCACTGGATGCGCGACGGTTCAGACGGTTCAGCGCCTGCCTCAGCTGTACCGCCTGACCGACTGCGAGCTCCTGCACGCTGAGCCACGGACTTGCCGAAGGCGCGGGCTTCCAGTGACGCGGCATCGCGGCGCTGAAAGACTCCAGCTGAAATGTGAGATCGGGATGTCCCGCCGCGATCATCGTGTGATCGACTTCTTTTTCTTCCGTGCCCAGGTGGCAGCTCAAACATCGTTCGCTGCGCTTCACTAGATCGCGCGTGTCGTACATGCCCAATTTAATGTTCTGCTCGTGCGTTTGATTCTTGAGCGTGTGCGGGCCGAGCCAGCCGACGGCTGGGCCGTGGCAGCTCTCGCAGCTCACGCCGTCTTCAATTGTCTGAAAAGTTTGTGCGCGCATTTCCGGCCGCTCGTTCAACGCGTGGCACGCGAGACATTTGTCGGCTTTGCTTGGCGGGCCGATGCCGAGAATTTCGCCCATGCGGACGGACACCGGGTTAGAAAGCACCGCATACGCGCGCGAATGCTTATCTTGGCCGGCCCAAATGGTGTACTCGTTTTGCGCAATGCGCACGACGGACTTGGGCTGGACGCCGCCGTGGCAATTGCTCGCTGCGCAAGATCCAGGTCCGCTGAATTTGCCCACGTCGCCGGTTGCGCTTTGCGGCGCACTCTGCTTTTGAGCTTGTGGTGCGGGCTTAGTGGTGGGCTGCACTTTCACTTGCGCGTTCAAGGAGGAGACGGGCGCCAAAATCAAAAACCAAAACAAAGGCCCACAACCGCGAAGAGAAATTTTCGCTCTCATGGCGATCATCCTTTCAGAACTGTTGGCCGGCACCTGCTGAGGGACCTAAGGTCCAGTAATGTATACCCAAATTGCCGTTTTTCTAAGCAGGTTCGTTAAGACTTTGGTTGGGGCTCAAAGGAGGCCCGCTATGGACAATTTCCCTTACGGTTTGGTATCGTGACCTACTTTTTCGATTCAGGCTCGGCGCGGCGCGAAAGCCAGGAGCGGTTCCTTGTTCGACGAACTCAGGGCGATCCAGGCTAGCTTCGGGTACATTCCCGCCGATCAACTGCACAAGCTGTCTGCAAAACTGAAGAGACCGGTCAGCGAAATTCACGCGGTCGCCAGCTTTTATCCTCACTTTTATCTGAAGCCGCCGCCGAAGGTTGACGTGCGGGTCTGCGCGGACATGACCTGCCACCTACGTGGTAGTCCCGCGGTATGCCAGTCGATCAATCAGGCGTTCGGGACTGTCCCGGCTACCGACATTACGGTTAAGAACGTTTCGTGCCTGGGGCGATGCGATACCGCTCCGGCTTTGTCTCTGAACGACCACATCTATTCGGGTGTGACGCCGCAATCCGCCGTCGAAATGATCGCTGCGGCAACGGTTGGGGGGCTGCCGAAACACCCGGCGCGCCCGCCCCGGCAAAAAGGGCTGAAGACCGATCCGTACGACGGTGGCCTGGGGAACTACGACGGCGTGCGCCGATTCGTGAAGGATCGCGATGTGAAAGGCGTTCTGGCTGCGCTGAAAGCGTCCACGCTGCGCGGCCTTGGCGGGGCGGGCTTTCCGACGGCCATGAAGTGGGAACTCGTGGGGAAGGAGCCAGGGCCGCAGAAATACGTCGTTTGCAACGCCGATGAGAGC
>DATJYF010000042.1:0-8315 GCA_035499715.1 Opitutaceae bacterium | reverse complement strand
TTCTGCGAACGGATCCCACGAACTGTCCTCGTGCCATTCGTATTCGGCGCGACTCGCGACCTGGAGCGCCCTTTCCCGGCCGCGCAACTTTGCGATCACTGCCAAGGCCATGTCCATCCCCGCGCTGACGCCCGACGAGGTGAAGTACTTGCCGTCCTCCACCCATCGCGCCTTCGCCACCCATTCCACTGTCGGCACCGCGCGCTTCACCAGCTGAAATGCCCGTTTGTTCGACGTCGCCCGGCGTCCGTCGAGCAAACCGGTTTTCGCCAGCAAAAGGCTTCCCGTGCACACGGTCGCAACGATCCGCGACGCCTCCGCCAGCCGCTTCAGCTCGGCCAGAAACGGCACGCTCGTCATTTCCCGCCGCGTTCCGATTCCGCCCGGAATGAGCAGAATGTCGAAGCCACCGGAATCCGCCAAGGTCACTTCGGCCACACCGCTGGGACCGGCGCTGCTTTTGACCGGACCGGCCTTCTCCGCCACGACCGTGATTTTGGCCTCGCTTTCCAGAAGGCCGAACATCTCAAGCGGCCCAAAAAAATCCAACAATTCAAAACCGTCGAATAGGACCGCGCCAATACGAAGAGGCGATGATGCGTTCATGGCGAAAAGCTAGCCGACCGTCCCCGGGCAAATCAAGGCCGCCGATGCAGCCAGGCCGCGGTCTCATTTTTTCAAGAAATAATAAATCGCGACCGCCACCAAATGGCCGCCGGCTGCGATTAGAAGCCAGTTCCATCCCGCTTTCTTCTCCAGCACGCAGATCGCCGCGTCCTTCGGATCGTAAAACACGGTGACGCTCTGCCCTTTCGGGTAACGGGCCAGGATTGAGTCGATCTTGCACTCCCGGCCGGTGCCGGAATCGAGAAAAGAAATCCGGTCCCCGACGTATTTTTTTCCCGCCACTTCAAAGGCGTACGAGATTTTTGGAAAATAGACGACTCCGCCATCCGTGCTGGAATCTTTCTTTTTGGCCGAGTCGATCACCGCGCCGGGCACGGACGGCCAGCGGGCGCTGCGATGCCGCTGCGATTGCACCTTTATGCCGCAGTAAAACAGGACGACGCCGATAATCGCGATAAAGATGACGATATAAATCATGCCGTTTCCTGGTTGGATCGCCTGTCGTCTTCTTGCTTTCTAGCCGTCGCAAATCTTGCAGCGGATGACCGCGTCCTCGTCAAACGCGTAGATCGCGCACAGGCGGTGGTAGCCATCCGCGATGATGACCTTGCCATGAGCGAAATCGCGGACCAGGAGAATCGGCGAGAGGCGTTCGCCTCCTTTGATCTTGTCCCGGTCGTGCTCCACGTGCGAATTGCTGACGCCCAGAAGCGGAAGCCCCGAGGCCCGGGAAATGTCCTTGGACTTGAACTCCGCGATGCCGGCCGACTTGAGCCTGGAGACGATCTGCTTTGCCCGTCTGGGCGGATAGATCAGGCACAGATACGAAAACGCCGCCGGATAGTCGTGCGACTCCGAGTCGTCCAGCCAGCGAACGGTGGCTTTGGATTTGGGCATGCGAACGAACGCTAAATCAAGCCAACGCTATTTATTGCCCTGCCTCGTGTCCAGTCCCGCGGTCATCGAAATGACCGCGAGCACAATTGCGCCGATCGCCTCCGGGGTATCCAGGATGAAAATCACAGGCCTGCCGACTCGAAATTCAAAAAACTGCTCAGCGTCACCGCCGCACCACCAGCCAAGCCAGTTTTTCCGGCAAAACCGAGACCGTGAAAAGCGTCGACCTGCCGGCTATGCCTTTGGCCACCGCTGATCTGCCCGCACCTGAAAACCGGATAAACGGCGCAATATAACTGCAAAGCATTATCAGAAATCGTCCGCGGCATATACAGCACGAACGCAGCCGTCACCTGACCGCCCCTCTATTTTTGAGATGCCCCGTCGTGTAATATTCGTATAAAATGATACGGTTGTCTGCCGCCGTTCATCGGTGCCGCACCGGCATCAAATAATTATCAATCATCTTGTGCGAGCGTTTCATTCTCGGCGGAGCGGGGTCGCAAACTTCAGAGTGACCCTTTGTCCAATGAAAACCAGCTTCCTTCTTTGCTCCGCATTGACGCTCAGCCTTGCGTCCGCCGCCCCGGTCCTCGGTGCGACGACCACCGTGGCCTCGATCCCGGCCTTGCAGACCGCGATCAATGGCGCCAACGCCGGCGACACCATCATCCTGCAGAACGGCAGCTACTCGACGAGCAGCGCCGTCACGATCAATCGCACCGGCACGCAAACCGCGCCGATTGTGATCGAGGCCCAGACGACTGGAGGCGTCACCCTCACCGGCTCCGGCGCGATCGTCTTCACCAGCCCCGCCGCCTGGTGCACGGTGCAGGGCTTCGTGTTCAACGGCTCGGGCAGCCTGAGCATCCCCACCGGCACGAGCCACTGTCGCTATACGCGCAATGTCGTTCAGCTTTCAATTCCCACGACCTCCACCGTTTCCTACATCCAGATCAGCGGCGACGATGCCGAGATCGATTACAACGACCTGGGCAACAAAAACAGCCTCGGCGAAATGCTCGACATCAGCGGCTCCGGCAGCCAGGTGGCCCGCCGGCTCTGGGTGCATCATAATTATTTTCACGACTTCTCGCCGCAAACCGGCAATGGCGCCGAGACGATCCGCTGGGGCCTGAGCGGTCTCAGCCTTTCCGAAGGCGACGGCATCTGCGAATACAATCTCTTCTTGCGCTGCAGCGGCGAGAACGAGGTGATTTCCAACAAGGCGAGCTACAATACCTATCGCTTCAACACCCTGCAGGACTGCGCCAGCGGCGGCCAGATCAGCCAGCGCCATGGCAACTATAACATCTACTACGGCAACTACGTCAAAAATTCCAGCGGCATCCGCATCTACGGCGACAACAATCAGGTCTTCAGCAATTATTTTGAAGGCAACGATGTTGGCATCAACATCGGCAATGGCGACGCCGACGTCGAATCCGGCGGCGCGTTGGACAGCCACGACCGGCCCGACTATACCGTCATCGTCTACAACACCCTCGTCAACAATACCACCCAGTACGAGATGAACGGCCGCACCGGCGGCCTCGGCGCCACCTACACGACCTTCGCCGACAACATCCTCCAGGGCGGCACCACCGCCGTGAGCATCAGCGGCACCGGCCCTTATTCCAATCCGGTCTGGAGCAACAACATCATCTGGAACGCCGGCAGCATCGGCAACATTCCCGCCAGCGGCTATACCTCGGTCAACCCCCAGCTCGCCGCCGACACCAACGGCATCTATCGTCTCCAGAGCGGCAGCCCGGCCATCAACGCCGGCACGGGCTCATACCCTCAGGTCACCGTCGACATGGACGGCCAGCCGCGCGATTCCTCGCCCGACATCGGCGCGGATGAATATTCCAGCGCGTCCATCACCGCGAAGTATCTCACCTCCACCGATGTCGGGCCGGCCGCCGACGTTGGCACGACGCCGCAGGCCTCCGCGCCCGGCTTTATTCCCGCGGCCGGCACCTACACCGGCGCGCAAAGCGTGACCATCACCGCCGCCGGTGGCGCCACCATCCGTTACACCACCGACGGCAGCACGCCTTCCGAGACCGCCGGCACGGTTTATTCCGGCCCGGTCTCCATCTCCGCCAACGCCACCCTCAAAGCCCTCGCCTACGCCGCCGGCTACACCGACAGCGCCGTCTCCTCCGCCGTCTACACCATTCAATATACTCCGACGAACCTCACCCAGCCTTCAAACGAGACGGTCGCGACCGGACACTCCGTGAGCATCCTCGCCTCGGCCACGGGCACGCCGGCGCCCACCTACCAATGGCAGGTCTCCACCGACGGCGGCAACACCTGGACGAATTTGACCAACGGCGGTTCCTACAGCGGCGCGACCACCAGCACGCTGACCATTTCGGGAACCTCGAACCTGACCGGAAACGAATATCGCTACGTCGCCACGAACAGCGCCGGATCGACCGCGAGCAACGCCTTTACGCTGACCGTCGCCCCCGCCCTGCTTCCTTTCCCCGTCTGCCTCGCCATCGACGCCGCGAGCAACCTCTATGTCGGCGACACTTCCACCAGTACGATCAGCAAGATCACGCCCGCCGGACAGGTCTCCGTTCTCGCCGGCTCCAGCGGGAACACCGGCACCAGCGATGGCGCGGGTTCCTCCGCCCGCTTCAACCAGCCTGGCGGCGTGTTCTCGATGTCTGCCGGCATCCTTTTCGTGTCCGACACCGCCAACGCCACGATTCGCTCCATCGCGACCGATGGCACCGTCTCTACCTTTGCCGGCACCGCGGGCAACTCCGGCAGCACCGACGGCACCGGCGCCGCCGCGCGCTTCAATCATCCTGTCGGCATCGCCCAGGATGCGTCCGGCAATCTTTATGTCGCCGACGCCAATAATCACATCATCCGCAAAGTCACGTCCACCGGCGTCGTCACCACCCTCGCCGGTCACGCCGGCGTTTCCGGCAGCGCCGACGGAACCGGCACCGCCGCCTTTTTCAATTTTCCCACCGGCTCGGCCTTCGATCTCAAAAACAATCTGGTCTATATCGCCGACACCACGAACAACACCATCCGGAAAATTACCTCCGCCGGCGCCGTCACCACCCTGGCGGGCCTGGCCGGCACCGCCGGCTCGAGCGACGGAACCGGCAGCGGCGCGCTCTTCAGCCAGCCCTGCGGCCTCGCGGTCGACAGCTCCGGCAACATTTACGTCGCGGACAAAGCCAACTCCACCATCCGCAAGATCACGCCGGCGGGCGCCGTCAGCACCTTTGCCGGCCTGGCCGGCATCGCCGGCCTGAAGGACGGCACCGGCAGCGATGCCTGGTTCAACCAGCCGGAAGACGTGACCGTTGACGCAGCGGGAAACGTCTACGTCGCCGACACCGGCAACGCCGCCATCCGCAAGATCAGTCCCTCCGGCGCCGTGACGACCCTTTCGCTCAGTTCCTCCTCTTCGAGTGGTGGCAGCAGTGGCTCCAGCGGAAGCAGTTCCTCCGGCAGTTCGTCGTCGGGCGCCGGCTCCTCCCCGGCCGGTTCCGCCGGCGGAGGTGGCGGCGGCGCGCCCAGCCTCTGGTTCTACGGCGCACTGGCGCTCCTCCTCGCCGCGCGGCACGCCTTCCGCACCGCCAGGCCGGCGCGGAAATGACTGTCCGCGGATCGCCTCCCAATCCCCGACACACAACGCCGCGCAAATCCAGCCATGCGCAACCGGCCGAAAAGCGCGGCCGCGCGACCGTTTATCGGCCGCCCCTGGATTTCGACTTGCGCGGTGACGGGATGACGCCGATGCGCGGGTCGCGATTGCGCACCCGTCCCACAAGACGTTCCGCCACGGCTTCAAAGTCATCCGCCGATTCCGGCAGATAAAGCCATTTCGGAAGCACCGGATGTTCCGACAACGAGGGAAATTCATTTTTCAGGGATTCATGATGCCGCTTTTCGGTGCAAACCAGGACGCCGCGCCACGGTTCCGTTTTCGCGGCAAAACACAGCACCAGCTTTCCGCCAAGATAAACCGCCTTTGCGCCGAACATCGTGCGCAGGACGAAGGACGGCTCCGCCTCCAGCGGCTCCCAAATCCATGCGTGTGGGTGCACGCTCTTGATCCGACCTGTCCCGGGCTCGAGCATTTGATTTTTTGTGCGGTCTGAGGTTAAGGCTGACCCGCGCCAGGACAAGCGCTGCGAAAATATCCCGACCCGATCTGCGGCGCGGCTGGCGACGACCGGCCAGACTTTTCTGAGTTACTCACTGGCTGGATAAGCTGAACGTAAGGGACGTCCTCAACTTCGTATTCACCGGCTTGCCATTCCGAATTCCCGGTTCGAACCGCCAGTCCGCCGCCGCCGCCATTATCGCGTCATCGAACCGGGGATCGGGCGAGTTGAAAACGCGGACGTCGTGCGCCCGCCCATCCACACCAACCACAAACTCGATGGGTATCACCGCCTGGACACCGTTTCTCTTCAACTCAAATGGATACTCTGGATTCCTCATCGCCAGGGCCTTGGGCGGCCTGTTTTCGGCCGTTGACGGCGCCGCCCCGACCACGTCAGGCGGCTCCGAAGGCGCAAGCCCGGCCCCAGGGGTGGATTCATGGTTGGCTGGTTCCGCGACGCAGCCAGCCAGGATCGAGCACAGGAGGAGGATGGATAACTTCTTCATCTTTGCCTTACATTAGAGTCGCTCCGCGCGCAGACAAGCCCGGCAAAAACCTGCCTGCAATGGCTAGTGGCCCGGGCTGGTGCGCGCCGGGCCTGCGCTAATCAGGACTTTTCATTGATCGCATAGCTGCCATTGCCTTCGAAATCGCGGACGGCGCCGTTTTCTTGAACCTTGAGCTGGATTTCAATGCGCTTCTTTTCCTCATCAATTCTGATCTCGCCCGAAACCGGCGTTTGCTTGCGCATGGCCGGGTCCATTTCGCTTTGAAAGCTTATTTTCCCGGACCGAAAAGTTGGACCGGCGCCGGCGAGGTCGAAGTCATACATCCATTGCAACGAATAGGTGCTCGGACCGCAGGAACCCCAGAAAAGCCCGCGCTTGTAATCGGCCACACTGAACGCGAAATGAGGTTCGCCATCCGGGGGAATGTAGCGGTGCCATGACCGCATTTCGGTTCCAGCGATCGCAATGGAAGCGAAGGTCACCAAGAACGGAAAAATGAGAAGCTTCCTCATTTTCCGCCCATGTTAGGGAGAATCCGCGCAAGGACAAGCGCCATGAAAACAGCCCAAGTCGGTTCGCGTTGGATTTGATGATCGGTTGGGACGATCATTCATGTTCAGCCCCGCGCATCTCCTTTTGCCCGCAACTGCACTCTGGTTGGACACAACCTTGCCTGGGTTGCCCATAACCAAGGCGCGGTTGGGCGCAACCTCGCTTCGGTTGTGGACAACTTGGATGCGGTTGCACGCAACTTTACTTTGGTCGGGCATAACTTTGGTCGGGTTGCGGACAACTTCGCCTTGGTTGCAGGCAACTTTGGCGGGGTTGCACTCAACTTTGCTCCAAATCAGCCCGTCCGCCCTCGTGTAGGCCAGTTTTGCCGTCCAAGTCAGCAAAACTTCACTCCGGGCCACCCCGCCATCAGTCGAGTTCCGCCATCCTCGCGCCGGACAGGTCGGCCTCTCCCTCTGGGAGCTGCCCTTCTCTATTAGAAATTGTCATCCAACCTGCATGTCCGGCGAATTTTCGTTTGTGACAGGCTGGTTACGGTTGATCTTGTTGCAAATTATCTGCCAATAGCAGTCCGACCGCATCATGGGGATGCCGGCCAGTCTCAACGAAGAAAGGAAGTCCAGCCATGCCACTAGGTCCTCAGGAAAGTTTGAAAAAAATCAGCGCCGTCACTGCCGCCTGGCAGACGCTCCGTCCCGCCAAGAGCTTTGGCGGGATGACCCTCGATCAATTCAAGTCCAAGATTCAACCCAGCCTCGACGCCCGCGCGGCCGTCACGACAATCGAAAACCAACTGATCGCCGCCCAGGATCAGCGCGACGCCGCCGACGCCCTGTCGCTCGCCGCCGTCCAGCTGGTGGTCGCAGGCGTGAGGGGCGATCCCAGCGAAGGCGAAAACAGCGAGCTCTACGAAGCCATGGGCTACGTGCGGAAAAGCGAGCGCGCATCCGGTTTGCACCGTCAGGGCCAGCCCAACCCGCCTACCCCTGGGGGCGGCAAGAACTGACGGTGCCTGTGCCGCGGAACTGCCCCGCAGCTCCGCTCAACGGAAAACTCCTGGCCTCCGGGCCAGGAGTTTTTTTGCGGGAGCTCAGACTATTCGCGGAAAAAAGTAGTTCCGGCGGGCGCCATCGAAAGCACCCTTCGCGCAGGCAGCAGTTCTTGAACTTGCGATTTGAGCCGCAGGGACAGAGATCGTTGCGGCCAAGCTTCTCGATCAGCTCTTTTTCGCCACGGATAATTCGCAGGCCTCGTTTGACCTGCGTTTCGGACGGAAACCCTTTACGACGCTTGCTGGTGCGCTCGAAAAAAGGGGCTTTCGTGGTGAGATGTCGTGTCGTGCGCCATACAGCCTCCTTGTTGAGTTGGGGCGCGAAGTCAGCGCGGAGGCATCTTCCATGTCAAGCGTGCTACACGCGAAATCTAGGTGGAAAATCGCCTTTAACCAGTCTGACTCTTCTTCGCGGCCTCCGCCATTGCGGCATCGGTCATAGGCGCAGTTTTTGCCATGCCGTTAACTGTTTCCAGCGCCAGACTCAGCCCGATCTTCTTTTCGATTGCGCCCGCTACTGCCTTCAGGGCCTCTGCCAGGGCAAACACTGCAGCCTGAAATTTCATCA
>DATJYF010000041.1:0-3825 GCA_035499715.1 Opitutaceae bacterium | reverse complement strand
CGCTAGCCGAAAAGGATCAGCTTGCCCTGCTCTACCAAGTCAGCGGCCTTTCAAAAAACGATCCCGAGTTAACCAATCAGCCTCCCGCTCTTTGACCGTCAGCCGCTCGGTGGCGGTTGCGATCCCGAGATTGCCGCCGGCGCCTCTTCCTTCCGAGCTTGATCGACCCAACGGTACAACTGCGTCTGGTAACGGCCGCCGCTCGGCAGTGGCGGCTCCATTGTTTTTAAGAGCTCAACCTGTGCATCGCTGAGAAACGTGCGTGCGTTTGTCTCCACCGCAGTCCAATCGATTTCCGAGACGTCGACGCTTCCTCCCTTGCGGTAGCTTTCGCTCGCGTTGGCGATGGTGCCCACCAACTCCTCGCCCTGCTGGGGTGTGAAAGGCTCGCGTGCAACCACCACCGCGCCACCCGCATAGTTGTCGACCATGAGCCTCGCCGGCGCTGTCCGTTCGTATTGCTGGGCCTGAGAATATCCGGCCGGCCCGAGGAGCGCCTTTTCCGCTTCGTTGCAGGCCGCATCAATGTCTGTCTGCAGCTTGACGGCAACCGGGTCCTTTGGCGAAAGACCCTGCATTCCCATGACCGCATCGGCATCCATGGTTTGTTCCGTCTCGCGTGCAAGAATGTCCTGAAATTTCTCAATCTGTCCGGGCGTCAGATGGAGCTGACGGAAGAGCGCCCCATAGCTCGCATTATTCTGGGCGCGCATGAAGGCCATAAAGACCATCTGAGTTCGAGGCTCCTTTTGCAGTCGCTCGTTTATGCTACGGTAAGCCATGGGCGGATTGACCTGTCGCGCGGTTGATCCCATCGTTTGCTTTGCCCTGGCAATTGCAGCTTTGAGGCGGGCGCATTCACTCTCGGCGGCGGCCGCCGCCGCCTGGTGACGCCGGACTTCGACAGCTGCCGCCGCTTTGTGCGTCAAAGCGACGCTGAGAGCAGCCTGGGCCCGATCCGCGCGCTTGGCCGCCCATGTAGCAATCGCGGCGCACTGGGCGATCGCGAAAATCGGTATGACAAAGGAAAGGAGGCGTAAGTTCATAGTCAGGGTGTGCTGATTGCATGGTTGACCCGGTCCTCCGCCTGCATTCCGCGCAACACGTCCACCTGGGCGGGCGCGAGCACCATGCCAGCTTTGGCAATGATGGAATTCCAGTCGAACGGCCGGCCGTTGGATGGGCCAATGATTTGGATGAGTTGGTCGGCCTGCGCGGGAACCAACGGCGTGGAGGTCGACCAAAGCGTTCCCGCCACTTCGTTGGTAAAATTGCGCGCCTCCATGTAACGCTGCCAGTTTGAAAGCTGCTGCACCTGGTCGGGATCGAGCACGCTGTTCAGCAACCTGGCTCTCTCACCCGGAACGAGCGGCCGGGAGTTTTCCTCCAAATCGATGTTTTTCGTGCCATAAGAGCCATCCGGGCCATCGGCGCCCATGCCGTGCCCCCGTTCGAGCAAGGCGATTAATTTCTCCAGCTTGTCGGGCGGCAGATGAAACGAATCCAGCAGCGGGCCAAAATCCCATTTCACGCGGGCGCGGCAGTAGTCATCCAGCGCGCGCCTCACCTCGGGATGCCGCGCCATGAATTTGTCGCCCTCTGCGGTCGGATTCCACGCCGCGGTAATCTTTGCGGCCTCCACCTTCGCCTTCGCTTTGATCGCAGCAGAGGCCAGGGCCTTTTGGAGTCGGTCAAGCCGAGCCCGCAGCCGCGTGACGTCGTTGCTGGCGTCCTGCAGCCGGCTTTCGGCCTGGGCTCCCTGGGCCAGCAAAGAGCCGGTCTCCGCGTTGGCGGCGGCGAGCAAGCCCTGCGCGCGCCGCACCTCGCGCCACTGGTAGCTGGCCACGCCCAGTGTCATGGCGAGGGCGAGCGCCGTGATAGCCGCCGAAACTTTGAACGAACTCATAAATTGCACGGCGGCCGTGGCGGATCCTCCCGCCCCTGCCATCGCCAAGGCGCGCCCCGCCACATTTGCGGCCAACTCGGCAGGAACCGCCGCCGTCGGCTGGCTTGCGAGCATCGCGAGAAGCGCGCTCGTTGAGGATGTGATCCCGCGCCGGCCAAAGAGCGCATGCATTTTATCCAAGGCGCGCGCGACCCGCATGCGGGCGGCATCTTCGGACAGATGCAATGAGGCCCCCACTTCGGCGAACGAACGGCCCTCGAAGTATCGCAAGAGGACGGCTGCGCGGTCCCGTTCATTCAGATCCCCGATCAGCTCGTCGATCAATGGTCGCAGCCGTTCCCACGCCGGGGAGCCAAGTTCATTTTGTTCGGCATACATTGTCGCCGCCTCCTTCTCGTATTGTTTCCGGGTGGCCTCGGCGCGGCGCAGCTTGGCCGCCGAAAACCGGACGGCCTTGTGCAACCAGCTGGCCAGCGCGGGATGCCGGGAAAGGGGGCCCGCTTTGCGCGCGAGGTCGGTGAACACCGTCTGCGTCACCTCCCCGGCTTGGTGGGTGTCACCGCCCAGCTGGCGGAGCGCCGCATTGTAGACCATTCCAATGTGGTTCCGGACCAATTCCGCGAAAGCTTCGTCCGAACGGTCCTCGGCATACCGGCGCAGGAGTTCAATGTCCGTGGCCATTGTTTTACTTCATTACACCGCGCCAAACAGAAACCGAACAAAAATGAACCGCCGGCCATGCCTTTGTGCCGCCGGCATCGCCCTCCTCATTGCTCCGGCAGGGGCTTGTTCTTCGTTTCCGGCGCCCAGATCAAGGCCACGAGCCCGAGGACAAAAACAAAGGAAAGCACGGTGGCGGACTTCCGGAAGGGTTCACTCACGCCGTGCTGCAGAAAAAATTCGTTCAACCTTCCCAGCATCAGGGGAAAGGCCGCCGCCAGATAGCGCACGGTGTTGTAGCAGAAGCCGACGCCGGTGCCGCGCAGGCGGGTGGGAAACAGCTCGGGAAAGTAAATCGAGTATCCGCCGAAGACGGACAACTGGGCGAATCCCATCATCGGCAGCATCCAGTAGGCGTCCTGGCGATCATGCAGGCAGTTGAACGCAAAGATCGTCGTCGCCAGGCAGAGAATGAAGGCCCAAAAAAAAGCGATGCGGCGACCCGCATAGGTCGCCACCAGCGTGAAGATCAGCATGCCGAAAAAAGAGCCGATGTCCTGAAACGCGGTGGCCTGTCCGCGCACCAGATCGACCACGCGCTGCGGCTCGCCTTTCAGCGCCGTCGAAACCAGCTCCGGCGAGAAATAGCCGATGCCCCACAGTCCCGCCATGCCCGCCAGCCCGAGCGCCACGCCCACCAGCGTGTGCCGGCGCCAGAGCGGATGCCGGAAAAGATCGGCGATCGAGCCCACCTTCAACGCGGCGTCGGTGCTCTCCTTCGCCTTGCGCTTGGCTTCAAGCCACGGCTCGGGCTCGTGCAGCATCCACGCGATCGGCACCGCCAGGACCGCCGGCAGCGCTCCGACAAAAAAAATAAACCTCCAGCCGCTGTAACCGTGATAGAAGTCGGTGCGCCCCGGCTGGATCCAGGTGCTCAGGACCGAGCCCAAAAAATTTCCACAGGCGGAAAGCGTCTGCATGATGCCCAGCGCCAGCGGGCGGACCCGGCCGGGCATGCTTTCCGCCACCAGCGTCGTGGCCGCGCCGAACATCCCGCCCACGCCCAGGCCGCACAAAAAACGATAAATGAGAAATTCGCTTCCGGTGCGGGCCAGTCCGGTCAGCCCGGAAAAAACCGTGTAGGCGAGCAAGGTCGCGATCATCGCCTTCACCCGCCCGTACCGGTCGCTCACCAGGCCGAAGAAAATCCCGCCCGTGGCCCAGCCGATCATGAGCAACGCCGTCGCCCAGGTCCCCCA
>DATJYF010000040.1:0-11368 GCA_035499715.1 Opitutaceae bacterium | reverse complement strand
AATTTCCCACAGGCTCGAAAACATGCTGCTGACTTTCCTTCCGGCCGAGACGCCTGAACAAATCTTTGACCCTTCGAAAAGCCAGTTCCGCGAGTTTTTCATTAACATAGTGGTCATCCGGTTCGATCAAAACGATGGCCCGGCGGGCCACCCGCAGCATCTCATAAAATGCCAGCATGGGCCGCGGAAAATGATGATAGGAATTTTTGCAGAGGACATAGTCGAATGATCCGTCCGCAAAAGACAGTGCCTCGGCATTTTCCTTCCGATAATCCGGGATCAAGCCATTCTTTTTTGCCTCCTGGAGCAGAATGTCCGAGATATCAGTCGGCAGGGCCGGGCATCCATGCTCGATGAGATAGCGCGCATCCGATCCGATTTTTCCGTCGCCGATTGTCAGCCAGTCGGATCCCTTCGCCGCCTCGATCAGGGGCAGCAGGCAATCGTACATCCGCCGGTGCCGCCAGGCGTAGACGGTGTCGTTCGCCAGCCATGCGTCGGCCTCCTTTTGCTTCGGACCCGTGGAGGCAAACTCGGCATAATGTGACTCATGCAACAACTGGCTTTTATGCGGAAAGCCCTCCTGTGCGCCTGAGTCATCTCCTGCTGGCCCCATGATCCGTGAGAACAAGCCACCTTGCCGCCGGAGGCAAGCCCCTTGGGGATGGGCGACGGCCCGTCCTCCACCGAAAATTCGCGGACGGTTCGCCGCGGAACCCTCCGGAACGGACGGCGTTCCGGCTTGCCCGCCACTCCACTTGACCATAGTGAGCTGCCCATGATGGCAGAATTCCGGAGTGGAACAGCCGGACCGAATTTCACCCTGGATGTCCGTTTTGGCCTCAACGCGGTGGTAGCTCAGCAGGACAGAGCAACGGTTTTCTAAACCGTCGGTCGCGAGTTCGAGTCTCGCCCACCGCGCCATGCTTTGCCTGGCGGCCTTTATGGCGACACGGCGTGCAACACCGCCAGCCATTGCACAGCTTCGCCCGCATGGCCGTGAGCACGGAGATTTTCGGCGATGAGCTCCGGCGGCGGCTCGGCGACACGATGCCGAGGATCGCCCGGCAGGTGCGGCAACGCCGCACAGGCCAGCGTCCAGCAGGCCCAGGCGCGCCAGCGGCGCTGCTCGCGGCGCGGTTCGTTCATCCGGCCGGCCAGATGCTGGAAATGCACCCTCGGATTGCCGATGAAAACACCGGGCGGGGTTTTTTGCAGCAGCCACACCATCGCGGCGTAAGGCAGCGGCCAGCGGGCGAGCACGGGCTCGTTGCCGCGCAGATCGGCGCCGAACGCGCGATCCAGGCAGAGGATGGCGCGGGCGGCCAGGCCGCGCTGCCAGAGGTGCTGGCTGTATTCGAGACAGGCCAGATAAAACTCCGGCCCGCGCGCTTCGCCGCGATGGAGGTGCAGGGCGCGCCAGTCCATCGGCCGGGCAGCCACAGGCAGATGCGGACAGGGTGGAAAAACCGCGGCGGGCATGGCGCTTGCTGGCGCGAATCGGCGCCGAGGTCAATGCGCGCGGAAGACGGCGCGGGGGCGGACAATTTTCTGCGCTTGGCGGACGCGGGCGATTGCCCCAAACACCGGCGTGATGACTTTGCCCGAAACCACGTTTCCCGTGCATGAGGTCCGCGGCTGGCGGCGCGCCGTGATGTGGCCGCTCGCGCTGCTGGCGCGGGTGTGGAACCGCACGCTGCGGTTCGAGTTCACCGAGGACTATCCGCGCGAAATGACGCAGGAGGAGCAGCCGATCATTTTCATGGTCTGGCACAACCGGCTGTTCGTCGTGGCGGAGATTTACCGGCGTTTCCGCGGCCGGCGGCCGACGTACGGGCTGGTCAGCGCCAGTCGCGACGGCGCCTGGCTGGCGGCGTTTTTTTCCCTCATGGGCATGAGAGCGGTGCGCGGATCGAGCAGCCGGGGCGGCCGGGAGGCGGTGACCGCGATGGTGGACGTGCTGCGCGCGGGCCCGGGCCAGGCCATCGGCATCACGCCGGACGGGCCGCGTGGTCCCTGTTACGATTTCAAGGAAGGCGGACTGGTCGTCGCGCGCCGGGCGGACGCCCGCGTGCTGCTCCTCGGCATGGAATACGCGTCGGCCTGGCGGCTGCGCAGCTGGGATGGATTTTATCTGCCCAAGCCGTTTTCGCGCGTGCGGCTGCGCTGCTCGCCCGTGTCGCGCGAGATTCTGCATGACCGGACCGGGGCTCCGGCGCGGCTGCGCGCGGAGATGCTTGCGCTCAATCCCGACTCAACCGGCGTCAGAACGTCGGCGTGAACTCGACGCTCGCGCCCGGCGCGGCGGTGTAGTCATCGCCGGCGCACCAAGTGAGGTCGTTGAGGAGGACCTTGAAGACAAAAGGCTGGGTATGCTCGATGGTGAGGGACCATTTGTCCTCGGCCAGGCAATCCATGGGCACGCCGTTTTCCCAGCTGAGACCAGGACCGTCGCCCCGGAGATAAAGCGTGTTGCCAAAGCCGACGTCGATGTGCGCGGTGATGACGGTGGGGAGCTGGCTCGGCGCGGTAGATTTGACTGCGGGGGCGGCGGTCTTTTTCTTCGCGGATGTTTTCGTCGCTGGGGCAGGCGGCGTCGTGTTTTTCGTGTTCTTTTTCATAACAGATATGCGGTTACGTTTGACGGCCCGGTGAATTATTTCTGGCACACCCTCAGGATATGCAACAGTAATCTGGAGCCCCAAGCCCAACTTCGCAAAAGTTTTCTTGTTTGTCACCTGGTAGTCGCCGGATGACGACGTGGCGGTGCCGGCGATAAACCGGGTTGATTTGTGGGCCGGGATGGCGTGTATCGTCATTATCATGGACATTCCGAAAACCGCGCCTCACTCCCGGCTCGCGGCGGCATTGAGCGAAACCTTCGGCCTTAGTCCGGCGCTGGCCTCCGCGGCCGCATTTTTCATCATCGGCGTCTGCCTCCTCGCCGTCATCTGGTTCATCCGTTCGGCTCCCCCCCGGACGATTACAATTTCCAGCGGACCGGCGGGCAGCTCCTTTCAGCGCTATGCCGAGTCGTATCAAAAAAACCTCGCCACTCACGGCGTGACGCTCCGCATCCTTCCGTCCGCCGGTTCGCAGGCGAATCTTCAGCAGTTGGAATCAGCCGACTCCGGCGTGGACATCGGCTTTGTCCAGGGCGGAATGGCCCAGGGCGGGAACCTCGACGGCCTGGTTTCCCTCGGCAGCATCGCTTATCAGCCGCTGTGGATTTTCTATCGCAGCCCGGCGCCGATCAACCGCCTTTCCGAACTGCAGGGAAAGCGGATCGCGGTGGGTGCGCCGGGCAGCGGCACGCAGGTGCTGGCGCTCGCGCTGCTCCAGGCCAACGGCATCACCGGCGCCCCGACGACCCTGCTGAACCTCGACTCGGACGGCGCGGCGGCGGGATTGCTCGCGGGGAAAGTGGACGCCGTTTTCATGATGGGAGACTCGGCCTCCCTGCAAACCCTGCGGACCCTCATCCGCTCGACCGATGTCCAGCTCTACAATTTTGTGCAGGCCGACGCCTACGTCCGGCGCTTTGCCTACCTCAGCAAAATGGTGCTTCCGGAAGGCTCGATCGATCTGGGCAAGAATCTGCCGGCCCAGGATGTCACACTCATCGGCCCCACCGTGGAATTGGTCGCGCGCAAGGGATTGAACCCGGCCTTGTCCGACCTCCTCCTCGAGGTGGCGCAGGATGTTCACGGGAAGGCGGGTTTCCTCCAAAAACGCGGCGAATTTCCGGCCCCGATCGAACACGACTTCACGATCAGCGACGATGCCCGCCGCTATTACAAATCGGGCAAGAACTTCACCCACCGCCTTATCGGCTCATTCTGGCTCGCCAGTTTCATCAATCGGACCCTGGTCGCCTTTGTCCCCGTTCTCATCGTGCTTATTCCCGCCCTCCGCTTTTTCCCCAACGCTTACAAGTGGCGGATCCGGATGAAGCTTTACCATCATTACCGGCGGCTCCTCCGCCTCGAACGGGAGGCGGCCGGCGCGCTGACCCGCGAGCGCGAGCAGGAGCTGCTTCATCGCCTCAATGATATTGAAGAAGGGGTCAACAAACTCAAAGTGCCGGCGTCTGTTGCCGATCAATATTATGCCCTCCGGGGCTACATCATGTTTGTGCGCGGACGGCTGAAAAAGCCGCCGCCATCATGAATGCCGGTCATTCTCGACTGAAACGGGCGCGATGGCGTGCCCCGGGACGGCATCGTCGCCCGCCCGCTCCAACATGATCAACCGCCGGCCGCCCGGGAGTTCTGCGGCGTTTCGCCGTTGCGGCCGGGCTCAACCGGGGCTGACGGCAGGAAATTCAACGCCAGAAAATGAACGGCCGACCGGGCGTCCGCATAAACCGAATCGACTTCGGTCTGCAGCGGATCCTGCTTCAGAAGCGCATCAACAGACGGCGTGAACGCCGCCCACGGTTGATGCGCCGCCGATTCCTCCCTTGCCGGCATCGCGGCGACGGGCGTGCGGTTTCCAGTCCCGTGGTTTTCTGGATTCACCGGTTCGGAATACCAGAAGGCGATGGCAAGGATCGCGGCCGCCGCGCCGGCAATCGCCAGTACCGCGGTCGCCGGCCGCGGCTTTGATGCACGACGTTGCGGCGAGCGAATGATTTCCTGCATGATTCGTTCATCGAGGCCGGCGGGGACGGACTGGTTGCCGCGCGCGGCGTCGCGCCGCAAGACGGTTTCAAGGTTGCCGCTCGCGGCGAAGAAACGCTGGCAGGAGGCACAGGAGGCGATGTGGCCCGAGCCAAAACCAGGCTGATGACTCGCGTCAAAAAACGCCCTCCAGCCCCGGACCACACGGCAGGACCAGCGTATCGAATCGGATGTCGAATGTTTCATGTTTCTCCTTTCAGCAACGCCTGGCGGGCACGGTAAACCAATACCTTGACGTGCGTTTGTGTCAAACCGGCCACCCGCGCCGTCTCCTCGGTCGACAGATCCTCGGCAAAGCGCAACCAGAGCACTTCGAACTCACGGGGCGGGAGAATGGCGCGGGCGCGATCCCACAGGTTCGCCGCGCGATCGCGGGATTCCGCGGTGCGCGCGGGCGAGGGTTCGGAGCCGGCTGCATCGAAGGGAATCTCGGTCCATTTCTTTGCACCGCGGAAATGATTGAGGGCGGCGTGGCGCGCAATGGTGAAGAGCCAGTTGATCAGGGGTCGCTCCAGATCGAAGCGTGCCAGATGATGATAGGCCCGGATGAACGTCTGCTGGGTGAGATCCTCGGCATCGTGGCGATGCCGGGTCATCTGGTAGAGAAAATTATATACGCGCCGATGATGCGCCCGGACGATTCCGGCGAAGCCTTGCTGGTCGCCCGCCAGCGTCGCGCGAATGAGCGCCGCTTCGTCGCAGCGCGGCGCCATCGGGTCCGCAGGGGGCCCGTTGGCGCGCGGCGCGGGCGAAGACATGGTCATTCCGGTTTCGATTCCGTTGAAGGTGGTTTGGGGTTGCGGATGCTGACGACGTAGGCGGCTTTTCCGGCGGGATCGTTCACGTAGGCGACCTTGAGCGTATAGGTGCCGTCGGCGCCGGGAAATTGAAATTGTGCCAGGCTGTTGCGGGGGCCCCACAAGCGCATGAATTCGAGGCGGAAAGTCAGAGACGGGCCCTTTTCGCCGGCCGGCGTGATCTCGACATGGTCGAAGCGGACATTCTTTCCGCCATTGTTCTGGTGACCGAGGGTGATGATGGTGCCGTTCTTCAGGGCGACGTTTTCAATCGTGTGCCAGGCGAGCGGAACCGGGCCGGCGCCTTCGACCGGGGTCACTGCTTCAGCCTGCCACTTGGCGATGACCTCGCCGCTGGCGATCTGGGCGATGCGGGCGGCGGCGCGCTCTTCCGGGGTTTGCTGCTGCTTCTGTTGCACCGTCCGAATCATCTGCACGAGCCGTTCGCTCGAATAGGCCAGGTTGAGCGTGACCGTGTCGTTGTCACGGCTGACGGCGGCGGAATTCAGGAATTCGGCGAGCTGTTTGTCGTTGGTCTCGGCCAGCGACATCATCGCGGTCATGCCCTGGAGAATCTTCATGAGCTTGTCGGCCATCTCGTCCGAGGTGGCGAGGAGGTCGACGTGCGCGAACGTATTGGGACCGTTTTCGCCGATGGCGATCGCACCGGAATGGGTCATCTGCAGGATGCGCGCCTGTGGCTGGCCTTCCGGAAAGAGCGTTTCCGACGGCACCACGCTCGCCACGAACAGATACGCATGACTGGAATTGTGCAAAAGATCCTGGAGGGGAGAATCGGACGCCCCGGCCAGCGACGGCGCCGCGCCGCGAAACACGTCGCGGGCCTTGACCAATTGCTCGCGTGATTTGCTGACCAGAACGATCGGCTCCGGCGGAAATGCAACAATGACCTCGGCCTTCGGCCCGTCCTTGGGACCCTTGGGGGTGATGGCGTAGGCGGGAAACGGCAGGTCTTTCAGCTCGGCAACGCCTTCCGGCGTGGTGATCGTCGCCTGCAGCAGCAGGGCCTCGGCAATCTTCCGCAAGTCGGGCGTGCCCTGAAGGACGAGCGTCCCATCGATGGCTTTCGGGTCATGGGAGAAATTCGCGCCAAACGCCGTGGCCGTGCCGACGGTCGCGAGCAGCTTCGGCACATCGAGGCCGATTTTGCCCTGACCGGTGTCGAACTGGGCTTTCTCGGCCATGGCTACGATTTCCTTGCCGAGCACGCTGGCGCGCAGGGCATTCAAATCGGCATACACGACCCAGCGCGCGTCCGTCGGGATGATGGCGGGATCGACGTCCGCATGCGCTTCATTCAACGGCCAAAGCGGCAGTGCCAGAAGAACAAAGAGGGGAAAAAGTTTTTTCATAGGAGGGAGGTTGTCTGTTTATACACGGTCGACGGTACAACGGTTACACGGCGTTACGCTTCGCCGGATCCGGTCAGTTCACGCACGGCAAAAACGGCGGCGGTCAGCGCCAGCAACACGGCGGAAAAGGCCAGCAGCACGCCGACCGTCGCGAGCTTGCCATCCGGCGGCAGCGTCTGGATGCCGAAGGTGAACTTCGACGCCGCCTCGGCCGCGAGAGGTTGCAGCATTGTTTTCACCTGATGGGTCATCGAGAGCCGGTTGAGCTCCGTCGGGATCTGGCCAACACCGACTTCGATGATCACGGCGTAGAGCAGTCCGAGCACCACGTAGCGCGAGGTCAGGACGCCGCAGAGAAAACCCAGCGCGCTGAAGGCGGTGACGAGCAGGATCTGCGCGAGCAACAGCAGGGGCGCGGCCGCGATCAGGCCGGGAGCTTGGCGCACCAGGCCCGCGCCGAGGATCACGCCGAACGAGAGCAAAAAATCCACCTGCGCACCGGCGACGTGCGCGAGATACTTGAAAATCACGAACGCCGGCCGCGGCACCGGCCGCGTGAGGACATAATCGACCGTGGCCGGCTTCATTTCATCGCGCATCGCGCCCGCGGCGGTGATGAAGGCCATCACCGGCACCACGAACGTGAAATAAAAACCGATCGTCCAGCCGAGGTAGAGTCTCGGACCATTGCCCGCGTCCAGAAACCCGTATACAATCAATCCCAGCACCGCGAGGAGGCTCGCGACCGCCGGCCAGCGGCGGGGCGCCAGAAATTTCCCCAAAGTCAGCCGCCAGATGCCGCCGAATGCGTGCCGGAGATTGGGCGTCAGCCCGGCAGGGAGGCCGGTTGTTGAAGTCGAAGGTGTTGGGTTCATGAGTGGGTGGCCGGCTCCATCGCATTTTCGAGAAACGACGCGGTGGTCTGCACCTCGAAGATCGGCACGCCGCTTTCGAGGAGCAGCCGGTGAAAATCGCCATAGAAGCGCTCCGGCTCGCGCCAGCGCGCGTGCAGCGTGCCGGTTTCCGCGACGATATCGCAACCACGCAGAAGATCCTGGCCGAAAAGGTAGCGGGCCAGTTTTTCGGGTGATGCACAGCGAAAGGTGGTGGCGTCGGGCCAGCGGGTGCGCGCGTCGGCCGATGCGGCTTCGTTGAGCGAGCGCGGAATGCGACCCCAGCGCAGCAGGATGAAATCGGCGCAGAGCGCCTCGAGATCGTGGAGGATGTGGCTCGAAATGAGCACGCTCGTGCCGTCGCGCGCGAGACCCCGGAGAATGTTGCCGATGTCCTCGCGGCCCATCGGATCAAGGCCGTTCATCGGCTCATCGAGGATGACGAGCTGCGGTTCGTGCAGGAGGCATTGTGCGAGCTTGATCCGCTGCTTCATGCCCTTGGAGCAGGCGGTCAGCTGTTTTTTCCAGTGTTCGGGCGCAAGTTTCACGCGCTCGAGCGCGGCGCCCGCGCGAGCCCGCGCCTCACGCGCGGACAGCCCGGAAATCATGCCGAGCCCGACAAGCCATTCGAGCGAATGCAGTCCGCGCGGCACCTGTTCGCCCTCGGGACAATAAGCGAGCCGCGCCTGCACCGCCGGATTGTTCCACGGACTCGCGTCGAAAACCGCCAGCGTGCCTGCGCTCGGCCGGATCTGGCCGAGCAGGAGGCGGAAAAGCGTGGTTTTCCCCGCGCCGTTCGGTCCCACCACCCCGGTGATGCCGGGCCGGATGGTGAACGTGACATTGTTCAGCCCGAGAATCATTCCGTAGAAACGGCTGAGGCTGTCGGCCTGGATGATGGCGTTCATTCGGGGCGGAGTTTGCGGAAGAAGACAAACGAGGAGAGCGCGACGAGCCCGGCGAGGCCGGCGAGCGCCCCGCTGAAATCGTCCGCCTGCGCTTTTTCGCCGGCGCGCGTGAGGCTGTCGGCAAACCGCTGGTCGAGGAGCGGGAGCTTGTTGCCCGCATCGGCGAGCGCGCTGTCGAGCCGCAGAACCCGCTGCCGTACCTCGCTGAGATCCTGGGTGAAGCTGCCGCGGCGGATCCAGTGGGGCGCTTGCGGCGGCGAGGCCACCATCCCGAAAATCAGCCACAGGCCGACCCAGAGGATGACAGTGTTGCGCGAGGTCCGGCTCAGCGCCGAGACACCGAGCGCGATTGTGGCGAGCGACACGAGCCCGATGCCATTGAACAGCAGCGCGCGCAGGAGCGGCGCGAACGAGTAAACGATGAAATCGCGGTCCGTCGCGAACGCCATGCTCAGCAGCCAGCCGAACAACAGCGGACCGGTCCAGACCAGCACGATCACGCCGGTGATCATCCCGAGCTTGCCGAGCAGGTAGTCCGCGGTCGTGAGCGGACGCGAGAGGTAAACGATGAGCGCATTGCTGGCCCGGTCGCGGGTGATGAGCCGGGGCACCATCACCGTGAGCGCGATCAGGCTGAGCCAGAGGCCCAGGAATGAATGGATCCAGAAAATCAGCGTGAAGACGCCGCGCACGCAGATGTCGGGATAGAGCACGACAAAGCCGCCGAGCGCCGAGACGAGCGCCTCGGCGCGCGGACCGAGATGCGTGGCGAACGTTTCCAGCCAGCCGCCGGTGGCCACTGATTGACTGAAGGCGAAGCCGAGGACGGCGATCAGCAGCCCGGCAATCCACGCCACGGCGACCAGCAGCTTGAAAAATTTCGTGCGGAGCAGCAGACGCAGCCCGGTCGAGATGATCGTCCAGCGGCGGTAGGCGATGCCGCGCGGCAGTTCGCGCCAGCGGCTCAAGTCAAGGGTGGTTTCCATCATGGGCGGTGATCGACGCGACGAAGAGTTCATGCAGGGCATCGGGATTGGCGACGATCTCGGCGGGCGGCAGCGCGTATGCCCGCATCAGTTCGAGAATCCATTCGATCGAGTCGGAGGCGGATTCGAGACGCAGTTTGCCGTTCGAAAGCCGGACCGTGTTGTGCCCGGTTTGGGCGAGCACGGCGGCGAAGCGATCGGGTTCGGCCGCGGGCGTCAGTTCGACGATGCGGCGATGGCGGCTCTTCAGCGCCGCGATGGTGTCGTGTTCCAGCAGCCGGCCATGGCCGATGATGATGACGCGATCACAGACCCGTTCGATGTCGCGTAACAGATGCGAGCACATCACGACGCTGATTCCGAGGTCGCGCCAAAGCGAGCCGATGAGATTGAGAATGTGCTCCCGGCCGGAGGGATCGAGGCCATTGGTCGGCTCGTCCAGAAACACCACCTCCGGATCGTGGACGAGGGCCTGCGCCAGCTTGATGCGCTGCTTCATGCCGGTGGAATAGGTCTCGACGCGCCGGTAGCGCTCCTGGCCCATGCCGACGAGATCGAGGATTTCGTGGGTGCGCTGGCGCGCGCGCCGGAAGGGCATGCCGGAGAGCTGGCCGCAGTAGGTGACGTATTCGCAACCCGCCATTCCCGGGATCTGGCAGTCCTGTTCGGGACTGTAGCCGACCCGTTCCCGCGAGGCGCGATTGCGCATCCGGATGTCCACGCCGAGCACCCGCGCGCTGCCCGACGTGGGCGTTTCGAGATTGAGCAGGCATTTGATAAACGTGGTTTTGCCGGCCCCGTTGGGGCCCAATAATCCGATCGTGCCCGCCGGCACGGCGACGTTGACGTCGGTCAATGCCTGCTGTTTCCCGAAGGCCTTGCTGAGACCGCGAGCCTCGACGATGGGGCCACCATTGCGCGGCAAAAATTGGCCAGGGGTGGAAAGGGACGCGTTCAACGGAAGTGGAGGAAGCTGACAGTGCCTTGATCTTACACAAATCCGGCGGCCGAGGTTACAAAAATTAAGGCCGGCGGCCGCCTTGGCGAAGAAAAAACCGGATTTTAGCGACACGCCGGATGCGCGTCAAAGGCGCGATGACGGATGCGGACGACCATCTCCGGAGTGCCAGGATGCTCCGTCGAAGCCGGTGCAACGGCCGGCTCATCTTCGTGTTTCCACGGGGCGGTACTCGGCGTCGGTTTGATCTTCGGAGGTCGGCTGGCTCTGCATTTTTGTTCAAGCAGTGCAGCGCCGGGAAGTTCGGTGCTTTTTTCAAAAAACCTGCTGTTCCCCGTCGGTTTTTTGTTTTAGCCATGGACAGTGAAAGCTTCCGATTTTTTCACCCTCCCCGCGTCACTGGCTGCTTTCGGCGAATTTTTTCCATCCACCGCGCCGCCCTGGGAATGGTTGAAAAAAATCGGCCCGGCGCTGGCGGCGCACCCGTTCGGTCCGGCCCTCCCGCCGCTTCCGCCCGGCGTGCATGTGGAGGGTCCGGTTTGTCTGCATCCGTCGGTGAAACTTCCGCACACCGCCACGCTCATCGGACCGGCGTGGATCGGCGCAGGCACCGAGATCCGCCCGGGTGCGTTCATTCGCGGCAATGTCATCGTCGGCGAACGCTGCGTGCTCGGCAATTCCTGCGAATTCAAAAACTGCCTGCTGATGGACGACGTGCACGTGCCGCATTTCAGCTACGTCGGCGACTCGATCCTCGGCAACGGCGCGCAC
>DATJYF010000039.1:0-3364 GCA_035499715.1 Opitutaceae bacterium | reverse complement strand
CGCATCGGGCTGTCCGTGCGGTTCGGCGAAATCGGCGAGCCCACGGTCGTGCCAGGCATCCTCCTCGACCACGGCGGGATCGTGGTCGACGAGGCGCGGTTGAGCTATCCCGGCGACCTGCTGCACGAGGCGGGACATCTTGCGGTCATGTCCGCGGAACGCCGGCGGCAAATCCATCGCGACGCGGGCAACGATCCGGCGGAGGAGATGGCGGCGATCGCCTGGTCATATGCGGCGGCGCTCCACCTCGGGCTGGATCCGGCGGTGGTTTTTCACGAGGCAGGCTACCGCGGCGGCGCCCGGGCGCTGGTCGAGAATTTTTCCGCCGGACGCTATGTCGGCGTGCCGATCTTGCAATGGCTCGGCCTGGCCGAGGACCCGCGCACGGCGGTCGCCGCCGGCCGCCGGCCCTATCCGGAGATGATCCGCTGGGTCACCGAACGGTGAAGCCGCCGGCGCGACGCGGGTCAAAGGCGGGCCGGCGTGAAAAGCGGTTGCAGGCCCGGTCGAAGCCGGCCAATTGATCAAGGCTCAAGACAGCCGCGCCCGAGAGTCGCGAAGACTTTTTCCGCCCGGCTGACCGCAGGTGAATCCGACCCAGCCAGTCTATTTAGCGACGGGCGAGACGTTGATGGCTCGCCTTTATGATTATTTGTTCCAGCAGCAGTCGTCCGCCGGCGTCCGCGTGCTGCTGATCGCCGGCCTGGCGCTTTTTGCCCACCTTCTGGTCAAGGCGGTCACCCTCATAAGCGAACGGGCCATCACCCTCTTTCAGCGGCGTCGCAACCGCCTGCGTTTCGTCGCGCAGCAGCCCAAGTTCGTGACGCTGGTCAAGCTCGTCGCCAGCACGCTCACCTGGAGCATCTATTTCGTGGGCCTCGGGCTGATCCTGCAGGAATGCGGCGTCAACCTGACCGCCTATCTTGCCAGCGCCTCCGTCGTCGGCCTCGCCATCAGCTTCGGCTCGCAAGGCCTGGTGCAGGACATGGTCATCGGCCTGACCCTGATTTTTTCCGACACGATGGACGTGGACGACATGGTGGAAATCGTCGGCTCGGTCGTCGTCGTCGGCCGCGTCCAGGAAATCGGCCTGCGCTTCACCAAGGTCGTCAACCTCTACAACCAGGTCGTGTTCATTCCCAACCGCACGGTGGCGAACGTGAGCCGGTTTCCGCACGGAGGCATCAATGCCTACGCCGACATTCAGCTTTCCGCCGGAGCGGATCCGGAGAAAACCGCGGCGTCGGCGCGCGCGGCCGCCTTCGGTCTGTGGCGGGAATTCGGCGCGATCATCCTGAGCGAGCCGGCGATCGATCCGGTGCGGACGGCGGAGGACGGCGGCTGGAAATTCCTGCGCGTGCGCTTCGTGATCTGGCCGGGCCAGGGCAGCCTGATCGAAACGACCTTCCGGCAGCAAATCCTGCGGACGATGAAAACGCTCGATCCCAACTACGCCGACTGGCAGGTCACGGTTTTCTACCGTGCGTCCGCGACCTGAGACCCGCGACGGCCGCCGAGCTTGCAGACCGCGCTATGTCGGTGTGACACTCACCAAATAGCCGGAACTGGTTCCACCCCGATTTTTGGTGCAGGTCCAGCCACAATGGGATCGGTGGTGGTTTGTTTTGTAAGGAATATTTTTTTCGCGAAATTAGTGAGGGGCCCACTGGTGGCGGTTTCTGGCGCGACGGGATCGCCAGCCTTGGCAAGGTGGGTGACCGCGTTCACGGCCGGCGGATAGTGATCCACTCTCCGACCTCCGCCATAGTTTGAAAGATAAAGTCGGTCCAGGAACGGCTTTGCCTGCGGGTCCACGGAGACGACGATTGTACCTGGAGCCCCGTTTCGGCCCGGCTTTCCGTTCGGCCCCTGACTTCCAGCAGGGCCATTCTGGCCGTCGGGCGTGCCGCTTCCGCCACTACCACCAGCGCCTCCAGGTCCGCCTTGGCCGCCGTCGCCACCGATGCCACCGTTGGCATCCACTTCAAGCGAGCCGCCTTTTGGATCGATCAGAAAGAACTCCTCGTCTCCGACACTTGCCACGCGCGCCTGCAAAAGGGGATGAGAGCCTGGCTTGAGTGTCAGCCAGACGTGGACGGCATTTCCCGGTTCGCCATCTCCGCCATCCCCACCTGGTCCTCCGTCGCCGCCCGGTCCTCCGTCGCTGCCCGCTGAAGGATTATTAGGATCTTTGGAACCGTTGACACCGGTTTGACCCGATGGCCCCTCGATCCCGTCCGCTCCGTCGACGCCGGCCTTCCCTGAGAAGTCGGCTTTGAAATCGGCGTCGTAGCGCACGGGAATGTCGAGATCGGCGCTTATCTCAGGGTGGTTGATCACCGTGATCCGAATGTGCGGCAACCGGCCTTCGCTGATACGGGGATCAGCAGGCAAAGAGACCACACCCTTTTTGCCCACTTGGGCGATGGTCGATGTATAGGTGAAGCTGGAGAAGAGGACCTTGCCATGGCCGGGCCCGACGGTGACCAGTTGTTTTCCGTCGTTCGTAGTAGCAACGATTACCAAGCGCGCGGTTTCTCCGGGGGCCAAACCGGGGCCGGGCGACAGGGAGGCTGAAAGGCTGGTGACCGGAACGTCTTGTAACCGCGTCCTTAAACCGAGTGCCACTTTAATGGAAGTGCATCCAGTCAGTGAGAAGAGTGCAAGGGCAACCAAACCACCACTATATTGTTTCAGAGCGAATGCCGCCGATCTTGATGGGAGCATCGTATTTTGAGGTGCGTAAAGATAGACGCATTGGCCGAGATAAGGATGCGCTGGAATTTGCCACCGATCGCCAGGAAAATCCAATGTCACTGAATCCACATTCGCAAAAAGCGGATGGGCGTTGCTTTCCGATCACCAGGGAAGTGGACGTTCGGATGGTCTCGTAATTACTGTTTTGCGACCGCTGAGGATCAGATACCGTCACACGCCGCCGAAGGCGGGGGAAGGAGCCGGTCGCGCCGTGAAGAGCGACTGCCGAATCGGGCGGAGCGGGCGCCGGCAAATTTCCGGGCAAGAACCAAAAGCCCGAGCGCGCCATAGAACCACAGGCTGGGTGCGCCGCCACCACCGCCGCCGCCCGAGGAGGACGCCGGGGACGAGGGCGGCGGGGACGGCGACGCCGGCGCATCCGCCACCGCCGGATATCCTTTCCAGGTCGGCGAAGTGAAGCCGGTCGCACTGGCCGGATAGTGGATCGTAAATCCGGCGGCCGTCCCGAGGAAAACATTGCCGCCAAAAAACGCCGGGGCGTTCCCTTGAAAGGTCGCCTTGGCCAGAGCGGAGCTGGAGTTGAACGCGTTGTCCCCGATGGAAGTGACGCTGGCGGGAATGGTCACGCTGGTCAGAAACGCGCAGG
>DATJYF010000038.1:0-8646 GCA_035499715.1 Opitutaceae bacterium | reverse complement strand
GGCGGCGCCGTAAAGCCGCTCGGCCGGATCGATCTGGTTGCTGTCTTTCACCGCGTCGGCGATGCCGGAAAGGATGACGGAAAGGTCGGCCTTGGTTTCGTTCTTGCCGGCGGCGGTGAGCAGCTCCTCGGCGAGATGGATGCGGCGGCGGGCCGAGCGGGTGGAGTTGAATTGCTCGAGAATCTCGTCCTCATTGGAGACCGGGACTTCGCGCAGGACGTAGCACTCGGTTTTTTTCGCCGGCACGGAGATGCGGGGATCCTTGGCCGCGTGTTTTTTGGCGGTGGCCCACCATTTCTTAAATTTATCCTCCCCAATGACCTGGGAAAGGGTCAGCTCCAGATCGATGGCCGTGGTCGCCTTGTTGGGATAGGCGGAGAGCGCCTGGATGATGAGCTCGACCGGTTCGTTTTCGATCAGCTCCTTGATTTTGGCCGGCTCGGTCTGCTTGCGCACGAGCAGATTTTTGGGTGAGAGAACCTCCAGCGTGGTCACACAGAAGGCCGGGTCCATGGCGTGGCCTTTTTTGCCTTCAAAATCGATGACCAGCTTCTGCGCGGCTTCATCGTAGCTTTTGATTTTGCCGAAGCCCCAGCTCCGATGGATGACATAGGCGTCCGGCTCCATGGCTTCGAGTTTGGATTTGGCTGACTTGAGCGCGGGGGTTTTGGCGATGAGCGCGGAGATGGCTTCGGAATTCATAAGGTCGACGGCAAATGACGGAAATGATGAGTTGGCCCATAATAATGGCGCTTGTCAAATCGTGTATCGGCGCGGCCGGGGGCGTCGCCGGCGCTAGGGCACGAGGTCGAAGACCGAAACGGGCGTGTCCTGCTCCCGGGTTCCGCGCAAAAAGGTGAAGCTGATCCGTTCCGCATTGGCCACAAGGTCCTGGTAGCGGCGAAGGTTCCAGCTGGCGACGGGTTCGCCGTTGATGCGGGTGCAGAGGTCGCCGGACTGCACGCCGGCGGCCGCGGCGGGGGAGCCGGGCACGACGCTGGTGATGCGCCAGTAAACCGGGGTTTTTTCAAAACTCAGGCCCGCGCTGCGGCGCGAAGGGGTGAGGATGGGAGCGGAACTTTCCCGGTAAAACGTGACCTGGTTGTGCTGCTGGTCGAAAGTCACGGTGAAATTTTTCAGCACGCCGCCGCCGAGCGAAGAAAGATCGTCGGTCAGCGCGACCACCGGCCGCAGGAGCGTATAATCGCCGATTTGCAGCGCCTGGGCGACGCGGCCGACCTGCTGCGGCGCGTTGCCGGTGAGCGTGGCCACGTCGCCCCCGGCCCGCGGACCGTAGTCGAAGGAGACATCCAGGCCGAGGGGATTCAGGTTGAGCGGTCCGTCGCTGCCGGAGTCGATGAGCGCGATGAAGGTCTCGCGGCCCAGCGTCACCGGGATGAACGGCGTGCGGCTGGCGTTGTTGAACGGAATCGTCGTGCCGGGCAGGGACGGCGGCACGGCGCTGCCGGGCACGAGCAACACGCGCGACCGCGGGTAGTCCAGCGTCAGCAGCGTGTCGCGAAAAAGCGGAAAGCCGAGGATGCCGTCGATTTTCACCCCGAGATGAGTGGAGAGCGAGCGGCAATCATAGACCAGCGCCGGCACGCGTTCGAAGCGGGCGTCACCGAGAAAAAACCGGCGGAGCGTGACGGCGGGCAGCAGCGTGGTGTCGCCGCTGGCGGATTTGACCCGCACCTCCGGCTCGGGAATGGGCGGCGCCGAGGTGTCGGAATAGCGCCGGGCCAGCTCGGGTGAAACCAGCGTGACCGAAGCACCGGTATCGATGAGGAAATGATAGGGGCCGTATTTGTCCCAGCGCGTCTCCACCACGAGGTAGTTCGAAATCGTCTGGGCGGGCAACTCGATGCGCTCCGCCTCCAGCCGGGTGATGCGCGGGGGCATGGGAATGCGCCGCAGGGTGGTGCAACCGGCGGCGAGCAGGATGGCCGCGAGGCCGGCGAGAAGCAGGACCGCGCCGCTGGCGGCGCCGGTGCGGGCGTGGTTCATTTTTCCGGCTTCGGCAGCGCCGACCCCAAAAACAACGGCATGGTGAGAACCACCGCGCCGAAGAGATAAAGCGTGCGGGCGCCGAGCCACCAGTAGATGAGACAGGCCGCGAACGGGCCGATCCCGCGGGCGAGCGAGCCGAGCGAACGGAAGACGCCCAGCATGCGACCCTGCTGATCGGCACGGCTGTAGAGCGATACCAGCCCCGAAAACGTCGCGTTGGCCAGGCCCGAACCGAGGCCGAGGAAAGTCAATCCGATATAGAGCCAGAATCGGGTGGGCGCAAAACCGGTCAGCAAAAACCCCGCCAGCTCGGAGGCCACGCCGACGAGCAGCACTTTTTTCTCCCCGAGGCGCGGCACGGCGCGCCGCACGATCCCGCCCTGGGTGAGAATGAGCACGAAACCCAGAAAGACGAAAATCCAGGCCATCGACGTGGCGGTGTAATGGAAACGTTCCGCGGCGAGAAACGGCAGGGTGAATTCCATGCCGGTAAAGGCGAGGGAGAAAACGAAGTAGGCCCAGTTCGTGCGCCGGACCGGACCGGCCTCAAGATTGAGCAGCTCATGCAACGGATGACGGATGCGCACGGTGGCGGCTGTGTCGCGATGTGCCGGGTCCAGGGTTTCGTGGAAGCGCGCAGCAATCCAGACGAGATTGATGAGGCTGAAGCCGAGCGACAGCAGCGCAGCAAATGAGAACGGATTCACGCCCAACGACGCCATCCGGGGATGGTGCAGGCTGGGATCGTAGAGCGTCGCGACGCTGCCCAGCGCCGGCCCGAACAAAAATCCCAGCCCGAAAGCCACGCCGATCAGGCCCATGCCCTTGGAACGGTTTTCGCGCGTCGTCACGTCGGCCACGGCCGCGGTGGCGACCGAGAGGTTGCCGGCAAACCCGCCGCCGATGAGCCGCGCCAGCACAAAAAGCCCGAACGAGCCGCTGAAAAACCACAGCACATAGCTGAAGGCGGTGCCGGTCACCGTGATGAGCAGCACGTGCCGCCGGCCCACGCGATCGGACAGCGCCCCCCACATCGGAGCGCACAAAAACTGCAAAACCGAGTAAACCGAGCCCAGCACGCCGCCGAACAACACCTCGCGGTAATTGCCGTGCGAGCCGGCCAGCCGGGCGAAGGCGTCGATTTGCGCCACCAGCCAGCCGAGCAGCCCGCTGTTTCCCTCCACCGCGAGATAATGCTGCAACAGTGCGGGGAAAAGCGGAAAGATGATGGTGAAGCCCAGCAGATCGATGAAGATCGTAAGGAAGATGACTCCGAGGGAAGCCGGTCGTTTGGCGGGAGTGGCGTCAGGCATGGAAAAACGCAGGCATAGCGGCCGGCTCGAAGAAGCCAAGGCGCAAACAAAATGGGACGCGCGCCGGCGCGGCAGGTTCCTTCCCGGCGCCCGGTCGGTCGAGCGCTTCAGCCGCCGGAATCCTTTTCTCCGTCCTGGTCGTCCTGGAGAAGAAAACGGTGGAAAATGCGATGGAGGAAAGGCCCGAGGATGACGCCGACGATGGTGATGAAGGCCAGCCCGCTGAAGAGCGCGTAGCAGCCGGCGAAAAGCTTGCCCGCGCTGGTCTGGAGCGGCGCGAGCGGGCCCATGCCGGAGAGGATCATCGCGGCGTTGGCAAAGGCGTCGAGCCACGACATTTTTTCCGTAACGTGGTAGCCGATCATGCCGATGGCCAGGGCGCCGCCGAGCAACGCCAGCCCGATCAGGGCGCCGAGCGCCACCCGGCGGAAGAACAGCGGCCGGGGCAGGAGCGGCGCCGTGCGGCGCTCGAATTTCAACAGCGAGTGGCTGACCTCCACCTCGTTGTCAGCCTCGTCGGAAGGAACGTCCGGGTTCAGGGCCATGGATTTCCCGGCATACCAGCACAGCCGGCGGCCGTCGACAAGCGCGCAAGAGTCTCACATCTTGTATGGCAGCGGGAAGCGGCTCATCAAAGTGTGAACGCGTGACTTTGCCCCGGCCAGCGCGGCGGCCTCGCCGGGCGTGCCGATGGCCTTGAGCACGAGGTCGATGCAGGCGGCGATCTCGTCCATGTCCTTTTCCACCATGCCGCGGGTGGTGACGGCGGGCGTGCCGAGCCGGAGGCCGGAGGCCTGGAAGGGCGAGCGGGTCTCGAACGGCACGGTGTTCTTGTTGCAGGTGATGTGGGCGAGATCGAGCGTCTCCTGCGCCTTCTTGGCCGTGAGCTCCGGCAGATTGGCGCGGAGGTCGACGAGGAAGAGATGGTTGTCGGTGCCCCCGGAGACGATCTTGTAGCCGCGCGCGGCCATGGCGGCGGCGAAGGCCCGGGAGTTTTTGATGATCTGCGCGGAATAAGTCTTGAACTCCGGCTTGAGGCACTCGGCGAAGCACACGGCCTTGGCGGCGATGACGTGCATGAGCGGGCCGCCCTGGCCGCCGGGGAAGACGGCGGAATCGAGCGCCTTGGCGTGCTGGGCCTTGCAGAGGACGAGGCCGCCGCGCGGGCCGCGCAGGGTCTTGTGCGTGGTGGTGGTGACGAAGTCCGCGTGCGGCACGGGCGAGGGATGGAGGCCGGCGGCGACGAGGCCGGCGATGTGCGCGATGTCGGCGAAGAGGAGCGCGCCGCTGGCCCGGGCGATCTCGCCCATGCGGGTGAAGTCGATGGTGCGCGAATAGGCGCTGGCGCCGACCGTGATCATTTTCGGCTTTTCGCGCGCGGCGATGGCGGCGAGTTCGTCGTAATCGAGCAGGCCGTCCGACTCGCGCACGCCGTATTGAGAAAATTGGTACAATTTGCCGGAAAAATTGGCCGGGTTGCCATGGGTGAGGTGGCCGCCGTGGCTGAGATTCATGCCCAGGACCTTGTCGCCGGGCGCGAGCACGGCGGTGTAGACGGCAAAGTTGGCCTGCGAGCCGGAATGCGGCTGGACGTTGGCGTGCTCGGCGCCAAAGAGCTGCCTGGCGCGGTCGATGGCGAGCTGCTCGACCTTGTCGACGAATTCGCAGCCGCCGTACCAGCGCTTGCCGGGGTAGCCCTCGGCGTACTTGTTGGTCAGCACGCTGCCCTGGGCCTCGAGCACGGCCGGGTAGGTGAAGTTCTCCGAGGCGATGAGCTCGATGTGGCTCTGCTGGCGGGCCAGCTCGGCGGCGATGGCGGAGTGAAGGTCGGGATCGAGGGATTTGAGCGGCGCGGCGTTGAGCATGGTAAAACCCCACGCTCGCGCAAAGCCACGTCAAGGCAAAGGATTTTTTTGCGGGCCGGGTCAGCGGCCGGCGGCGCGGGCGGCGTGTCTTTTCAACTGTTCGACGAGCGAGGGGATGGCCTCGACCATTTCATCGCGGGCGCTCTCGTAGAGGGAAAGCGGGCCGCCGTAGGGATCGGGAATTTCCTTGTCGACGCCGGGCGGAAGGAATTCGCGGAAAAGAAAGAGGTTCTTGGGCGACGGGCTGAACATCACCCGAATCATGGCCCGGTGTGACTCGGTCATGCAGAAAACGGCGAGGGCGCGGTCGAGCAGTTCCTGCGTGACCGGCTGGCTGCGGTGGCCGGAAATGTCGATCCCGGCTTTTTTCAGCGCGAGGACGGAGTTGTCCGTGACCAGCTCGCCCGTGCGCGCGGCGACGCCGGCGGAAAGGATGGGCAGCGATTTGAGCGGCTCGGGTTGCGCGGCCAGCGCGTGCCGGAGCAGGCCGGCGGCCATGGGGCTGCGGCAGATGTTGGCCGTGCAAACGACAAGGATATGACCGGGCGTGGGCATCGGGGCTTTAGTGGATGCAGCTGGGCTGGAAAAGCAAAGTGGGCGGGAAGATCAGCCGCGGGGAATTTTGTGCAGGGCGAGGAGGGCGCGATGGAGTTGGATGGCGCGCTGGAGGGCGAGATCGATGAGCTGGGGGGGCGGCGCGGGCTTCTTGGCGGCCGGATCGGCGGCCGCGTCGTCGGAATCGCCGCCGTCGTCGGGCGGCGGCGCGCTGTCGCTGACATGGTCCTTGACCATGGTGGCCTCATCGTAGCGGGGCTTGTCGATTTTTTCGACGGTGAGCGATTCGATGGTGGCGCCGTGGTCAAGCGCGTCGTACGCCCGGCGCTCGGTCGCGGGAGAACTATTCAACGGCACGTCGGGAGTCAGGTCGGGCTGGGGCGGCCCGAGCGTGACCACGCCCGGAGGGGCGGAGGGCGCGGCGAGCAGGCGGAGGAGCGCGGGGCTGGTGTCGGCATTGACGAGAACGAGCAGGGGCTGGCCGGCCGGGTGGAAGCTGAGCCAGGCGGCCAGGGCGGTGGCGCCGGCGTTGTCGGTGGCGACGTAGCGCAGGTCGAGGACGAGCGCGGATTTTTTTCCCGTCTCGGCGGTTGGCAGGTCGGCGGGCAGCGCATGGATCCGGCAATAGAGCAGGCCTTCGCCGAGATCGACCGGCGGAGCGGCACGGGCGGCCCCCAGGCCGGTGAAAAAAAGCAGGGGAAGAAAAAATCCGAGTCTCATAGGCGATTGAGCTGCCGCGCGCCGATGTCGCGGCGGAAATATTTTGTGGCGAATTGAATCCGATCGCAAACGGCGTAGGCCTGCTCGGCGGCCTCGCGCAGGGTCGGGGCGATCGCGGTCACACCGAGGACGCGGCCGCCGGCGGTGACGATGGGACCGTCGCCGTCGCGGGCCGTGCCGGCGTGCAGGACGGTGACCCCGGCGGGCAGCGTGGCCGGCAGTGTGATCGGGTCGCCCTTGGCGAAGCTCTCGGGATAGCCGCGGGCGGCGAGGACGACGCAGAGCGCGTGCTCCGGTTTGACCTCGAGCTTGAGGCGGTCGAGTTTGCCGCGGGCGGCGGCCCAGAGAAGATCGAGCACATCGGTGGCGAGGCGGGGCAGCACGGCCTGCGTCTCGGGATCGCCGAAGCGCGTGTTGTACTCGAGAACCTGCGGACCCTGTTCGGTAAGCATGAGGCCGATGAAGAGCGTGCCGCGGAACTTGATGCCCTCGGCGGCGATGGCCTTGACCGATGGACGCACGATTTCGCGCTCGATGCGGGCGAGCAGCTTGGGCGTGACGATCTCGGCGGGCGAATAGGCGCCCATGCCGCCGGTGTTGGGCCCGGTGTCGCCCTCGCCGATGCGCTTGTGGTCCTGCGCGGCCGGCAGGATGACGTAATCGCGGCCGGAAACGACGACGAGGAGGGAGGTTTCCTCGCCGAAGAGGCAGTCCTCGATCAAAATCTGGCGGCCGCTGGCGCCGAATTTTTCGCCCTCGAGCATGGCGCGCACGGCCGCCCCGGCCTCGGCGGCGGTCTGCGCGACGATGACGCCCTTGCCGCCGGCGAGGCCGTCGGCCTTGATCACGATGGGAACCGGCCGGGTGCGCAGATAACCCAGCGCGGGCGCGGCTTCGCTGAAAAATCCGGCGGGCGCGGTGGGAATCTTGTATTTGAGCAGCAGCTGCTTGGTGAAAATCTTGGAGGCTTCGAGGCGGGCGCCGTCTTTTTTCGGTCCGTAGGCCGGGATGCCGGCGTCGGCGAGTTCGTCGACGAGTCCGAGCGCGAGCGGAATTTCCGGGCCGACGACGACGAACTCGATTTTTTCGCGGCGGACGAGCCCGACGAGGGCGGCGATGTTGTCGGCGGCGATGGGGAAGCAGGTGGCGTCGAGGGCGATGCCGGCGTTGCCGGGGGCGGCGAAAACGCGCGGGCGTGCGGGCGAGGCGAGGAGCGCCTTGACCAGGGCGTGCTCGCGGCCGCCGGAGCCGACGACGAGGATGGACGAGGGCAGCGCGGCGGCGGTCATAGCACCTTCAGCGTCCTGCGGTAGAAGTCGACGACCTCGTCGGGATCGTCGGTGAAGAGGATGTAATCAGCCATCCAGGCGGGGGCGCGTTGGGTGCGGATCATTTCGCGGATTTGTTTGCGGAGGTCGCTGAAATACTTGGCGTCGTAGAACACGTAGGGGATGCGCGGGCGGATGCCGAGCTTGAGGTTGCAGAGCTCGATGCCGATCTCCTCGAGCGTGCCGACGCCGCCGACGTTGAAAATGCAAAAATCGGCGACTTCGAACCATTTCTGGCGGAAGTGGCGCGAGGTTTCCTGGAAGGTGTTGAAAAAATCCACGCCGAGCTCGGGCGGCTGGGCCTCGAGTTCGAGGAAGCAGCCGCCGGTCAGCGCGCCCTGCCGCCGGGCGTTTTCGATCGCGACGTGCATGACGCCGCCGCCGCCGCCGGTGAGGACGCCGACGTTGGAGCCGATGAAGCCGGTGAGCCGGTCGATGAGCGCGGCGATGCGCCGGGACTGCACGTCGTTGAGGCCGACGGCGGAGCCGTAGAAGGCGAGGATCGTCGACTCGGCGAACTGCTTGACCATTTCCTCGCGGATGAAAAAGCCGTGGTCCTTTTTATAGGTGTAGAGGAAGAGGTCGTTCATGGCGGCGTTGTGCCAGTAAACGTCGAGGTTGAGCGCGAAATAGTTTTCCAGGCGGATGTGGGCGTAGTCCGAGAGGAAAAAGCCGTGCGTGCGCGAGGGTTTGCGGAAGACGATGCGCCGGAGGCGGGCCTGCTGGATGCGGGTGAGGAGCTCGATGTGCTCGAGCAGATTGGGAAAATAGTCGATGAGGAGGGTGTCGGCATCGTCGGGCGCGGCGTCGAGCGCCTGGATGAGAGTGCGGTGGCCGCAGTGGGGGCCGGCCAGG
>DATJYF010000037.1:0-3831 GCA_035499715.1 Opitutaceae bacterium | reverse complement strand
GGAACAAGTCCCCCTGCTTCAGCCGCGCATAGAAGACCAGATCGCTGTGCGGATAATCCTTCACCAGCTGCTCAATGAAGCTGTTCGCCTCCTCAAGGTAGTTGTCCTGGCCCAGGCTCTCGTCATTGAGCGCGGCGAGATAAAGGGCATACGGAGCGTAGCGCGAATAAGGGCTGTCCGGGGTCTTGTCGGTCTTGGCGGTGTCGGCCAGCTTGGTCAGCTGCTCCTGGGCTTGCACGAGATGGTTGTTGTCCGCGTAGTAATTCGCCTCGACGATGTAGCTGTAGACGGCCGCGTCGCTCTGCGGATAGTCCACACGCAGCTTCTTCAAGAGATCCAGCGCCGGGTCCGACTGCTGCAGCTTGAAGTCCGCCTCGGCCTGCTGGAGCAGCTCCAGGCTGACGATCTGCTTTTTCAGTTCCGCCGGCACACCGGCGCCGCCCGGGCCGGCGAGCGAATCGACCAATGCGCCGGCGAATTTCAGCGCCTGCCCGGACTGTCCCGCTTCGAACGCCAGGTGCGCCTGCAGCCAGGCCATGCGCACGTGCAAATCGGCGGGCAGCCCCGCGGCGCCGGTCGCGGTCAGAAGTTTGCTCACGCGCGCCAGCGCCGCCGCCATCTGCCCGTGCGCCTCGAGCGCGCGGGCGAGGTTCCACTCCGCTTCCCAGCGGCTCTCCGGATCGAACGCCGGATCACCGGCAAACTGGTCGGCCAAAGTCTGCGCCGCGTCGAGGCGTCCGGCCTCGATCTCCGCCTGGATGCGCTGGAAAATCAGCCTGCCCGCATCGACCCCGGACGGCCGCTCGTTCAGGGCCGCGGCGTAAGCGTCGGCGGCGTTGGGAAAATCTTCCGCGCGAAAACAAGCCTCGGCCACGAGCACGCCGAGCTGCGCGTGGATTTCACCGGCGGGCAGGATCGCGCGCGCCTGGGTCGCATAATCCGCCGCCAGGCGGTAGCGATGTTCCTCCCATGCCACCCCCAGCAGGACGCCGAGGGCCGCGGCCTTGAGCGGCGAGCCGGGGAATTTTCCCATCAGCGCCTCCGCGTCGGTCTGGGCCAAGGCGTAGTTTTTGTCGGCCAGGTTCATCTGGCCGCGAAACAGCAGCAGGTCCTCGAGAATGGGATGCGGCCGCGGCGCGGCGATCAGCGTGTCGAGCAGATGGCGGAACGTCTCCCGCTCCGGACCCGGCTGGGCCGCGACACGGCCCAGCAGCTGCAAGGCGATGCGTTGTTTGACCTGGTCGTTGCCGCTGGTCAAAAGCTCCGTCAGCGCCTGCCGGCCGGGATCGGTGTCCGGCCCGGCGATGAGCCCGAGCAGCAGGCGGAAATCATCTGCGGTCGCGCGCGCCTCCGGCGGCAGGGCCAGCAACTGCTGGCGCAGCAACGCCACCGCGTCGATCTTCCGGCCCGTGGCATCGAGTGCGACGGCGTACTGCCGCACATAACGGTAGCCGGTGAGCGTGCCCTGGTATTTGTCCACGTTCCGCCGCAGCTCGTTGACCAGCGAATCAGCCGGCGGGCCCGCGCGCAGCTCGGCCTGCGAGCGGGCCAGGGCAAACTGCGCCCGTTGCTGGTCCGACACCGCCGCCCCGGCCGCCTGTTCGTAAAGCGCCTGGGCTTTCGGGGCGTCGCCTTCCGCATCCACCAGCTGGCCTTGCAAAAAATAAAGCCATCCGCGGTCGGTCGCGCTCAACTGCTCCGGCTTCACCGCCGCGGCCTCGGCCTTGGCCGCGTCCATTTTTTTCTGCACCGCGTCGGTCAATCCCGCGCGCAAATGCCACGCCGCGCCGCGCTCCGCCGCCGGCAGGCCCTGCAACGCCTGCTCCGCCTCGCCGATGTGCCCGTCGTTGAGCAGCGCCGTGGCCAGCGCCAGGGTCAGCGCGCTACGGTCGCCCCCCGGCGGCGCCGCCAGCAGTTCGCGATACATCGTCGCCGCCAGCGACGGCAGGCCCAGCTCCAGTGCATGCTGCGCCGCCTCCTGTTTCAGCAGCGCCTCCGCCGGCGCCGGCCGCGCCTCCGCCGCCGAGACGAGTGGCGCCTCCGGCCCGGCCGGCAGCGAGACCGTTTGCGCGCACAAGACCGGCGCCACCGCCAGCGCGGCGAGTCCGGACCACAGGCATCTGGGAATACGCATGGAGACAGCCGACGATGCCAGACCCCCGCGCCGGGGCAAGCCCGCGTGTGGAAACAAAGCCTCGTCTTGTAATCAGTTCCGTCTCGCGCCCGTCGGTTCCCTCCCCATAGTGCACCTGTCTCCCTTCAACCCAACTTCCCATGAAAGCCGTCCTTATCGTTCTCGTCGTCCTTCTCGTCCTCGTCCTCATCGTCAGCCTCTGGATCGCGGGCATTTACAACTCCCTTGTCGCCCTCCGCAACCGGTTCAAAAACGCCTTCTCCCAGATCGACGTCCAGCTCAAGCGCCGTTACGATCTCATCCCCAACCTGGTTGAGATCGCCAAGGGCTACATCAAGCACGAACGCGAAACGCTCGAGGCCGTGACCAAGGCGCGCAACATCGCCTACACCGCCTCCCAGGCCGCCGCGGCCAATCCCGCCGACGCCTCCGCGGTCAAGAATCTTCTCGGCGCCGAGGCCGGCCTGACCGGCGCGCTCAGCCGCCTCATGGCCGTGAGCGAGGCCTATCCCGACCTCAAGGCCAATCAGAACATGCTCCAGCTCACCGAGGAGCTGACCTCGACGGAGAACAAGATCTCCTTCGCCCGCCAGGCCTACAACGACGCCGTCATGACTTACAACACCACGCGTCAGACCTTCCCCAACGTGTTTTTTGCGGGCATGTTCGGCTTCACCGACGCCCAGCTCTTCCAGATCGACGATGCCACCGAGCGCAACGCGCCCAAAGTGAGCTTCAGTTGAGCCGGCGGCGCCCTTTTTTGCCGGCGGAAAAACGCCCATGAACCCCATCGCCCTCACGCATCTCCTCGTGGGCCTGATGACGGTCGCCGTGTCCCTGCCGCTCGTCAAAAGAAAGATCAAGATGAACCGCTGGTACGGCATTCGCATCCCCGCCGCCTTCGAGTCCGAGCAGCGCTGGTTTGAAATCAACGCATACGGCGGGCGCCTGCTTCTGCGCGGCGGCAGCCTCATCGCCCTCGCCGCCGTCCCGGAATTTTTCCTGAGCAAGCCGTACTGGGTGGCCGGCGCGCTCGCGGGTGCGGTCGTGATGACGCTGACCCTCGGTCTGTCGCTGCCGATGATTTTCCGCCACGCCCGCGCGATGAAAAAATCCTGATCGAATCCGATGGACTTCTTTGAAGCCCAGGCCCACGCCCACCAGCGCACGCACCGGCTCATCGTGCTCTTCGCCCTCGCCGTGCTCGGGACGATCCTGGCCAGCTACGCCGCGGCCATCCTGATTTTTTCGCAGCTCTCGCCCCGGGCCCGGCAGTTTCACCGCAGCTATCGGGAATACGAGCAGACCGCCAGCTGGCCCGAGGACCGGGGCGATTATTCCTGGTGGGATCCCGGGATCTTCGCCGGCGTGGCCGCGGGCACGCTCATGGTCGTGGGGCTCGGCTCGCTCTACAAATGGTCGCAACTGCACAACGGCGGCGGCGCGGGCATCGCCGAAAGCGTCGGCGGGCGGCGGATCGATCCCAAGACCTCCGAGCTGGCCGAGCGGCGCCTGCTCGACGTCGTCGAGGAGATGGCCATCGCCGCCGGCGTGCCCGTGCCGGCGGTCTACGTGCTCGACGACGAGGAAGGCATCAACGCCTTCGCCGCCGGCCTGACCACGCACGACGCCGTCGTCACCGTCACCCGCGGCACGCTCGACAAGCTCACGCGCGACGAGCTGCAGGGCGTGATCGG
>DATJYF010000036.1:0-15560 GCA_035499715.1 Opitutaceae bacterium | reverse complement strand
CGCTAGGAGCGGGGCGCCGGTTTCCTCTCGGCCAGCGTGAGCCGCGCGCCGGCGGCGTTGTTCGCGCGCGCGACGGCCGGCGTCGGGCGCGTGTCCGTGACGATCGTGAAGCGGGCCTCGAAGGGCGCGGTGAGGCTGAGGGCCTTGCGGCCGAACTTCGAGTTATCCAGCGCGAAGATCGTGCGTTCGGCGGCGCCGATCATCTTGCGCTGGGCGGCGACGATGAGGGCGTTGTGGTTCCACACGCCCTCCTCGGTAATGCCGCCGCCGCCGAGGATCGCGAGATCGGCGTGGATTTGCGAAAGCGTCTGCTCGCATTGCGGGCCGACCAGCACGCCGAGGCGGCTGTGCACGCCGCCGCCGGTGACGATGGTTTCAAGCGAGCCAATTTCGCTGAAAAGGCCGGCGATGGGGAGCGAATTGGTGATGACTTGCAGGCGCTTGGTGGCGAGGAGGCGGGCGACGGCGTAAATGGACGTACCGCCGTCGAGGATCACGGTCATCCCGGGTGCGACCAGATCGGCGATGACCCGGGCGATGGCGTATTTTTCCTCCACCTGCCGCTGGTCGCGGGCGATGAAATCGTATTCCTTGGCCACCTCGTCGGTTTCGACCAGCGAGGCCCCGCCGTGATGGCGGCGGAGCACGCCGCGCGCCTCGAGTTCGTCCAGCGCGCGGCGCACGGTGGAAAGCGACGTGGCGAAGCGGGCCGCGAGCGTGTGCAGGTCGGCGTATTTGTGCTCGCGGATGTATTGCCCGATGAGGTCGAGGCGCTGCTTGTTCGTCATGCCGGAGGAGGAGATTGGAGAAGCCGGGCGAAAAGGTCGAGATAGGCCTGGGTCTGCTGCTCGGGGGCGAAATGGGCGCGCGCGTGGGCCTGCGCGGCGGCGGCGGCGCGGACCCGCACCGCGGGATCGGCCAGGAGCGGCTGCAGCTGAGCAAGAAATGCGGCCTGGTCGCGTGGAGGCACGGTGATGCCGCCGGTTTCGCGCACGCCGCCGACATCGTAGGCCACGGACGGCAGGCCGTGGGCGTGCGCCTCGATCAGAAAATTCGGCAGCGACTCGCTGAGCGAGGCGTGCACGGCGAGATCGGCGGCGGCGTAAAACGGCTCGGGGTCGGCGTGGAAGCCGAGAAACTTCACGCGGCCGGGGGCTTTTTCGGCGGCGAGGCGCTCGCAGGCGGCGCGAGCCGGGCCGTTGCCGGCCAGCCAGAGCTGCCAGTCGAGGCCGGGCGGAAGCCGGGCGGCGATCTCGATCAGCTCACGCTGGTTTTTTTCCGGCCGGAACATGGCGATATCGAGCAGTACCAGAGTCGCGGCCGACGCGCCGAGCTGGGCCCGCACCACGGCCCGGTCCGCCGGGGCCGGCGCCGGCGCGAAAACGAGGGAATTGTGAATGACGGTGATTTTGTCGCGCGGCACGCGGTAAAGGGAAACGAGGGCGGCCTCGGCGTCATGGCTGTTGGCGATGACGTGGCGCGCGAGGCACAGCGAACGGCGAAAAAGCCAGGGAATTTTTTTGCCCGTGCGCATGGTGGCGATGACGGCGACCTGGGAAAATTTTTTCTGCAGCGATCCGGCGTAGCAGTTGGCCATGCGGCCCATGCAGAGGGCGAGGTCGGGCGCGACGGCGCGGACGGCGCCCGCCAATCCGGGCGCGAACCAGTCGAGCCCGAGGTCGACCGGCTGGAGGGTCCGCCGCGGAAGGCGTCCGAGCGTGCCGGCCAGCGCGCCGCCCGGACGGAAGGTGATCAGGGTGGCGTCATGGCCGGCGGCGCCGAAGGCGCGCGTGAGCAGGATCGACTGGCGTTCGGTGCCGCCGCTGCGCAGGTGGTCTTGCAGGACGAGGATTTTCATTGCTCGGTTGCGGACAGGAATGAAAGTGAGCAGCTTGTGCAATGAATCATCCGTTGAGCAATCTGTTCGTGCGGTGGCTGGTGCTGGCGCTGGGCGTGGTGCTGGCGGCGCATATCGTGCCGGGCATCCACTATGACAGCGGCACGACGCTGCTCGTGGTGGTGCTGCTGCTGAGCTTTTGCAACGCCATCCTGCGGCCGCTGCTGGTGCTGTTCACGCTGCCGTTCATCCTGCTGACGATGGGGCTGGGCCTGATCGTGATCAATGCCTTGTTGTTTCTTTTTGTCGGACGCATCGTGGACGGCTTTCATGTCGCGGGCTTCTGGTCGGCGGTCGGCGGAGCGCTGATCGTGGGCGCCACCAACCTGGTCATGAGCCGCCTGCTGGCCCGGTCTCCGGCGCCGCCGCAGCCCCCGCCGCCGGCGAAGCGCGACGATATCATCGACATTTGAAAAAAACTCCGCACCTCTTTTTCCATGGCTGAAACCAGCGAGTACGATCTCATTGTCATCGGCGGCGGCCCCGCCGGTTACGCCGGCGCCATCCGCGCCGGGCAACTCGGCAAAAAAGTCGCCTGCATCGAAGTCGAGCGCGCCGGCGGCACCTGCCTGAACTGGGGCTGCATCCCGACCAAGGCGCTGCTCAAGAGCGCGGAGCTCTATCAGAAAATGAAGAAGGCCGAGATCTACGGCCTCGGGGCCAGGGAGGTGACCTTCGACATTGCCAAGGTTATGGAGCGCTCGCGCGCCGTCTCCGACCAGATGGCCAAGGGCGTCGAGTTTCTCTTCAAGAAATACAAGGTCGAATACGTCGTCGGCCGCGGCCAGGTGGACGTGCCGGGCATGGTCTCGGTGACCGACGGGCCGAACAAGGGAAAATTTTTCAAAACCAAAAACATTCTGCTCGCCACCGGCTGCAAGATGCGCCGCCTGCCCGGCGTCGAACTCGATGGCGTGCGCGTGATGACCTCGCGCGAGGCGCTGGCGAACAAAACGCTGCCGAAGTCCGTCATCATCGTCGGGGCGGGCGCGATCGGCGTGGAGTTCGCCTATTTCTACAACGCCTTCGGTGCGAAGGTGACACTGGTGGAGATGCTGCCGCAGATCCTGCCGCAGGAGGACGAGGAGGTGTCGCGGGTGCTGCAGCGTTCGTTCGACAAGCAGGGCATCGGCATGCACATCGGCACGAAGGTGGAGAACATCCGCGCGGGCAAAAGCTCGGTGAAGGTCGACCTCGTCGCTGGCGACAGGAAAACCGAGGTCGAGGCCGAGGTGCTGCTCTCCGCCATCGGCGTCGTGGCCAATCTCGAGGGCGCGCTCTCGCCCGGCGTGAAACTCGAGCTCGACCGCAACTACGTGAAGGTCGGCGACGATTACCAGTCGAGCGCGCCGGGCATCTACGCCGCGGGCGACATCATCGGCCCGCCCTGGCTCGCGCACGTTGCGCATTACGAGGCGATCAACGCCGTGAACGGCATGTTCGGCCACAGCCCGCCCAAACGCGTGCGGGTCTTCCCCGGCGGCACCTACTGCCAGCCCCAGGTCGCGAGCATCGGCCTGACCGAGAAGGCCGCGAAGGAAAAGGGGCTGCCGATCAAGCTCGGCAAGTTCCCCTTCACCGCCTCAGGCAAGGCCGTGGCGTCGGCTGAAAGCGAGGGCTTCGTCAAGCTCATCACCGATGCGAACACCGGCGAGATTTACGGCGCGCACATCATCGGCAGCGAGGCCACCGAGCTCATCGCCGAATACGGGCTGGCCATCGAGCTCGAGGCCACGGCCGAGGAAATCCACCAGACCATCCACGCGCATCCGACGTTGAGCGAGGCCGTGATGGAGGCCGCGGCCGCCTCGCGCGACGAGGCCATCCACATTTGATCGCGGCTGCCGCGGCCGGCAGCGGGCGGAAACGGCTTGAACTCGCCGCCACCTGGACAAAGCTTACGGTCCGGCGCTGCTCTTGCGAGCGTAGCACAATGGATAGTGTAGTGGCCTCCGAAGCCATTGATCCGGGTTCGACTCCCGGCGTTCGCACCAGTGCGGTTCAGGCCGGGCGGGCCCGCCGGGATTCCCGCCACGCGCGTCCGAGCTCGATCACCATCGGCAGCAGGGAGATCACGATGATGGCGACGATCACGAGGCTGAAATTTTTCTTAACAACCCCGGTGCCGCCGAAGAAATAGCCGAGGTAGACAAACGAGCAGGCCCAGGCGGTGCCGCCGATGAAGTTGAAGGCGAAAAAACGCGGATAGGACATGCGGCCGACGCCGGCCACGAACGGCACGAAGGTGCGAAAGATGGGCAGAAACCGCGTCAGGATGATCGAACGGCCGCCGTATTTTTCGAAAAACGCGTGGGCGCGCTCGAGGTGCTTTTTGCGCAGCAGCCAGGAGTCCTCGCGGGTGAAAACCTTCGGGCCGGCGAAGGCGCCGATCCCGTAGTTGGCCATGTTGCCGAGCACGGCGGCGAGCGAGAGGGTGAGGGCAAGCACGTGGGGATTCAGCGCCCCGCCGGCGGCCAGCGCACCGGCGGCAAAAAGCAGCGAGTCGCCCGGCAGAAAGGGCGTCACGACCAGGCCGGTTTCGCAAAAAATGATCACGAACAGCAACGCGTAGGTCCACGGGCCGTAGGCGGCGATGATGCCCTGGAGGTGCCGGTCGATGTGCAGGACGAAGTCGACCAGTTGCCGGAGAAGTTCGATCATGGCGGGGACGGCAATAAAAACGGCGGGCCGAGTGGTTCGGACCGCCGAAAATTCGGGCGCGGGGCACGCGCCGGTTCAGACGTCGGGCTTGGTCTTGCGCAGGCCCTGGACGCGGTCGCCGGCCTTCCATTGGCCGCGCTTCTTGAGCAGCTCGACACGCTCGAAGCGTTTCAGGACGTTGCGCTTGATGACGATGCCGCCGGAGCTTTGCAGGCTTTTGTGCTGTGACATGGTGGGAAAAATCGAGATTGCGACGAGTTAAAGGGGCGACGAAGTAGCGCTTGCCAGCGCCCATGACAAGTATTTTTCGCCCACGCTGTCCGCCCGCACGACGAACCACTCTGGCGTCTCATAGGGATGGCGGGCAAAAAGCCACGCCTCCAGCGCGGCCTGCTGCGGGGAGAGGAACTTGAAACACAGCCGGAATTCCTCCGTGCGTTCGAGTTTGCCCTGCCAGTGGTAGTGCGAGGTGATCGGGCCGTCGATTTGCACACAAACGGCAAAACGCTGCGCGATGGCGTCGCGGGCCAGTCGCTCGGCCTCGGCGCGCGCGGCCACGGTCGTCCAGGCGATGAGCATGCGCCAGCGTGAGCCCGGGGCGCGGTTCGGGGCAAGCCGGGAAAATTGCCTTGACGGAGGCGGAGTTGCCTAACGTTATTGGCAGTTTTACCCATGCACGCCGCTATGAGAGACGATTACATCAAGGAAGCGCAAAAGGTCATCGCTGATCCGAACGTGCTGATCAGCGTCGTATCGCGCCGCGTCAAACAGCTCCGGCGCGGCAGCCGTCCGCTAGTGGAGTCGTTGGAAAAACTCTCGCCCGAGGACATCGCTCTCCGCGAAATCATCGAAGGGAAAATCAGCTTCGAGCCCGGCGAGAACTGAGCCGCCCGCCGCACAGCGGACGCGTTCCCGGCCCGGCGCTGTCCGGTTGCACCGCCATGTCCGCGCCCAAAAAAGATTCCGCCCGCTACACGGAGATCCGCAACAGCAAGGCGCTGCGCGATTATTTCGTGGACGAGAAATTCGAGGCCGGGCTCCAGCTGCGCGGCACCGAGGTCAAATCCATCCGCGCCGGCCGCGCCCAGATCAACGACGCCTTCGGCCGCGTCATGAACGGCGAGTTGTGGCTGATCAACGCGCATATCGACCAGTACGAATTCGGCAACCTCAACAACCACGACGCGCGCCGCACCCGGAAGCTGTTGCTTCACCGCCACCAGATCCGCAAGATCGCGCAGGCGCTCGACGCCGGCGGCCGCACGCTCATTCCGCTGCGCATGTATTTCAAGGACGCGCTGGTCAAGGTCGAGGTCGCGCTCTGCACGGGAAAAAAGCTTTTCGACCGCCGCGAGGACTTGAAAAAGAAGGCGCAATTGCGCGACGTGCAAAAGGCGCTCAAGCACCGCCGCAAATGAAGCCGCCGCGTCACACCGCCGCCGTGCGCGTGCCCGCCAGCACGTCCAATTGCGGTGCCGGCTTCGACACGCTCGGCCTGGCGCTCCAGCTCCACAACCGCGTCCTGCTCCGGCGCGCGCCCGACGACGGACCGCAACCCGATACCGCGGCCGACGCGCGCGCGCAGGCCCTCGTCGCGGCCGCGGCGGAGATTTTTTTTGCGGAAGCGCGGGTCAAACCGTTCGGTTTTTTCTACTCGATTTCCGGCAAAGTGCCGGTGGCCCGCGGGCTGGGCTCGAGCGCGATCATCCGCGCCGGCGTCATCGCCGGCCTGGATGCGCTGGTGGAGACGAAGCTGACCAAGCGCCGGCTGGTCGAACTCGTCACCCGGCTGGAGGGCCATCCCGACAACGCGACTCCGGCGGTTCTCGGCGGCTTCACCGTTTCGCGCACCGACCCGGCGACGGGCGGTTACGTGGATGCGGTCCGGTTCACCGTGCCCGACGATCTGGCCTTTGTCGTGGCCTCGCCCCAGGTGGAGATGCCGACCAAGGCGGCGCGGGCCGCGCTGCCGGCGGCGCTGCCGTTCGCCGACGCGGTGCGCAGCATGAACAGCGCGGCCTTCTTTGTCGCCGCGCTCGCGGCGCTCAACTACGAGAAACTGCGTCCGGCCGTGAGCGATTTTTTTCACGAACCGTACCGTTTGCCGCTCATTCCGGGCGGCCGCGCGGCGATCGAGGCGGGTGTGGCGGCGGGCGCGATCACCGGCTGGCTGAGCGGCAGCGGTTCCAGCGTGGTCTGTCCCAGCATGGCGGAACCGGCCGCCGCGGTCGCAAAAGCGATGGAAGCGGCCTTCGCGCGTGAAAACGTCGCCTGCGAGACCCGCGTGCTGCATGCAGACAACACCGGTCTGCAGGTGGATTAGGCCCCCCCGAAAAACCGCGCCCGCGCGGACGTTAAGCCAGCGGCAGGTCGGCCCGCTCGATCGGCGGATGCGCCTCGGGCCAGTATTTGAGAATTTCCATCGCCAGCCGGCGCCAGAGAAAGGGCTTGTGAATGACGCTCTTCAGGGCGGGAAACTGGGCAAATTCCTCGTCGGTCAGATCGATGCCATGGCCGGTGATGAGGATGAACGGCACGCCCGGCACAATCGCGCTGGCCCGCAGCACGAATTCAAATCCGTTCAAGTCCGGCATGTAGAAATCGGTCACGATCACGCCGACATCAATGCGCGGAAGCGCCTCGAGCGCGTCCAACGGCCGGCTGAAAGTGAAAACCGGCCGATTCAGATTGTCTCCCAACAGTTGGGCAAGCAGGTCGATGTATGAAGTCTCATCATCGACGATCACAATCGCTTTTTTTGAGCTGGAGGACACAGACTGGTAGGTAGGTTGGCACCTATTTGGAACGACTTGCCTGTCGATGGAAGTTCAATAAAGTGTAAAATTAACTGGCACGATTTATGCGCAGTCCGTTTCATAACTTGTCCTTTACGAGCGAAAAAGCACACTTGCCTGCATGTTGCACCTTGTGCTTTTCGCGCCGCAGATTCCGCAAAATACTGGCAATGTCGGCCGTCTTTGCGCGCTGACCACGTCCCGTCTCCATCTCATCCATCCGCTGGGTTTTAAAATTACCGACCGGCACTTGCGGCGCGCGGGCATGGATTATTGGAAGTCACTTGATGTGCATGAGCATCCGGACTGGGTCGCATTCCGCGCCAGCGCCGCCGGGCCGGGCCGGCTCTGGCTTTTCACCACGAAGGCGCAAACGCTGTTCTGGGAGGCGCGCTTCGCGGACGGCGACGGGCTGGTTTTCGGCAACGAAGGTGAGGGTGCGCCCGCCTGGCTGCACGAGGAGCTGCGCGAGTCGCGCGTGACCATTCCGCACGCCAATCCGAACCTGCGTTCGCTCAACCTCAGCACCGCCGCCGGCATCGCCTGCTACGAGGCGCTGCGGCAAACCGGATTTCCGCGCTAGGCCCGCCCGGCGTCGCCGTTTATTTCCTCCAGCCGCACGCACGCAGCTTCGCGGTTCGGGCCGGCGGGGACGAGCAGCGGGACCGCCGCCTTGCATTTTTCCTGCGCATACGGGCAGCGGGGATGGAAGGCGCAGCCGGCGGGTGGATTGATCGGCGAGGGCGGATCGCCGGGCAGCACGATGCGCTGGCGGGCGCGCTCGGCATCGGGATCGGGCGTGGGAATCGCGCTGATCAGCGCCCGGGTGTAGGGATGGCGCGGCCGCTCGATCACGTCCACGGCCGGGCCGAGTTCGACGATCTTGCCGAGGTACATCACGGCGACGCGGTCGGAGACGTGTTTCACCACCGAAAGATCGTGGGCGATGAAAATGAGGGAGAGGTGCATGCGCCGGACGAGCTCGGCGAGCAGGTTCAGGATTTGCGCCTGGATCGACACGTCCAGCGCCGACACCGGCTCGTCTGCGATAATCAGCTTGGGCTCGAGCGCGAGCGCGCGGGCGATGGCGATGCGCTGGCGCTGGCCCCCGCTGAATTCGTGCGGGTATTTTTTCAAGAACCGCGGGTCGAGGCCGACCTGCTGCATGAGCCGGGTCACACGGGCGGGCACGCCGGCGCGCGGGCAGACGCGGTGGACGAGCAGCGGCTCGGCCAGCGCGGCGAACACGGTCATGCGTGGGTTGAGCGAGGCGTAGGGATCCTGGAACACCATCTGCAGGTCCCGGCGGGCGGCCTGGATTTCAGCGGCGGAAGCGGCGGTGAGGTTGCGGCCGTTGAGCACGACGGTGCCGCCGGTCGTGGGCACGAGCTGCAAAATGGTGCGGGCGAGCGTGGACTTGCCGCAGCCGGACTCGCCGACCAGCCCGAGCACTTCGCCGCGCTCCAGGGTGAGGGTGACGCCGTCGACCGCCTTGACCGCGGCGGTCTGGCGCTTGAGCACAAACCCGCTGTAAACCGGGAAATGAGTGTGGACGTCGCGGAGTTCGAGGATGGGATCGGGCATGGCCTTTTAAATTTCCTTCGCTTGCACGCGCAGGCAGGCCTGGGCGTGTCCGGGCTGGACCTCGCGGAGCGGCGGGTCTTCGGCGCGGCAGCGGGCCGCGGCGAATTCGCAGCGCGGGGCGAAGGCGCAGCCGGCGATGGGCTTGGACAGATCGGGCGGCAGGCCGGGAATGGTGAAAAGTTCGGCGCCCTTCGGCTGCAGGGAGGGGATGGAGCGCTGCAGCGCCCGGGTGTAGGGATGCTTCGGCTGGTAGAAAATCGGGCGCACGCCGGCGGTCTCGACGATGCGGCCGGCATACATGACCTGCACGCGGTCGCACAGGCCGGAGACCACGCCGAGATTGTGCGAAATGAAAATCACCGCCATGCCGGACTCGCGCTGGAATTTTTTGATCAGCTCGAGAATCTGCGCCTCGACCGTGACGTCGAGCGCGGTGGTGGGCTCGTCGGCGATGAGCAGTTCGGGCCGGGCGATGAGCGCCATCGCGATCATCACCCGCTGCCGCATCCCGCCGGAAAACTCGTGCGGATAGTGATGGATGCGGCGCGCGGCGTCGTTGATGCCGACGGCCTCGAGCATGGCCTGGGCCCGCTTGAGCGCGGCCTTTTTGGAGGCTTTTTCGTGAATCAGGAGCGGCTCGATCAACTGGCTGGAGATGCGCGTGTACGGATTGAGCGACGTCATCGGGTCCTGGAAAATCATGGCGATGCGCTTGCCGCGGATGGCGCGGGCCTCCCGCGGCGTGCAGTGCAGGAGATCGATGCCGTCGAAGACCGCGCGGCCGCTTTCGATCCGGCCGGGCGGCTGCGGCACGAGGCCCATGAGCGAGTAGCAGGCGACTGATTTGCCGGAGCCGGATTCGCCGACGATGCCGAGCGTCTCGCCGCGCTCGAGGCTGAAGCTGATGCCGTCGACCGCGCGGGTGACGCCGTTGCGCGTGTGGAAATAGGTGCGGAGGTCGGTGACGGCGAGCAGCGGCATGGGGAATCAGAGTCGGCGGCTGACCGTGGATTTCACGGATAAGCGCGGTGGTGAAAACAAGTAAATCATTCGGGTTTCGTCCAATCTTCAACCATGCAACCGGTGGTCGAGCTGCTGTTGCACCGCGGCGATGACCGTTTCGGGAGCGAGGCTGGCGAGCGCGGCGCCGCCGGTCGGCGGACAGCCGCTGGGCTGGAGAATCCGGAAGGGCGCGGCGAAAACCGGGCCGGTGCGGACGGGATTGGTCGGGCCGAAGAGGGCGATGAGCGGGACGCCGAGGGCGTTGGCGAGGTGCATGCCGCCGGTGTCGTTGGTCACGAGCAGGCTGCAGGCGGCGAGTTGCCCCGCGAAGGCGGGCAGGTCGGTGCGGCCGGCGAGATTTTCGACCCGGGGCCCGAGGCCTTCCGCCACCGCGGCGGCGATGGGCGCATCGCCGCCGGTGCCGAAAATCACAAACCACGCCTGCGGCAGGGCGGCGATGAGGGCGCGCCAGTGCGCGACCGGCCAGCGTTTTTCTGGCGCATTTTCCGAGCCGACAATGAGGCCAATGCGGGTTTTGGATTTTGGATTTTGGATTGCGGATTGAAGCGGCGTGCGGTCCGGCGAGACAGCCAGGCCGAAAGCGCGGAGGTAATTCTCCCAAAGAACAAATTGATGGTTTTGTTTTTCGTCAAAGTCCGGCGGAAGGCGGTAGCCGCGGGTGAGAAGCGGGCGCCACTTGCCCCGCCGCACGATGCCGAAGCGCTGCGGACAGCGGGTGAGCCAGGCTTCCAGGTCGCCGCGCAGTGAATTGGTGAAGAGCAGGTACGAGTCGGGGAAGCGCGCGCGCCACCACCAGAAATGCGCGAAATAGCCGGGGCCGCGCGGCGGCAGCGGTTCGAACCGGTCGGCCACGCCGGATTTTTCAATCAGTGGCGCGAACGCCGCCCGGCCGATGAGCGTGAGTTCGGCATCCGGCCGCGAGGCGCGCAGCGCGCGAAGCAGGGGCAGGGCCATGACGGCGTCGCCGAGCCAGTTGGGCAGCCGGACAAAGATGCGGGTGCGCCGCGGGAGAGTGGTGATCCCGCGCGCGGCCAGGTCGGCGGGGAGGAGGTCGCGCTTCGACTCCAGGCGGAGGCGTTTTTCCGGGATGTCCTGGTGCCGCCAGCGGTCGTGCGCCCAGAGCCAGGAGGCGCAGAGGTTGTCGTCGTGGGCCAGCGCCGACTCGAGCCAGCGGTTAAGCGCAATCGTCACGCCGGCAGTGGTGCCGTCATGCGCGAGGACCTCGGTGTGATGCTCCACGCGCCAGAAGCCGAGCCGCCGGGTCAGGAAGGGCCGCACCTCCGCGCCGAGTTTTTCCGCGAGCAGGCCGGGCAGCTCGGTCGTCGCGCAAACGCGGCCGAAGAGTGTCGTGAGCGCGCCTTGCAGTCCGGCGTTTTGATCGAAGAGCACGGCGATGACACCGCACCGCCGCAGGATTTTCAGGGCCTCGGCAAAACCCGCCTTGCGCGAAAGCAGCCGCATGCCGTGGCGTTCACGCGTGGACTTGATGAGCGCATCGGCGGCGGGATTGTCGAGCGGACGAAAAACGACGCCGATTTCGGGCAGCGGGAGAGGCGCATAAATGGGGGCGAGCCAGGTCTCGGTCTCCCAATACGCGCAGTGCATGGTGGCAATCAGCGTGGGATGCGGCCGCGCGTCCTGGTCCCGCAACCAGGCTTCGACACTGGGAGCCGGCCGGCAGATTTGCCGGATGCGCGTGTCGCTCAAAAACGGCGAGGCCAGCGAGAGCAGGGCGGTTTCCACCAGCCGCCGGCAGCTTTCCCGGCCGATGCGCCGCGTCCAGACCGGATCGCGGTCGGGAAAGGCGTGGGCCAGGTTGCTCAGCACGACCCGGCGGCGGCGAGGCAGACCGAAAAAAATCCCGTCGCCCGCGGCGGCGGCGAGCGGACGCAGCAAGGGTTCCGGTGCGCGGGCCAGCAGCCAGCCGAGGGTTTTCAGGAAAAATTTAATCACGGGAGCTGGATAAACATTTGCGTTGGCCGGGGAAACTTTATCAAACGATGTGCTCCGGCGGCGGAAAGCAGATTCTGCGTCACCGCGCGCGATTGCATGATCCAATTGCTCATCATCAAACCCTCGTCGCTCGGCGACATCGTCCACGGGCTGCAGGTGGCCGTTTCGCTCAAGGCGCAGCGGCCGGACCTGCGGATCTCGTGGATCGTGCGCGACATTTTCGCGCCGATTGTGCGCGCCTGCGAGGCGGTGGAGCAAACCTACGTTTTCCGGCGCGACGAGGGCATGCGCGGGTTTCTCGCGCTCATGCGCGAGGTGCGGCAGACGAAATTCGACTATGCCTTCGATTTCCAGGGGCTGATGCGCACCGGCCTGATGATGTCGCGGACGCGGGCGGACAAGAAGGTCGGCCGGAGCGATGCGCGCGAAGGCGCGTGGATTTTCTACAAGCAGCTCGCGCCGCTGCCACCCGCCGGGCGGCACGTCCATGCGCTGGAAGTGCTGCTGCAATTCTGCCCCATTCTCGAGGCGCAGCCGGAGCTGCGCGGCCCGCTGCGCTTCCGCACGCCGGAAAACCTGAACCTGAGCTTTGTCGACGGCCGCAGCGGCGCCAAATCCATCGTCATGTTTCCCGACAGCCGCCGGCCGGAGAAGCGCTGGGGCGGGTTCAAGGAGCTGACCGACATGCTGATCCGCGACGGCACCGGCCGCAAGGTCGTGTGGGCGGGCAACAACTACATGCCCGACAAGGACGCCTTTCCGCCGGCGCAATTCCTCAACCTCACCGGCAACACCAGCCTGGTTTCGCTCCCTGCGCTCGTCCAGCGCGCCGACTGGGTCATCTCCAACGACAGCGGCCCGATGCACCTCGCCGCCGCGCTCGGCATCCGCACACTCGGCATCTTCGGCCCGACCGACCCGCGCCGCTTCGGCCCGTATCCGCTGACCGCCCCGACCAACCACGTCGTGCAGGCGCCGGTCGGCGACCTGAAATTGCTCGCGGCCAAGGAGGTTTTTGCGCGTTTTCAGCGCATTGACACCGTGCGGTCGAGGGTTGTGCGCCGCCTGCCGCTCGGCTAATCCCGATTCCCATGCTCGATCCCAAGCTCCTTCGCGAATCGCCCGACCTCGTGCGTGCGGCGATCAAAAAAAAGCATCTCGAGGCCGATCTCGACGCGGTCCTGGCCGTCGACGCGCAATGGCGCGCTCAGCTCGCCGAAGTCGAGTCGCTGCGCGGCAAGCAGAAATCCGCCAACACCGCGATGGCCGCGCTGCCCAAGGGCTCGGCGGAGTTTCAGGCCAAGGTGGCGGAGATGAAAACACTGTCGGCCCAGGTCAAGGAGCGCGAGGCGCAGCTGCGCGAGCTGGAGGAAAAACATCGCGCCGCCATGCTCACGCTGCCGAACCTGCCGCACGCCAGCGTGCCGGAAGGCGCCGGCCCGGCCGACAATGTCGTGCATGCCACCCACGGCGACGTGAAGGTGGTCTCGCCACACGCCCGGCCGCACTGGGAGATTCCCGGCTTCGACCGGCTCTTCGATTTCGTGCGCGGCGCGAAGGTCACCGGCGCCGGTTTTCCGTTCTACGTCGGCGACGCCGCCCGGCTCGTGCGCGCGCTGCTCAACTTCTTTCTGGCCGAGGACGCCGCGGCCGGCTACGTCGAGGTCAACCCGCCCATCTTCGTCAACGCCGCGAGCGCCACCGCCACCGGCCAGTTGCCGGACAAGGAGGGCCAGATGTACGAATCGCCGGTCGACGGCTTCTACGCCGTGCCGACGGCCGAGGTGCCGCTGACGAATTTTTTCCGCGACGAGATCCTGCCGGAGGAATCGCTGCCGGTCTATCGTTGCGCCTACACGCCGTGCTTCCGCCGCGAGGCCGGCAGCTACGGCAAGGACGTGCGCGGCCTCAACCGCCTGCACCAGTTCGACAAGGTCGAGCTGCTCAAGTGGGTCCATCCCGCGGCGAGCTACGACGAGCTGGAAAAGCTCCGTGGCGACGCCGAACGGCTGCTGCAAAAACTCGGCCTCCCGTACCGCGTGCTGCTGATGTGCGGCGGCGACCTCGGCTTCGCCCAGTCGAAGAAATACGACCTCGAGGTCTGGTCGGCCGGCCAGCAGCGCTGGCTGGAAGTGTCGAGCTGCTCGAATTTCGAATCGTTCCAGGCCCGCCGCGCGCAAATCCGCTACCGGCCGAAGGACGGCGGCAAGCCCGAGCTCGTGCACACGCTCAACGGCTCCGGCCTGGCCGTGCCGCGCGTGCTCGCCGCGCTGCTGGAGAACAACCTGCAGGCGGACGGCCGCGTGAAAATCCCGGCGGCGCTCACGCCGTTTTTCGGGAAGGAATTTTTGAGCTTTGATTAGCGATTGAACAATTCTGTCATTCTGAGCGAGGCGAAGAATCCAACGCTGCTCGGAAATACAGAATCCAACTGGATTCTTCGCCTCGCTCAGAATGACAAAGGAAAAAACAGTGTCCTGGCCGGCTTGCGCGGCGAAACTCGCGGCGCTCATTCCCCGCGACCACCTGCACCCGGCGGTGCTGGCGTGGACCGAATCGCGCGCGGCGCGCGGGCCGTCGGCCGTGGCGTTTTCCGGCGGCCCCGATTCGCTCGCGCTTTTGCTCCTGCTCTGGGCGCACTGGCCGGAAAGGCGCGGCCGCCTGCGGGCGCTGCATTTCAACCACAAACTGCGCGGGCCGGCGGCCGATGCCGACGAAAAATTCTGCCGGACCGTCTGCGCCGTCCTCGGCGTGAAATTCCGCGCCGGCGCCTGGCGGCGGGCACGGCGCGGCGCGAGCGAGGCCGAGGCGCGCGCCGCGCGGATGGAATTTTTTCTCCGGGAGCTGAGCGCCGCGCGGTGCCGCGCCCTCTGGCTCGGACATCAGATGGATGACATCGCGGAGACGCTCCTCATGCGCCTCGCCCGCGGCAGCGGCGCCGGCGGACTGGGCGCGCCGCGGCCGGTGCAGGCGCTGCCGGGCGGGCAGGTGCGCCTGCGTCCGTTGCTCACACTGAAAAAAAGCGAAGTCACGGCGGCGCTGCTCGCGGCGGGGGCGCCCTGGTGCGAGGACGCGAGCAACGCCGGCGACGATTTTTTCCGCAACCGCATCCGCCGGAAAGTGCTGCCGGCATGGCGCGCGGCCGCGCCGGAACGCGACGCGCTGGCGGGCGCGGCGCTGACCCGCGAGCTGCTGGCTGACGACGACGCGGCCCTGGAGGCGTGGCTGGACGAGCTGCAGCCGTTCGCCGGCAAACGCACGCTCGACGTCCGCCGGCTGGCGGGCAAGCCGCGCGCCCTGGTCCGGCGGGCCTTGCATCGCTGGCTGCTCGCCCAGCGCGGCGCCGGCGCGCTCTCACGGCCGGGCTTCGAGGCGCTGCTCGCGGCGGTGCAGCGCGGCCAATCCACGCGCCACAGCCTGGGCGCGCGCGGTTTTGCCGTCATCCACCGGGGCCGGCTGAGCTATCGCACCCCAAAATCGCTTCAGGATAACTGCAAATTGACCGATAAAAAGGCACGGCGGGTTAATTGACTTCTTCGCCGGGAACCTTCAATTTGTTGTACAAGTCGAACTCTATGCCTGTGGAACCTGAAAATCGAAAGAAACGCCGCCCCCTGAAGAACCTTCCGCCCGAACGGTTTCAGCCG
>DATJYF010000035.1:0-25801 GCA_035499715.1 Opitutaceae bacterium | reverse complement strand
GCCTCGGTTTCAACTCTCAAGGCATTGTGAACAAATTCCTCCTGTAACGGAACGTTGATCTGCTGCTCAACCACGAGCATCCTGACCGGCAAAACCGCCGAGCCGTTCGCCGCGGGAATCGACGGCAACGGGAGAGGCGGGCGGATCCATGACGGCAATGCCGGCGAAATCAGGGAATGCGGATCAACGGAATCAACCACCGTGGCGGCGACCGCCGGATATGAAAAACAAACAAAGCCGATCAACAGCCCCAAAACACCTGTGCGCATCCATCGCGATGCAGCAGAAACAAGAAGATACATCAGTGGGATCGTATAAAAACCCGATCCAAAATGCAGCGCGACAGAAAAATAGCCGGATCGGGCGCTCACCCCGCGCCGCTGCCGGCCGCCGCCGGATCGGGTTTGAAGGCGGCACGGAGGCCGGCCTTGAAATAATCGCGGTTCATCCGCGCGATGAAATCCTGGGAGATGAGCTTGGGGCAAACCGCGCTGCACTCATACTGGTTGGTGCAATTGCCGAAGCCGAGTTTGTCCATCGTGTCGACCATGGCCAGCACGCGGCGGTCGCGCTCGGCCTGGCCCTGGGGCAGAAGACCGAGATGGGAAACCTTGGCGGCGACAAAAAGCATCGCGCTGGCGTTCTTGCAGGCGGCCACGCACGCGCCGCAACCGATGCACTGGGCGGCGTCCATCGCCAGATCGGCGTCGCCCTTCGGCACGGGAATGGCGTTGGCATCGGGCGCGGAGCCGGTGCGCGCGGTGATGAATCCGCCGGCCTGGATGATCTGGTCGAACGCGCTGCGATCCGTGACCAGGTCCTTGATGACGGGAAACGGCCGCGCGCAAAACGGCTCGACCGTGATGACGTCGCCATCCTTGAAGCTGCGCAGGTAGGTCTGGCAGCTGGCCACGCCGCGGTGCGGGCCGTGCGGCTTGCCGTTGATGACGAGCGAACACGTGCCGCAGATGCCCTCGCGGCAGTCGTGGGCGAAGGCGATTGGCTCTTCGCCCTTTTCGGTCAGCTCGTCGTTCACCACGTCGAGCATCTCGAGAAAGGACATGTTCGGGTTGAGATTCTTCGCCGGGTATTCGACGAACCGGCCGGGCGCGGCCGGGCCCGCCTGGCGCCAGACGCGCAGCGTGACGGAAATGGTTTTGGGGGAGTTCTCGGCGGCCATGGATTTGACGCGTTAGTTTTTTTTGCCCGGGGCCGGCTTGAGCGCGGTGTGAAATCCGATTTCGCGGTGGACGTCCTCGTCGTCCACCGGCGCCATGAGCTCGCGAATCGCTTCGAAGACGACCTTGAACTGCTCGTCGTATTTTTTCTCAAGCGCGGCGAGCTTGCGCGCCAGGTCGGCATGCGAAGCGATCATCTGCCGCAGTCGCACAAAGGCGCGCATGATCTCGATGTTGACCGCGATGGCCCGGGGGCTGTTGAGCAGGCCGGAAAGCATGGCCACGCCCTGCTCAGTGAAGGCATAGGCGCTTTTCGAAAACTTCAACCCCGGGGATGTCTCAAATTGAGATATCCTCTGGATTTCCGCCCGGCTGAGCGAAAACAGAAAATCGGAGGGGAAACGCCGCAGATTGCGCCGGACGGCCTGATTCACCAGCCGGGTGGTCGTCCCATACAACTCGGCCAGGTCCCGATCCAGCAGAACCTTCTGCCCGCGGATCAAATAAATCCGCGAATCGATCCGGCCGCCGGGAATGATCCCGGTCGAGGACAGTGGAGAGGCTTCGGCGGCTGTGGATGAGGATGTCACAATTTGAGACAAGCTTGCCGGCGGTCACTTGTAATTGCGCACGCTCATGTGCACGAATTCGTAGTCGAGCGGCTCGGTGTTGCGCAGCGGCTTCCGGCCCGCACCCTGGTGTTCCCAGGCGGCGACGTGGGCGAACTTCTCGTCGTCGCGCCTGCACTCGCCGTCGGGGTACTGGTGTTCCTCGCGGAAATGGCCGCCGCAGCTCTCCTCGCGCTCGAGCGCGTCGAGGCACATCAGCTCGCCGAGTTCGAGAAAATCGGCCACGCGTCCGGCGCGCTCGAGCGACTGGTTGAGTGAGCCGCCGTCGCCGGGAACGTTGACGTTCCGCCAGAACTCCTCCCGCAGCGCGGGAAGCTCCTGCAGCGCCTTTTCCAGGCCGGCGCGGTTGCGCGCCATGCCGCAAAACTCCCACATCATCCGGCCGAGGCGCTTGTGGAAATGGCTGACCGGTTCCTTTCCTTTGGCGCCGAGCAGGCGGGCGATCAGGCCGCGGACGTTGTCCTCGGCCTCCTTGAACTCGGGCGCGTCGGTCGACGGACGCGAGCCGGATTTCAGGCCGGCGAGATAATCCCCGATGGTATAGGGAACGACAAAGTAGCCGTCGGCCAGGCCCTGCATGAGCGCACTGGCGCCGAGGCGGTTGGCGCCGTGGTCGGAGAAGTTGGCCTCGCCGAGGACGAAGAGGCCGGGCAGGTTCGACATCAGGTTGTAGTCCACCCACAGGCCGCCCATGGTGTAATGCACCGCCGGATAGATGCGCATCGGCGTGCGGTAGGCGTTCTCGTTGGTGATCTCGTGATAGATGTCGAAGAGGTTGCCATAGCGCTCGCGGACGCCGGCCTCGCCCAGGCGCCTGATCGCGTCGCCAAAATCCAGATACACGCCGAGCCCGCTCTCGCCCACCCCGCGGCCCTCGTCGCACATCCGCTTGGCCGCGCGCGAGGCGACGTCGCGCGGGCAGAGGTTGCCGAAGCTGGGATAAATCCGCTCGAGATAATAGTCGCGGTCCTCCTCCGGAATCGCGGCGGGCTCCTTGAGCCGGTCCTCCTTCTTTTTCGGCACCCAGATGCGGCCGTCGTTGCGCAGCGATTCGCTCATGAGCGTGAGCTTCGACTGGTAGTCGCCGGTGACGGGAATGCAGGTCGGATGGATCTGGGTGTAGCAGGGATTGGCGAAGCAGGCGCCGCGCTTGTAGGCTCGCCAGATGGCGGTGGCGTTGGAGCCGCGGGCGTAGGTCGAGAGGTTGAAGACGTTGCCGTAGCCGCCGGTCGCGAGCACGACCGCGTCGGCGGCGTGGCGCGAGATTTCGCCGGTGATCAGATTGCGGACGATGATGCCCCTGGCGTGGCCGCCGATGACGACGAGATCGAGCATCTCCGACTGGGTGAACATCTGCACCGCGCCGGCGCCGATCATGCGGGAAAGCACGGAATAGGCGCCGAGCAGGAGCTGCTGGCCGGTCTGGCCGCGGGCATAGAACGTGCGCGAGACCTGCGCGCCGCCGAACGAGCGGTTGGCGAGCAGGCCGCCGTATTCGCGGGCGAAGGGCACGCCCTGGGCGGCACACTGGTCGATGATGTTGACCGAGACCTCGGCCAGGCGGTGGACGTTGGCCTCGCGCGAACGGTAGTCGCCGCCCTTGATCGTGTCGTAGAAAAGCCGGTAGACGCTGTCGCCGTCGTTCTGGTAGTTTTTCGCGGCGTTGATGCCGCCCTGCGCGGCAATGCTGTGGGCGCGGCGCGGGCTGTCGTGAAAGACGAAGCACTTCACCTTGTAGCCGAGTTCGGCCAGCGTGGCGGCGGCCGACGAGCCGGCCAGGCCGGCGCCCACGACGATGATCTCGTATTTCCGCTTGTTGGCCGGGTTGACGAGCCTGATCTCGGCCTTGTGCTTGCGCCACTTGTCGGCGAGCGGTCCGGCGGGGATTCTGGATTCGAGCTTGGCCATGGCGTCAGGCGGGCGGGTTCACGGCTGCGCGGCTTGCGCCACGGCGGGCTGGAATCCCTCGCGCAGTTTTTTCGCGCCGATGAGAACCGAGCCGGGGATGATGAGGTTGCCCAGAAAATAAAGCAGGCAGAACACGGCCACGATCTTGCGCAGCGGGCCCGACCATTTCGCGCTGCGCCAGCCGAAAGTCTGGAAAAAGCTGTCCATGCCGTGGAGGAGATGAAAGGAAAGCAAACCGACGGCGACGATGTAGAACAGGGAGACGACCGGGTTCATGAAGCCGAGGATGACCATGCTGTGCACGTCCGGCACCTGCGTGCCCGCCTTGACCACGGTAAAGCCCAGTACGTGATAGTCGGACGTCATGGTGTAGGGCGGCAGGTTTCCCTTGAAGTTCGCCGGTTGCACGAATCCGAAGGTGAATTGGGCGAGATGATAGAGGACGAAGGCGAGGACGATGTAGCCCGTCCAGCGCACATAGCGGGAGGCGAATGAGGCCTGGATCCAGGTCTTCACGCCGTAGGGCTGGTGGCCGCGGGCATGAAGATTTTCATGGGCCAGCACGGTGGCCGCCCAGACATGGATGACGACGCTCGCCAGCAGCACGATCCGCACGATCCACAGCAACGGTCCGAGCTGACGCAGAAAGCAGGCATAGCCGTTGATGTGATCCGGCGGCTGGAAAATCTGCAGGTTGCCGCTGAGATGCCCGATGATAAACAGTACGAGAATGAACCCGCTCGCGGCCATCAAAAATTTCCGGCCGATGGAGGAGCAGAACAATCTACCGAAAAAACTCATGCACGGAAGCGGCAGCGGGGGTGGATAAGCGGGAAAATCATTCGCGGGCTGCGAGGAAAAGCGAACCTTTCCCGCAAGTAAAGGCTATCGGTCCAGGCGCCGAACACCGTCGGTTATTATTAGTGAAGCTTACGCAAAAAAGAAGTCGCGCTTTTCGTTCCCGTCGCGCCTTCCGCCCCGCCTTAGCGGGCGAGCGGTTTAAGCAGGGAGAATTTTCCGCTGGCCGCCGGCGCGATCGACCGCCGGCGAAAGGCCGCGACGCGCACGGCTTCACCGAGCGCGGGCGCAAGGGCGCATGCAATCTCGGGCGGCGCGGTGTGGTCGGCCACGTAGTGAAAATCCCAGCGTGCGTCCCCGGTCTGCACCAGCGTCCAGTGCCAGCAGGAAAAATCTTGCGGCAGCGCGGCGTCGATCTCGTGAGCCGAGACAAGCGAGCCGTCGGGCCGGAAATAAAGATCGCGTTCGCGGCCGAGCAGGCGGAAGCCGGTCGGGAGTTTTTTCACGATGTCGCCCGTGTGGTAGCGCAGCAGCGGCATGGCCTCGCGGTCACGCGTGGTCACGTAGATTTGGAAAACGCCGGTGAGTTCCGGGCGCCAGGGCACGAGCTCGATGAAGGCGTTGGCGTCGATCACGCGCGTGTCGTCCTTGAATGCTTCGCCGACAAAAAGGTAGCCGGCCTCGGTCGAGCCGTAGAGGTCGACCTGCGGCACGGGAAAAACCTCCGCGATGCGCCGGCTGTGCTGCCGGCTGGCCTTGCCGTAGGTGAGAATGACGACGCGCAGGCTCGGCAGGCGGACCTTGCGCCGCGCGGCGGCGCGCGCGAGCAGCGACAGGTAGACGGGTTCGCCCTCGATGATCTCCGGCTGCACGGCCTGCAGCTCGATCACGATGCGGTCCCACTCGCTTTCGGGAAAGGCGAACGGGTCGCTGGTGAGGTTGAGGTAAACCGTGCCGTCGAAGTAGCGGTGCGGAAACGGATGGTCCTCGTACGGGCAGAGGTTGCTCGAGCAGCCGACGGGCGCGAGCACGCACTTGCGGTGCGGGCGGCGGGCAAAGGGCGCGAGCAGCGGATGCGCCTCGTAGGCGCGGCGGGTCTGGGCGGTCCACCAGCCGTCCTCCATGATCACGGTCATCGGGCTGGTGGTGGTGCCGGAGGTGCTTTCGTATTCGTAGCGTTTGTCCTGCAGGCCGCGCTCGATCGCACGGTAATCGGCAAAAAACGCCTGGTGGCCGCGCTCGACAATTTCCTTTTTCGAAAGCGCCGGGATTTCGCGGTAACAGGACCACTGCAGGGGCTCGCGGTGCAACGGAAACCGTTGTCCGTACAACGGGCTGCGGGCGTAAATTTTCCGGATTTCCGCCTCGAGAGACTCCGGCAGGAAGCCGTTGGCCACCGCACCGAGCGCGGCGGGGCTGTTGGCAAAAGCGGGGGCGGACATGGTGCTCAAGACGGCAGGTAAGCCGTCGCGGTTGCGAAGTCAAACGACGCGGCCGGCTTTGCCGGCGGCCCAGATGGGAGCGAAGAACAGCAGGGCATCCAGGACGAGCGCGTGCGTGATCCGGCCCGCCTGCGCTAGCGCGTAGACTTCGTCCACCGGCAGAGCGCTCACGGCGATCTCCTCGTCGTGATCCCATTGCGTCGCGGCCACCGGTGCGGCCTCCTCGACGAGGACGATATGGCAGGTGTTGTTTTGGATGGCGGGATTGGGATGGACGCGGCCGATCACGCGCGCGTTTTTTCCGGCATAGCCGGTTTCCTCGCGCAGCTCGCGCAGGCCGCCGGCGAGCGGATCCTCGCCGCGCTCGAGCACGCCGCCCGGAATCTCGAGCGAAAAATCATCGATGCCGAAACGGAACTGCCGGACGAGCACCAGGCGGGCGTCGGGTGTCAGCGCGAGGACATTGACCCAGTCGGGAGCATCGATCACGACGAAGTCGCGTTCGCGGCCGCGGCGCGGATGGCGGTAATGCAGGCGGCGCAGATCGAAGATGCGCGTGGCGGCGAGCAGATCCTGGCCGAGTTTTTCCCAACGGGCGGGATCGGAAGAGTTCATGCGGTCGCGGACAAAAAAAACGCCCCCTCACGCAAGTCGAGGAGGCGCAGGAAAAAGGTTCGCGCGGATTATTTCTTCGCCGGCAGGTTGATCTTTTGGCCGATTTTGAGGTGCTTCGGGTCGACGCCGGGATTGGCCGCCTCGATGTCGGCGAGGGAAACGCCGTTGGCCCGGGCGACCTTGGCCAGGCTGTCGCCGGACTTGATGGTGTAGGTGCCGTCGGCGGAAACGGTGCCCGGCGTGCCGCCTTCGGCCGTGGCGGCCGCGCCTTTGCCCTTGGGGGCCTTGGCAACCGGCTTGGCCGCTTCCTCGAGCTTGGTCAGCGAGACGTGAATGTTGCCCAGATCCGTGCCCACCTGATTAAAGGCGTCCTGGGTCGAGCGCTGCAGGCTGTTAGTGGCCTTTTGCGCATCCGCCGCCGCCGAGGCCGCGGAATTCGCCGTACTCTCGATGGAATCGATCTTATCGATTTTTTCGCTGTCGGCGGCCAGGGTCTTGCCGATGCCGGAGACCTTGACGAGCGCGACCGCGGAAAGCACCAATGCCAAAAGGCCGACGATCACGCCGGCAACCGGCAAATAGTTGCTACTGTTATTTTCACGAGAGATGGTATCCATGAGATTGAGCGAAATAGGTTAAGGAAAAGAAGTAGGCGGATTCGACCGGCATGGCAAGCAGAGATTGTATTCGCCCCGGGGCGGAAAGTTGACAGAACATTGACAGTGTAAACAAATGCGCGAGGCTGCCTTTTCGCGTCCGGGGTGTAGCTTAGCCTGGTAGAGCGCCTGGTTTGGGACCAGGAGGTCGAGAGTTCGAATCTCTCCGCCCCGACCATCTTGGCATTGCCGTCTGCAATCCGGACGGACAAAGCCGGAGGGTCGCGGTCGCAGCCGGAGAAGCATGAGGCCGGCGCGCGAAAAACACGCCGGCCTCGCCTTTGTCTATAGCAAACGAATCTCCATCAGGGCATCAAGCCATGCTTATATATTATTGGAGGGCGACCAGCTCGATGCCTTTGCCGGTGGAACTAAGATTGCGGCTGTATTGCTTGTGTGTGGCATCGTTCCAGTGTTCATGGACGCCGAGGCTGGCCAGGCGGGTGCCGTCGGGCTTGTAGTCCGTGCCGGACGGCGGCTTGTTGGCCTGCGCGGCTTCGTGCAGATAGTTGTCCGCGTTCACCGCATGGCCGCTGCCTTTGCTGCTGGCCAGGGCGGCGCCGAATTCGGAGCGCAGAAAGTCATAGGCGACCGAATCGACCGCGACCGGATCCTGCGACAGGAAATAACTCGAGCACCACTGGCCGCCGAAAAGGTTCTTCCAGGCGGCGAATTCCTGGATGACGGAATCGTTCGCATCGCGAATGCCGAAGAGCCCGTCGACCATGAAGAGGACGGTCTTGCCGCCGAGACGTTTGGCGCCGATCAGGTCCACGAACGGATTATAGATGCCCATCTTATGCTGCCAGGTGTTGATATAGTACTTATGGTCGCGACCGTTGATCGAGCCGTAGTGATTCTTGGCCGTGAGGGTGATGCCGGCGGTCGGATGGCCCTTCATCAGCGACATGTTGATAATGTAGGTGGCGTTGTACATCAGGCCCGGGATGCTGGTGCCGACGTCGTTGTTTTTCGTGACGGAGAGGGCGAAAGCCTTGCTCTGCCAGTTGACCGGCTGCCGGCCGTTCGTGCCATTGCCCTTCGAGTCCATCCACAGCACGTTGGGGAATTCTGCGTGGCACGGATTATAGATGTGATCGGGGACCACCCGGACCGCCTCGCAGACCACGATGTCATTCTGCGGCACGCCGGCCTGGTTGACGAGCTGGCGGAGCATGGTCAGGACCGACTGCGGCGCGGCGTCGATCTGGTTGTCGTTGTCGCCGTAGCCGGCGTAGGCATTGTTGCAGTTGATCTTGAGCGCGATCGTCTCGCCCTGTTTGTAGCCGGCGGTTCCGCGCCCGTGCGTCGAGTTGAAAAAGGTGAAGAGCTTTTCCCAGGCCAGCGGATCGGTCGTCGTGCCGGTCAGGGCCTGCAGCGCCCGAGACAGCATCACATCGACGGCGCCCTGCGCGACGCCCGTGTTGGAATCCCACCAGTGACCGGTGCTGGTGTTGCCATTCCATGGGGTCGCGGCGGGATCGCGCACCCAGACGACGCGGCCGGGAAAAATGCCTTTGGCCGTGCCCATCGGCGTGTTGGGCGGATCGGTGGGAGTCCAAGCCTTGGCGGTGGCGGCCGACGCTTTGGGCGTAAGCAAGCTGGCAGCTTTGACGGTGGAAGCGATGGTTGCAGCCTTCGCGGAGAATTTAAGGAAGTCGCGGCGGTTCATGATTGTTATCAAGGTTAAGAAGACCGACCGCATCCGCACGGAAGTGGAAGGGGTAGCGGCATGCAGCCGGATATTCCCTGCTAACTACCGGTAACCGTGAGCGACTTCAATTCCGTGCAAGGTATTTGCAACATACAGAAGGGTTACTGACCATCCGAATTAGCAATCCTTGCACGACGCATCGCCGCTCAGGAAACCGGCCGGAAATTTTCCCCGCCGTCGCTTCGCATCGGCGGCTCCGCCGCCAGGGAGGGATGCGGATGGATGTGGCGCAAAATATGCGGTCGCTCCAGGCCGTGCGCGAGCATCAGGGCCTCGTTGTTGAGCAGTTCCACCGTCGGACCATCGGCAACCACCCGCCCCCCGTCGAGGACGATGGACCGCGGGCACAATTCCACGACCAATTCCAGATCATGGGTGGCGACCAGCTTGGTTCCGGCGACTTCCCGCAACAACGCTTTGAATTCGCGGCGACCGCGAGGATCGAGTCCGCTGGTGGGTTCGTCCAGCGCCAGCAACGTCGGCTCGCAGGCGAGCACGCCCGCCAGACAGGCACGGCGCTTCTCGCCCTGGCTGAGATGATGCGGCGGGCGGTGCGCATGATCCGTCAGCCCCACGCGGGCGAGCGCGCTTTGGACCCGCTCGCTCACGGTCTCGGGGACGAGCCCGAGCTGGGACGGGCCGAAAGCCACGTCCTCCGCCACCGTCGATCCAAAAAGCTGATCGTCGGGATCCTGGAAGAGCAGACCGACCTGGCGGCGGATCGCCCCGAGGTTGTGCGCCGCGACCGCTTCGCCGTTGATGCGCACGGCGCCGCCGCCGGCGGGCTTTTCCGGCAGAATGCCGTTGAGATGCAGAAGCAGCGTGGATTTGCCGGAGCCGTTCGGCCCGAGCAGGCCGACGCACTCGCCGGGCGCGATGGCAAAACTTATGTCGCACAGCGCCGGCGTGCCGTCGGGGTAATGATAGTCCAAATGGCTGATCTCGATCGCGGGTTTCATGCCTGGCTCACGGTTGCGAAAAAATTTTCCTGGCGCGCCCATCAACTCCAGCCCCTGGCCGCCATGGCCAGATAAATGCGCTCAGCCCGCTCCGAGGCGCGCACAAAAAGCCGGCCGATGACCTCGCCCGAAATCAACCAGGTGCGACGGCGCGACGGCGTGAAGGTGCGGCAGGCCCGCGCCCGGTTCATCCGCTGGGCCTCGTCCGAAAGCAAGTGGAGATAGCGGTACATCAACGCCAGCGTGGTCACGAGCAGCGCGGGAACGCGTATCCGGTGCAGCACGACGAGCAGGGCGCTGAAGGAGGTCGTGGCCCCGAGCAGGAGCATGGTCAGCAGACAGAGGCTGCCGCGCAGCGCCACCGCCCGCCAGCCGGGACCGGCCGGCCCCTGTAGCGCCGAGGCCAGCGCCGCGCCGGCGACAAAAGGGGAAAACCAGAGCAGCCTCGCCCCCAGCGGCCGCCATCGTATTTTTGCCATGAATACAATCGTCAGCAACAGCGCCGCGACCGCGGCATGCCACCACAGCCAGGTCACCGGCACCACCGCGGTCCCGGCCGCCAGCGCCAGGGCCACCCCGAGCTTCAGCCCCGCCGGCGCCCGATGGATCAGAGGGCGAACACCGCGGTTCGGAGGCTGGTCGAAAACAGGCGCGTCCTTCATCGATCGACCGCGGGTTTGGCCGCCTCGGCCGGGGTGCGCACCAGCAGCCGGCTCAGCAGGACGGCCAGTCCGAAGGCAACGAGCGCGCCGATCGCGCCGGCCAGGGCGGTCGCCGCGCCGCCCGAGCCGAGGCCCGGCAGCCTGTAGCCGGCCATCCAGGCCCAGTTAGACTCGGCGGCACGCCGCGCAAAGCCGAGCTTGGCCGCCACCGCGTCGAGGCCGTCGGGCCACGGGCAGGCGAACGGCGCGGCGAACAGCGCGACGCCGAGTGTGGCCAGCAGTCCGTAGCCGAGAAATCCGCGCAGACTGCCGGCGGGACGGCTGGCGACAATGTCCGGCCGCGTCCGCGCCACCGCGTAAAAAACCAGCGCGCTGATCGCGCCCTCCCCGAGGCCGATGAGCATGTGGATTCCGGCCATGGCTGGAAAAGCCACCGACCAGGCCACCGTGCCCGACCAGGCGAGCTGTCCGGCGCAGACGATGGCGGCGGCCACGGCGGAGCACCAGCCGGCGAAGGCCAGGGCCGCGACCTGTCCGCGCAGACCGGGAATGAGCCGCTGCACGACGCGGTAGACCGCCATGCCGACCACCGGCGCAACGATGGCCATGTTGAAAACGTTGGCGCCCAGCGCCGTCACGCCGCCGTCGGCAAAAAGAAAACATTGGGCGATCAGGACGGTGGACACCACCACCACCGCCGCGGGGGTGCCGAGCAGAGCGGCGATAAGCGCGCCGCCGACCAGATGCCCCGACGTGCCGCCGGCCACGGGGAAATTCACCATCTGCGCGGCAAAGACAAAGGCCGCGCCCAGCCCGAGCAGCGGCACGCGGCGCGGTGGCAGCTCGCGGCGCAGCTGGTACAACGCACCGCTCAGCCCCGCGGCGGAAAAAACCGCTGCCACCGCCGCCGTCTTGGCATCGAGAAATCCGTCAGGAATATGCATGGTCTTGCCAGGATCCGGGTGGAAGAGAAACGCCACGGCAGTACATGACAGGGAAAAGCTGGCCGTCCGGCCTGTCAAACGCGAGCCATTCCCGACGAAAAAGTCTGGTATCACTCCAGGTTTAAGGCGCGGGAGAAAAGATCATGGCCGGAAGGGCGAATCCGGCGGAACCGAGATATTTTTTGGTGAAAATTCCCGCGGCGGAACCCGAATCTCCCCCCCCGACCATCATGGCTTGATGTCTGCAGAACGACATGGCAGGCATGTCCCCGGCGATGCAAGTGTACGATTTCGACGTCATCATCATCGGCGGCGGTCCGGGCGGAAGCACCGCCGCCGCCTTTGCGCGCCAGTATGGCTTGAAGGTGCTGGTGGTGGAGAAGGAGCAGTTTCCGCGTTTTCATATCGGCGAGTCCCTCCTGCCGATGAGCAATGCCATCCTCCGCGAAACGGGCGCGTGGCCGAAGCTGGAGGCGGCCGGCTTCATCCGCAAATACGGCGCCGCTTTTTTTCTTTCCAACGCCCGCGCGCAAACGGAGATCGATTTTTCCGAAGGTCTGATGCCGGGCCTCGAATACGCCTTTCAGGTCGAACGGGCCAAATTCGACACGCTGCTGCTCGACCACGCCCGCGAGCTGGGAGCCGAGGTGCAGGTGCGGACGCTGGCCCGCTCGGTCGAAACGAAAAACCGGCTGCATCATGTCCGGCTGGAGACCGGCGCCGCCTCGCAAACCGTGACGGGGCGCTGGCTGCTCGACGCCAGCGGCCGCGACAACCTTTTCCAGGCCGAGAAGAAACGCTCGCTCGATCCCTCGCCTTTTCCCAAGCGGGTGGCGGTCTACAGCCATTTCCGCGGGGTGGCGCGGGCCGCGGGCCGCGCCGCCGGCCATACGATCGCGGTCCGGCTGGAGAACGGCTGGTTCTGGCTCATTCCCCTCGATGACGAGCGCACCTCGGTCGGGCTGGTGACGACGGTGGAAGCTATGCGCGCCTCGGACTTGCGGCCGGAGGATTTGTTTGCCCGGACCGTGGCGCGCTCGGCCAAGCTGCGCGAGCTTTTCGCCCGCGCCGAACCGCTGATGCCGTTCCACGTCACCAGCGATTACAGCTACTTCCGGCGAAAGCTCGCCGAGGAGCGGATGCTGCTGGTCGGCGACGCCGCCGGATTTTTCGACCCGATTTTTTCGTCCGGGGTTTACATGTCGATGTGGTCGGCCAAGACCGCGGTGGACCTGCTGGTGCAGGCCGACGCCTACGGCCGCGGGCTCACCCTGGCGGAGCGGCGCCATTATACCCGCGCCGTTAAGCGCCACGCCGGCGTTTTTCAGAAACTCATCGCCGTGTTCTACAACAACGACAGCTTCGCGGTCTTCATGTGTGCGCAGGCGCCATGGAACATCCGCGCCGCGCTCTGTTCCATCGTGGCCGGCCATGCCCACCTGACGTGGCCGCTGTGGTGGCGGTTTCGCACTTTCCTCCTCATCTGCTGGCTGCAGCAACGGCGGATCCGGATCTGTCCGGAGCTGGATTACAGCGAAGCCGCCCTCGAATCCGTTGCCTCCCCCGCCAACTCCTAGATTTCATCATGTCGGATCCGCTTTTTGCCCGTCTCAAGCAACTCATCGTCGACACGCTCAAGCTCGAGGACCTGCCGGCGGCGGACATTCCCGACGACGAGCCACTCATCGGCGGCGGCTTGAACCTCGATTCCATCGACGCGCTGGAACTGGTCGTGCGCCTGGAAAAGGAATTCGGGATAAAAATCACCAACAGCGAAGAGGCGCGGACGGCCCTGGCCAGCGTGGCCCGGCTCGCCGCCTTCATTCGCGCCCGCGCGCCCAAGGACAAGCTGCCGGCCTAGCCGGCCGGCCTGCGCCCCGCCGTGAGCCGGTCATCCGTCAACGCCGTGCGTCTCGAAGCCTGCGGGTGCCGGACCGCCTTGGGCCAGGCCGCGGCCACCTGCGCCGCGCTGCAGGCCGGAACGCGCGCGCTCGAATTTCGGCCCGTGCTCGGGCCGGACGGCGGCGACCGCGTGCCGCTGGCGCCGCTGCCCGGCCGCGACCTGGCGGAAACGGCGCCGCCCGACTGGCTGCCCGCGATCGAGGCGCTCGCCGCGGAAATCCCGCCCGCCCCGTGGGGCGCGGCGCGCCATCCGGTTTTTGTCACCAGCAGCAACTTCGGCGTCGGCAACCTCTACGCCTTCCGGCGTACGCGCGAGCCGGCCCATCTCGTCCAGGCCACGCCTTCTGCCTCGGTGGAATTTCTGCGCCGCCGGCTGGGCTGGGGCGCAAACGTGAGCCTGCTCTCGCACGCCTGCGTCTCGGCGCATATCGGTCTGCTGCTCGCCACCCGCGTCCTCGCGGCCGGCCTGGCCGAGCGGGCGCTCGTCTTCACCTTCGATTTCATCAGCCCGTTTGTCACCGGCGGATTTCATGCGCTGAAAATTCTCAATGGGGAAATGCCCGCCCCCTACTCCGCGCGTGCCGCCGGCTCCATCGGGCTCGGCGACGGCGCGGCCTTCGCCGTGCTCGGCCGCGGCCCGGGCGAATTTCAAATTTCCGGCCAGCAGATCCATAATGAAATGCATCATTTCACCGCCAACCAGGCGGACGGCGCCGGTTTTCGCGCCTGCCTCGCGCCGCTGGCCTCGGCCGCGGCCGGCCGCCGGCTCTGGATCAAGGGCCACGGCACCGGCACGCTGGAGGCCGGCCGCCTCGAGGCCGAAACCCTGGCGCGGCTTTTTCCCGCCGCGCCACTGGTTTCCTGGAAGGGCAGCCTCGGCCACACGCTCGGCAGCTGCGGACTGGTCGAGCTCGCCCTCGCGCTCGCGGCGATAAAATCCGGCCGCACGCCGGGAAGCGTCGGCAGCACGGCGCCGTGCTTCACCGACACGGTGGCGACCGAATCGTTCGCCAACGCCGGCTTCGACGGCGTGCTTCTCGCCAGCAACGCCTTTGGCGGCGCCCACGCCGCCCTCCTCCTCAGCCATGATTGAGCGCCATCTTCATGCCGTCCGACTCGAGCATCCCGGCCACGAGGAGCCGGAGGCCACGCGCGCCCGCCTGCGCGAACTTTTTCCGCGCGGCGCCACCCGGCGCATGACGCAGCTCGGCCTGCTCCTCGGCAGCGTGCTGCGCGACCTGAATCTGGGCGCGGACGATGCGCTGGTTTATGCCTCGACCTATGCCGAGAGCCGCGCGATCGAGGAATATTTGGACAGCTTTCCCGCCGCGAGCCCGACATTGTTTCAAACCTCGATCCATCCCAGCGCCGTGCAGCAGGTGCTGATCGCCCGGCAGCAGCCGGTGGGGCGGTTTTTTCCGCTCACCGGCGACCGGCAGCTCGCGGCCCACGCCCTCCAGGCCGCGCTCACGGCCGGCTCGCCGCGCGCCATTCTTTGCGGCGGGGAAGAACGCGGCACGTGGCTGACCGATTGCGGCGTGGCCAGCGCGGAGACGTTCGCCTTCGCCGTCGTGCTGGCGGCGGATCCCGCCGGCGCGCTCGGAACCGTCCGGCTGATCCCGGGCGACGAGGCCGACGGCGCGCTTGCCCTGCCTGAATTCTTTGCCCTTCTGCAGGAACGACGCTCCTTGCGCCAAGTCATCGCTCCCGGCCTGACCCTCGCCCTTTCATGGCATTAACCGACACCGTTCATGCCGCGCCGCCGCGCAATCCCGGCCCGAGCTGGGGCTGCCTTTTTTTAACCTGCGCCGACGTCCTCCTGCCCGCGCCGGTGTTCGATTTTTTTCTCGGGCTCGGCACGTGGGTGGCGGTGGCCGTCATGCCGGCCGCGCGCCGGCATTCGCGCGCCTATCTGGCCGAAGTCCTGCCGCGACGGCCCGGCGCGACCGACGTGTGGCGGCACTTTTTCGCCTTCGCCCAGGCCCTGATGGTGAAACTGCGGTTCGCCGAGGGCCGGCCCTACCGCTGCGTCAGCGGACCGGATTGCGCGCCCTTCCTCGACCTGATGGCCTCCGGCGAACCCGCGCTCTTCGGAACCTTCCACTTCGGCCACTCGGACCTGCTGGGGTTCGCCCTCGGCCGGTTCAACCGCCGCGTGTGCATGATTCGCCTGCGGATGGAAAACTCGCGGGACACCGACCGCCTGGCCGAGCGGTTCGGCGCCCTCGTCTCCTATCTCTGGATCAACGAGCCGGAAAATCTGCTGTTCGCCCTCAAGGAGGCGATTGATTCCGGCGTCTCGGTCGCGATGAAGTGCGACCGCCCCGAGTACAGCGCGAAGCTGGAGCCGTTTGACTTTCTTGGCCGGCCACGCCTGTTTCCCTTCACCATCTATCATCTGGCGCTCGTGTTCCGCCGGCCCGTGATCTTCTGCGTGAGCGTGCCCCACGGGCGGGACGAGTCGATGGTTTACAGCTCGCCGGTTTTCACGCCGAATGCAGGCTCCAGGGATGAAAACCTCGACCGGGCCCGCGTCCATTTTCAGAATTTTCTCGCGCTGGTGGAAACCCTGCTGCGCCGGGATCCGTTTCTTTGGGCCAATTTCACTCCGCTCAATCCCGTCGCCGCCGCGCCGGAGGAAAACGGCCGTTCCCTCCGCCTGAGCACTCCCCATGCTTAAGCGTTTTTATTTTATCTGCGTGTATTTCCTTTCGTGGGTGGTGTTTGGAACGGTCTGCCTCGGCTTGAATGCGTTTTGCGCCGTTCTCCTGCTTCTCCCCGGCCGCGAGCGGCGCGCCCCGGCGGTCCGGGAAATCATCCGCCGCCTCTTCACCAGCTGGGTCGGCTGGCTGCACGCCACGCGGCTGGTCATCGTCACGTGGCACGGGCCGGATGCCACCGTGTTCCCGCGGCCGGCGGTCTATGTTGCCAATCATCCGGGCCTGATCGATGCCACCATCCTGCTGGCGCGGCTGCCGGACGCGGTCTGCATTTTCAAGCCCGCCCTCCTGCGCAATCCCTTTCTCGCCCCCGCCGCCATCATGGCCGGCTACTCCGCCGGCGTCAGCGGCGTCGATCTCCTCCGCGAAGTCGCGGAAAAAGTCGCCGCCGGCCGCACCCTCCTGATCTTTCCCGAAGGCACGCGCACGGAGACGGGCCGGCCGCTCAATCCGCTCAAGCCCGGCTTCGCCTTGATCGCCCGGCTGGCGGGCGTTCCCGTGCAGGTGCTCGTCATTCAAACCAGCGGAGATCTGCTTCCGCGCGGCCGCCCCTGGTGGCGCGTCCCGGCGCTGCCGGTGCACATGGACATCCACCTCGACCGGCTGGTGCGGGTGAATCCGGAATGTTCCGCCAAGGAAATCACGGCAGAGGTGGAACAAATCTTCGCCGCGAGACTCGGTCGCGCCTGATGAACCCTTCCCCCACGCATCTGGTGCTGATCCCGTCTTTCAACACGGGAGGAATATTGGCCGACACCGTGAGGGAAGCGCTGCGCCATTGGAGTCCCGTCTGGGTCGTGATCGACGGCAGCACCGACGGCAGCGCCGCCGCGGTGCAGGCGCTGGCCGCGGGCGATCCGCGGGTGCGGGTGATGGTGCGCGAACGCAACGGCGGCAAAGGCGCGGCCGTGGCCACGGGCGTGGCCGAGGCGCTGGCCGCGGGCTTCACGCACGTCCTGAGCCTGGACTCCGACGGCCAGCATTCCGCCGCCCACATCCCCGAATTCATGCGCGCCTCGATGGAGCATCCGGCCGCGCTCGTGCTCGGCCGGCCGGTCTTCGGTCCGGAGGCGCCGGCCGTGCGGCGGTACGGCCGCAAGCTCAGCATCTGGCTGGCCCGGCTGGAAATTCTCGGCCCCGGCATCGACGACCCGCTTTTCGGCTTCCGTGTTTATCCCGTGGCGGCGCTGCACCGCGTCTTCGCTGCGACCCGCGGCGCGCGCCGTTTCGATTTTGACCACGAGGCCGCCGTGCGGATGTTCTGGGCCGGCGTGCCGACGCTGAACCTCCCCGCGCCCTGCCGCTACCTGGCGAAAAGCGCCGGCGGCGTCTCGCACTTTCACTACGTGCGGGACAACCTCGTCCTTATCCGGCTGCACCTCCGCCTGCTTGCGGAATTCGTCCTGGGCCGCTGGCTGACGGTCGTCCGCCGGCGCCGGGCCGGCGCCTTCGCGGCCGCTTCTCCGCTGCGGGAACCATCATGAGCCGTCGCTTCCTGACCCTGCTTTTCTGCCTCGCCGGCGCAGCCGCCCTGCGCGCGGAGCCGCCGTCGCTGCTCGATCCCGCCACCCTCATCGCCGACCCGGCGCACGATCCGGCCTGGCAGGACCTCCTGGCCCGGCTGGCCCCCGGCAAAAACCGGCTGTGTGCGTTTGTGGAGCGGCGCTATTTCCCCTTCCGCCGGACGCCGATCGTTCTCACCGGCGAAGTCCGCATCGCGCCGGACCTCGGCCTCAGCCTGCACTACCTCACACCCGAACCGCGCATCGTCATCGTCGACGGCCGGGGTCTGCTGATCCGCGACGCGAGCGGGCGGGAGCAAGCCGTGCCGGCGGACGGCCGGGCGCTCGCGGCGGTCGACGCCCTGGTCGACGTGCTGCGCTTCGACTTGCCGCGGCTGCAAAAAAACTTCGCGGTCCACGGCTGGCGCGAGGCCGGGGTTTGGACGCTCGCGCTCGTGCCGCGCAACCCCTCGCTCGCCTCCAGCCTGAGCGCGGTCATGATTTCCGGCGAGCAGATGAAGCTGGGCAAAATCGAATTGATCGAATCGGCGGCCCAGCGCGTCGAAATCCTCATCGGTGAAACGCGCGAAGGCGTGACTTTTTCCGCCGACGAGCTGGCCCGTTATTTCCGGTGAACGCCGTGGAGCCCGCGCGCCAGAAACTCATCGCCCGCGGCGTGCTCGCCGTCTTCATCCTCCTTTGCACGGGCTGGCTGCTGCGGCTCGACTACGCGGAAAGAATTTCCACCAACGTCCTCGATCTGATTCCGCCGGGCGAACCGTCGCCCGAGGTCGCTGTGGTCCGGAATCTCGCCGGCAACCGGCAGGCGCGCGTGATGCTGTTCGCCCTGCGCGATTCTGCCGCGCCCAACTCGCCGCCGGCCGCGGCCGCGCAGCTGCTGGCCGGCAAACTTGCCCACGCGCCGGTCTTCGCCGAAGCCGCGGCCATCGGCGATGCCACCGCCGAGACGGAACTGGGCCGGAAAATCTTTGCCCGACGCTTCGCGCTGCTGCTCCCGGGCTGGCTGGGCGAAGCCAAGCGCGCCTTCGGGCGCACAGGCCGGCCGGAAAAAGAATTTTCCCCCTGGCTGGCCGAGCGCGCCGCGTCGGACCTGGAAGCCTTTCTGGCCCGGCCGGAAGCCATGTCGATGCAGGAGCTGGTGCGCCGCGACCCCTTGCTGCTGGTGCCAAAACTGATCGCGCAGGTCGGGCCGTTCGGCCTGCCCGGCACGCAGGCGGACGGCCACGCGCTGGTCTGGGCCCGGATCAAACCCTCCCCTTTCACCGCCGAAGGCCAGCAACCCGCTTTCGCCGCGGTCGAACGCGCTTTCGCGCAGGTGCGGGCGCAGTACCCGTCCGTCGAGCTGTGCTGGTCCGGCATCAACCGCTTCGCCGCGGCCAGCCGGGCCCGGATCGAATGGGAAATCAAAACGCTCAATCTCGCCTCGCTCCTCGCCGTCCTCGCGGTGGGCTGCGCCCTCGTCCGCCGCATGTGGAAAATGCTGCACCTCGTGCCGGTGATCGGCTGTGCGCTGCTCGGCGCGTGGACGGCCTCCACCCTGGCTTTTCACCGCCTGCACATCCTGGTTTTTGTCATCGGCTCGCTGCTCAGCGGCGTCGCGATCGACTACGGCTTCTATATTTATATGCAGCCGTCGCGGCAGCCGGGGGAACCCTACGCGGACAAGCTGCGCCGCCTGCTCAAGCCGCTGCTCGCAAGCTGCCTCACCACCGTGATCGGCTTCTCGCTGCTGCTTTTCTCCGATCTTCCCTTCATCCGGCAGGTCGGCTTTTTCGTCAGTGCCGGCCTCCTGTGCGCGCTGGCCGCGGCGATGCTCTATTTCGCGCAGTTGGAGCAGCCTTTTCTCGAAGGCCGCACGTTCGGCCGGAACGCGGCCGGACACGGAAGCCGCTGGCGCGGGCCGCTCCGCGCGCTGTTTCTCGCCGCCGTGATCATCGCCCTCGTCGGGCCATGGCGGCTGCACTGGCAGGACGACGTGCGCGAGCTGGACATTCCGTCGCCCGCATTGCTGGCCAACGATCAGGCGCTGCGGACGTTGTTCGGGGATACGCCGGACCGCTCCGTTTATCTCACCTATGGCGATTCGGCGGCGGAAGCGCGCCGACACCTCGAGGACTTTCTGTCGTACGAAGCCCGGGCGGCGCCCGGCGCGTCCGCCGCCAGCCTCGGCCTGGTCTTTCCCACCGAGGAGGACTGGCGGAAAATGCCGGCGCGGCTGGCCCGGCTCGATGGATTTGCCGGCGATTTCCGGGCCGCGCTCGAGCGGCATGGATTCGATGCCGGCGCCTTCGCGGGGTTTTTCGACGACTGGAGCCGGACGCAGCAGCAGCCGCCCGCGGGCGGATACTCCAAGTTGTATGAGGATCTCCAGCCGGTGATCACCGGTCCCCTCGCCCAGTTTTATGACGCCGACGGCCCTTTGTGCTGGTTCATGACCGTGGTCAAACCGTCCGGCACGCCGGCACCGCCGGCCGGCCTTTTCACGGTGGGAGTGGACCAGCTCCAATCGCTCAACCGCGTGTTCACGCGCTACCGCTGGTCCGCGCTGCGCCTGAGCCTGAGCGGGCTCGGCCTGGTCATCGCCAGCGTCTTCATCATCTATCGGTTCCGCGCCGGCCTGCGCATCGCCTTGATCCCGGCCGGCTCGTGTTTTTTCATCTTCGGCATGTTCGGGCTGCTCGGCCAGACGCTCAATCTCTTCCATCTGCTGGGCGCGTTTCTCGGACTGTGCCTCGCGCATAACTACGCCATTTTTTCCTCCGAGAGCGCGCGGGCCGGCGCGCCGCCGCCCGCGCCGATCCGGCTGTCCGCCCTTTGCGCCGCCGCCTCCTTCGGCGTGCTCAGCCTCAGCCGGATTCCGGTGGTCCACGGTCTCGGGCTGACGGTCGCGCTCATCGTTCTGACCGCGCTGGCGGCGGTCGAACTCGAGCCGCGCGCGCGCGGCGGCGCGCCCAATTGAACCATGCCGGCCACATTGAGCGAAGCCTGGAATCGCCGCGTGCGGGCCCAGCCCCGCGCCCCGGCGTTGATCGACGCCGGCACGCGCAGAATCTGGACCCGCGCCGAACTCGACGCGCTCGCCGCCAGCTGGCGGTCCCGCCACGCCGCGCCGCTCGCCGGCGCCGCCGTCATTTTTGCCGAGCCAAACGGCCCGCACTGGCTGGAAATCTTTCTGGGCTTGTTGCAAGCCGGCGCCGTGGCCGTGCCGCTCGATCCGACCGAACCGGAACCGGCGCGCCGCGCCGCGGCCAGGGCCGTCGGCGCGGATTTTCTCTGGCACGCCGGGCGCCTCGAGCCGACCGGAGCCGGCCGCCGCCGCCGCGACGGCCGCCGGCTGATCAAGCTCACCTCCGGATCGACCGGCGCGCCCCGACCGCTTGCTTTCACTGACGCGCAACTCCTGGCCGACAGCCGCCGGATTTGCGCGACCATGGGCATCAAGCCCGGCGACCGAAGCCTCGGCCTCATTCCGTTCAGTCATTCCTACGGATTCAGCAATCTGGTGACGCCGCTGCTCGATCAGGGCACGGCCGTGATCTGCGGTGTGCCGGCGCTGCCGCAGGCCATCGCCTCCGCGATCCGGGAATGGAAAGCCACGGTCTTCCCGGCGGTGCCGGCGCTGCTTCGCGCCCTGGCCGACACCGATATGCCCCAAGAAAATTTGCGGAGCCTGCGCACGGTCGTGTCGGCCGGCGCGCCGCTCGGGCCCGAGACGGCCCGCGCCTTTTACGGCAAGTTCGGCAAAAAAATCCACAATTTCTACGGCAGCACCGAAACCGGCGGCATCAGTTACGACCGCACCGGCGCCGTCACGCTCAGCGGCCGCAGCATCGGTCCGCCGCTGCCGGGCGTCCGCCTGATTTTTCAAAAAAAACGCCGCTTCCTCGTCGAGAGCACGGCGGTCTTCACTTTGGGCAACCGGCGGAGGCGAGGCGGGCTCGGCCGGCATCTTCCGGCCGACCTCGGCCAACGCAACGAGCGCGGCGAGCTGGTGCTGCTCGGCCGCAGCGGGCGCTTCGCCAAGCTCGGCGGACGGCGGGTCAACCTGGCGGAAATCGAGCAAGCCTTGCGCCGGCTCCCGGGCGTGCGCGACGCCTTTGCCGCTCTTCATCCCGCGCGGCCCGACGCGCTCGCCGCCGCCGTGGCGGGAACCGGCCTCGCGCCTGAAGCGATTCTCGTGGCCTTGCGCGAGCGGCTCGCCGCGTGGAAAATCCCCCGCCAGCTGCGCGTGCTGCCGGAATTTCCCCTCACCGCGCGCGGCAAGACCGACGCCCGCCGGCTGCGCGCACTGCTCCGCCGCTGACCGGCCGCCTCATTTCCCCACCAGCGTCGCCTCGATTTCCACCACCAGTCCGGCCCGGCAAAGATCGGCCTGCAGCCAGACCACCCGGTCGGCCGGCCGCAACAGCGACGCCGCCAGCCGCGCCCGCGCCGCCGGCAGATCGCCGGCGCGCCGGAGATAGATTTTGAAATGGCGGACAAAATTTTCGCCGGCACCAAGCCTCTCGCCGACTCCCGCCGCGACCGAGATCAAGCGCAGGTTGTCGAGCGTGCAGTCGAGCTGCGCCGCGAGCGCGCCGGGCGCGACCGTGGCATGGCCCTTGATCGCGGCGGTCCCCGAAATGAACACCACCGGCCGGCCTCCGGACTCCGCGATCGTCGAACGGGAAAAGCTGGGCGAACGCGGCCCGTGCTGGGGCGGATAATGGTAGGCCGGAACCTGCTCGGGATTTTCCACGTGCCGCGGGGCGCGTTCGCCGGCGGCAAACACCGCGGCGATCGCCTCGCCCCGGCAGCCCACGGCCGAGGCCGCCGGCAGCATCGACCGGTAGCCGCCGCCAAATTTCTCCTCAAAGGCCTGCGCGCGGCCGGCACTGAACGCACGGTAGTTTTCCAGGCCGTTTTTCCGTTCGTTGATGGCCGGGATGTAATTCCAAATCCGGTAAAGCCGGCGGCGGCCCGCCGCCTCCAGCAAGCGGCGGTAAAACTCGCGGGCCGCGGATTCGGTCGTCCCGCCCACCGGCTGCAGGCCGCAACCCAGCAACAGCTCGCCGGCTTGAAAAAGCCGGAAACCGCCGGCCTCGCCGGCCGGCCGGACCGGCGGAAAAATACCTTCGGTCGCTTCCCCGGCCAGCCAGCTCACGGGCAGGCGAAAGCCGGCCCGCGACGCCGGCCAATGGACAGGGGCGTCCCCGCCAAACTCGATTTTCCACGCCAGGGCTTCGGCTTTTTCCGCCACGGTCATGCGCACAAACGGTTCATGGGTTGGACTTCGATTCGCAGGCAGGGTGGCGGCAGGCCGGAGACATCATCGCCGCGGTGACAAAACATTCGAGCCGGAGCCGGTTCAAGCCATTTTGCTCCGCCGCCCCGATGTATAAAATCTTTTGCCACCGGCCGCGGTCAGCGAAACCGCCGGCTTTCAGGCACGACGCAGCGGAAACCCCGCGCGCGCAACGCCTCGAGCAGGCGCGTCAGGGCCTCCACCCTCACCCGCGGCGAGACATTCGGGCCCTCGTGCATGAGAATGATCGCACCGGGCTCGATCCGCTGCATGACGCGCCCGACCACCTGCGCCGGATTCCGGGAAACGCAGTCCCAGCTGCGCACGCTCCAGCCAATGCAGGCGAGCCCCCGCTGCGCCAGCGCCCCGTGCAAAAACGGATTCTTTATTCCCACCGCCGGGCGAAAACAGCGCGGTTGCACCCCCGCCTGCCGCAGCGCGTCCAGACCGCCGTCCAATTCCTTCCGGACTCTTGCCGGGCTCGCGCACCAGAAGGTGTAGAGCGGATGGGTGTGCGTGTGATGCCCGACCTCGTGCCCGCGGCGGACGATCTCCGCCACCAAGGCCGGTTGACGCGCGGCCTGCTCCCCGATGGCAAAAAAAGTGGCGCGGGCCCCGTGCCGGTCCAGCAGGTCGAGGATCTTCGGCGTGTCCGTCCCGTCCGGCCCGTCGTCGATCGTCAGCCAGACCTCCTTCTCCCCGGTGGCAAAACGGGTGAACACCCGGACCACGCCCTGCGCCGACGGCACCAGCAGATGATAAAGCAAATAGAGATCGGGCCCGACAAACAACGCCGTGGCAAGCCAGGGCGAAAAAGGCCAGGCGAACACGGCAAATGCCTTGCCGGCGAGATCAAACATGACGATCGGGCGCATCATCCGGACTCTGTCGAAAGGATTTCCGCGGCCGTTCCGCTCACACGCCCATCGCGGCGGGCCCCGACGTGTTTCCGCCGGCAACCAGGCTCACTTGCCTGGAACCTGGAGCGAGACACCGCTCGAAGAGGCGCCGGCCGCGGGCGAAGCATCGGGCGGAAGACTGGCCCGCAGGCTGAGCGCGCGTTGCGCCCAGATTCCCTGGGCATCGATCTGCTGCACCTGATCGGCAAATCTTTTCGCATCCTCCACCCGGCCCTCGTCCGCCGCCCGGGTGGCGAGATAATAGGCGGCCTCGGCGCGCACGGCCTGGAGCTGGGCCGGATCGCCGGCAAGCTGCTTGAGCTGTGTTTCGCCGTCGGCCGCCAGGCCGGAGTGAAGCTTGCAAATGGCCTGGCCGAGCAGCGTCCGGCCGGCCAGCGTCGTGTCGTGCAAGGCCGTCGCCGCCAGCTCGTAATCGGCGAGCGCGTCCGCGTATTTTTCCGACGAATACTCGTCGTCGGCCAGGCGGAGGCTGGCGACGCCGGCGAGAATGTGGCCTGAATGCTCGCGCGCGAAGGTCCGCAGCTTTTCCGGGGTGGTCGCCGCGGCGTAGTCGGCCTGAATGCTTTTCTCCCGCTGGACGCGGTAGATTTCCCAAATGCCCTTGCCCGCCACGACGAGGAGCACGGCGATGCAGGCGGCGAAGATGGTGGTGCGATTCTTGTTCCAGAAATCGTGCAGCTTTTCCTCGTGACGGAGCGCGCCACCCGGGCTGGCCGGCGCGTCGGGAGCGGTTTGGGAGTTGTTCGGTGTGGTCATGGAGCGGGGACTGTCTTTGGGAAACGTCGACGAGATCAAATCCCCCCGCCGGTGTAAATGCAGGAATCGGCGGGGGTGGTGGGTCATTCCAAGCCACTGCGTTGGCTATGCGCCGGAAGCGATCTGATCGCTTGCCCAAACAAGCTTGATTTCAAAACGTACCACTTTCCCCATTCAGGTAGTGTCTCAGTTTGAAATCTGACTTGTTCTGAGAGGGAAGAGGGTAGAAACCGGGATGCATGACGAAAGCAGAGCGATTGCAGTTCATGCGGCATCAGTTCAAGACGCAAAGCTTCCCGCACTTAGAACCACGGCCTACGCTCCCACGGCGTTTTTACCGGACTGGCAATGGCTGCCCTGCGATTATCGCTGAGATGCCCTGCCAATGGGTCAGGATTACGCCAGAAAGGCCATGCCAGCCATTAGGCGAGAAGCGAACCAAGCAGCCGTCCCCACTTACGCGAATCGCGCAAAAATGGGGAACGCCGGAGTGGTTTAAAAAGCGTGCAGTAATTCGCTGTCATCTTCGCAAATCAGCTAGTTAGTAAACCCTAAGGGAACCCCTGATACCTTTCAGGGTAATCACGGATTCGTAACAACTCCGAACTTGCGTTGTCAGTTTGGTTTGGTGAAAAGAACGATGCAGGACCGATACCCCGAGGTAAGTTATTAACAATATGTCAATAAAAAAATCTTGATTCTCTGCAACCAGAGAATAGTTTTATCGGTCCTCTCTCTTCAAGGCCATTCCACCAGCTGCTCGACCATCAAGTGAGGCACCCATGACATACGATCGCTTCAAAGAAATCTGGACAACACTCGTCACAAATCGTGCTCCCATTGAAGGAGCACCTACTCAAGTCCCATGTCTTTATAATGGCGTCTCGGAAAATACCGTGGATGCCCTTGTTGCTGTCGCAGAAGATGACCATTCTCATTTTGACGCGATCCAGAAAAAGCTTTCCGAACGCGAAAGCGAATGACGGCACCACAAGGCCAGGATAGGCTGGTTAAATCTGCCTATGGCGTACTGCGGCGTTTGGTCAAAAACCTTGAGCCGCAGTACGAACTTAAAGCCAATCAAATTGAATCTATTGTGCTAAAGGCGCTGGAGCAGCATGGTGCCCATCTTGTCGCGCATGGTATCGAGCAGAAAACCATCGATCCTTTTAAATTGGCGTGCTGGCTAGG
>DATJYF010000034.1:0-6418 GCA_035499715.1 Opitutaceae bacterium | reverse complement strand
TGATCCTAAACTATCGACTCAAGTTGAGAAAAATAATGGTGAATCAAATGCGCGCCTCCTTTTCTGCACTAATCATGCCACACCGTCCCGCCCTGGCAAGCGTGCAGCATGCCTCGCCGGGCGTGCCGCAAACGCGCAGGTTGGCGCAGTTCGTGCGCTAACCTGGCGCACACTGCAAAGGCGCTGCATCAGGCGCCCGGTCAGATTTTGGTCCCCTCGGTGAGCACGCGGCGGCGGAAGGCGGTGAGCACGCGCTGCGTGACGGGGCCGGGGCGGCCGGCGCCGATTTCGCGGCCGTCGAGCTTGACCACGGGGATGACCTCGGCGCCGGTGCCGGTGAGGAAGCATTCGTCGGCGTTCCACACGTCATAGCGCGTGAGGTTGTTTTCGGAGATGGGCAGGCCCAGCTCGCGGGCGATGTCGAAGACCGCGTCGCGTGTGATGCCCTTGAGCGCGCCCTGGGAGGCGGCCGGCGTGACGATCGCGCCCTTGTGGACGGTGAAGAGGTTGTCGCCGGTGCACTCGGCCACGTAGCCTTGGTCGTTGAGCATGATGGCCTCGAGCGCGCCGGCCTGCCGGGCCTCCATCTTGGCCATGATGTTGTTGAGATAATTCAGCGACTTGACCGTCGGCGGCAGCGCGTCCGGGCTCCAGCGACGGGTCGCGGCGGTGATGATCTCCAGGCCTTTGTCGTAATATTCCTGCGGATAAAGCGCGATTTTGTCGGCGATGATGAAAATCGTCGGCTTCGGGCACAGCCAGGGCGAGAGGCCGAGGTCGCCCACCCCGCGGGTCGCGACGAGGCGGATGTAGCCGTCGCGCAGGCCGTTCTGCCGGCAGCTTTCGCAGACCACGGCGGAGAGCTCGGCGCGGGTCAGCGGCAATTTGAGGAGGATCGATTTGGCTGAGTACTCGAAACGCTCCAAGTGCGCGTCAAGTCGGAAGATATTGCCGCCGTAAAGCCGGATGCCCTCGAAAATGCCGTCGCCGTAAAGCAAGCCATGGTCGAAAACCGAGACCTTGGCATCCGCTGCGTCGACAAATTTTCCATCGAGGTAAATCTTCATCCCGCCAAAATAACGCGCGGAAAAAAGGTTTGTCCAGCCTGCGCGCAGCGCCCGGCCAACACCGCCGCCTGCCGTCCCGGTCACGCCCTGGCCGGCTTTTTGCTCCGTCGTTGCGGAACTGTTGCCAAGAAAGCCTTTCCTTTAGTCCTCCTTCGCCCACTCTCACCCGTCCGCATGACCGCCACCGAGCCCGCCGCCGCCGACCTCACTTACATCATCGGGCATCGCAATCCCGACGCCGATGCGATTTGCTCGGCCATCGCCTATGCCGCTTACAAGCAGGCGCGGGGCGAGCGCGGCTATGTCGCGGCCCGTTGCGGCAACTCCAACGCCCGCATCGACTCCATCCTCCAGCGTTTCCGCCAGCCGCTCCCGCTCTACCTCAACGACGTCACGCCGCGCGTCCGCGATGTCATGGCCACCGAGGTCATCCACGTGCCCCAAACCGCGACCTGCGCCGAGGCCCTCGAGCTCATCGACCGGCACGGCGTGCATGTGCTCCCCGTCACCACCACCAGCCGCCGCGTGGTCGGCACCGTCACCATCGCCCAGCTCGGCAGCTTTTTCCTGCCGCGCATCAGCGAGCCGCGCCTCATGCGCAAGGTCAATTCCAGCCTCGCCCACATCGCCCGCGCGCTCAAGGCCCGCGTTCTCCACACCGTCGAGCCCGAGCGCGCCGAAGACCTTTACGTCCGCGTCGGCGCGATGGACATCCGCTCGTTCGGCAAATTTTCCCCCGAAGACGACATCCCGTCGTCCCAATCGCTCATCATCGTCGGCGACCGCTGGGACATCCAGCAGCGCTCCATCCAGCTCGGCGTGCGCGCCCTCGTCATCACCGGCAACCTGCCCGTCGACGACGAGGTCGTCCAGCTCGCCCGCGCCCAAAACGTCTCCGTTCTCGTCAGCCCTTACGATTCGGCCACCACCGCCTGGGTCATCCGCGCCGCCTCCACCCTGGAACGCCTGATCGACCGCCAGTATTCCTCCGTCAATGCCGACACGCGCATCGCCGACCTCCGCAAGCGCATCGCCGTCTCCTCCGTGCCCGCCATCGTCGTCCTTTCCGACGACGCCCAGCTCCAGGGCATCCTGACCAAGACCGACCTGCTCAAGCCCGTCAAAACCCGCCTCGTCCTCGTCGACCACAACGAAATGAGCCAGGCCGTCACCGGCGCCAACGAGGTCACCATCACCGAGATCATCGACCACCACCGCCTCGGTCCGCTCAACACTCCCCAGCCCATCCTTTTCATCAACGAGCCCGTCGGCTCAACCTGCACCATCGTCGCCGAACTCTTCCGCCGCGAGGGTCTCGCGCCCACGCCCGAAATCGCCGGCATCATGATGAGCGGCATCATCAGCGACACGCTCCATCTCAATTCGCCCACCACCACGGAAAAAGATACCTCGCTCCTCGCCTGGCTCGCCCGCATCGCCGGCGTCGACTCCCGCGAGCTGGCCGACTCCATCTTCAGCTCCGGCTCCGTCATCCTCGCCAGCCCGCCCGACAAGGTCATCCGCTCCGACTTCAAGCTCTACGAAGAGGATGGCGCCCGCTTCGCCGTCTCGCAGGTCGAGGAACTCGGCTTCGGAAATTTCTGGGCCCACGCCAAAAAACTCGCCACCGCGCTCGCCCAGCTCCGCGATGAGGAACGCCTCGCCTTCGCCGCCCTTCTCATCACCGACATCAACACCCAAAACTCGCTCCTCCTCGTCAAGGGCGACGCCGAACTCATCAGCCGCATCCACTACGCCCACGTGGAAAAGGACGAGATTTTCGACCTGCCCGGCATTGTCAGCCGCAAAAAGCAGCTCATCCCCTACCTCACGAGCATCTTGAAGGAAATGGCGGCGACCGGCGCCTCACCCCTCGCCGCCTCCGGCGCGCCGTTTGGCAAAGGGCGGTGATGCTTCGGCATTTCCGCCTAGGCTACGGTTTTGATCCGAAACCGGCGCGCAGCAGCGAACATCAGCGTGATGCAGCCAAACAGCAGCGCCCAAGCCGGGGGCTCGGGGATGGCAACTACGGCAATCCCAGACGCGTAATTTAGGCCCGTGATGAATGAGGCGTTCACGGGCGCGCCCGACAGCGTGTATTCGCCTATCGTGCTGCCATTCGTTAACAGCACGTCTGATCCCAGCACCGCGATATTGGCAGGCACCGAAAAACCCGAAGCAAACCCGCTGGTCACCAGCGAGCCAGAAGGGGCATATTCACTGACTATATTGCCAACCCGCGCCCGCACAAAAGCTGACGAAAAAAGATTATTTCCCGCCACGGTAATGGAAGCGGTTTCGCCAGGGACGCTGAATCTTCTGATAGGAACGCCCGAAAAGTTATATTCCGTGACATAAGACTCCGCGGTGAGCGGGTTCATCAGAACAAAGAGATTCGATCCCGATGCCGCAATGGGACCAGCGACATCGGGAAACAACAGATTCCAGGTTGTCACCAAGGCGCCCGACGTTGTGTATTCAGCAACCATGTCGGTGGACGTGAACTGATTGTAATTTGAGACAAATACATTAGATCCGGACACAGCCATGCCTGCACCGTTTTTCAGGCCAGTGATCAAGGAAGCATTCACAGGGACGCCAGCGGTGGTGTATTCGCCGATAGTGTCGGTGCCCCCATTGAAAACGAAAAGGTTCGATCCTGAAACGGCAATATCGGTGGGATTGGGCAAACCCGAGACCAGCGAGGCGTTTACAGTGGCTCCAGAAGTCGTGTATTCGCCAATCGTGCCATTACCGTAGTCCGCAACAAAAACTTGCGCGTGCACGACGGCAGGCATGGCGACGAGCACAAAGGCGAGAGCGATGCTGGAAGGAAGGAGGCGACGGCAGAAGTGCAGCCGCGAACTTGCGACGTGTGTGTTCATTGTGGTCGGGACTGTTGGTCAAGTTGAGCTCACTCGCATCCTTACACGTCTTCGTGATAAATCGATGACAGTCACGTGACATTTCAATGGCAAATGTCTGGGCGGTCTTCCGTGATTATGAGATTTTAGATTCCATTGTCGCAAGAGGGGACCAAACAGGCAGAATGGCTTGTCTGAGCCGGTACGTAGCAGATCAGGCGGCGAAAGACTCCAATCCTCGTCGCACGCATACGGGAATAACAGCCATAGCCGCCAATTGCGTCATTGCCTCGCGCCCGCCGGTTCCGCAATTTGACGGGTTATGACCGCTGAGCACACCGAGCCCGCCGCGCCGGCCCCGAGCGATTTCATCCGCGACATCGTCGCACAGCACGTCGCGGAAAAACGCTACGCCAAAATCGTCACCCGCTTCCCGCCCGAGCCCAACGGCTACCTCCACATCGGCCACGCCAAGTCCATCTGCCTCAATTTCGGCATCGCCCGCGAAAACGCCGGCCAGTGCAACCTCCGCATGGACGACACCAACCCGACCAAGGAGGACGTCGAATATGTCGATTCCATCATCGCCGACGTGAAATGGCTGATCGACGGCTGGGCCGACCATTGCCTCGGCTTCAAGCCCAAGGGCAAAACGCCGGACACGCAGACCGTCAATGGCAAGCCGGACTTCTATCTCGGGCCAGCGCTGACGTCGTCCGTTGCCTGCGAACCCTTCTACGCCAGCGATTACTTCGACCAGATTTACGAATACGCCGTCGCGTTGATCAAGAAGGGCAAGGCCTACGTCTGCGATCTTTCGCCCAAGGAAACCGACGAATACCGCGGTCCGCCCGACAAGCCCGGCCGCGAATCGCCCTGGCGCAACCGCACCGTCGCGGAAAGCCTCGATCTCTTCGCGCGCATGAAAGCCGGCGAGTTTCCCGACGGCGCGCGCACGCTTCGCGCTAAAATCGACATGGCGTCGCCCAACATCTGGCTGCGCGATCCCCTTCTCTACCGCATCCGTCACGCCGAACATCATCACACCGGCGACAAATGGTGCATCTATCCGCTCTACGACTTCGCCCATTGCCTGAGCGATTACCTTGAAGGCGTCACCCACAGCATCTGCACGCTCGAATTCGAGGTGCACCGGCCGCTCTATGACTGGATCCTGGAAAATCTCGAGCTGCCGCGTCCGCTGCCCCACCAGTACGAGTTCGCCCGCCTCAGCCTCGGCTACACCGTCATGAGCAAGCGCAAGCTCCTCCAGCTCGTGCAGGAAAAAATTGTCTCCGGCTGGGATGATCCGCGCATGCCGACAATTTCCGGCATCCGCCGCCGCGGCGTGCCCGCCCGCGCGCTGCGCAACTTCGCCTACCACATCGGCGTGACCAAGTTCAACAGTCTGACCGACGTCGCCGTGCTCGAACACGCGATCCGCGAGGACCTGAACGCCACTGCGCTCCGCCGCCTTGCCGTGCTGCACCCGGTGAAAGTCGTCCTGACCAATATCGCCGCCGGCGACGCGATCGAATGCGAGGCCGTCAACCATCCCGGCGACGAAACCGCCGGCACGCGCAAGCTCGCGCTCACGCGCGAAATCTTCATCGACAGCGACGATTTCATGGAAACCCCGCCGCCGAAATATTTCCGACTCAAACCCGGCGGCGAAGTGCGCCTGAAATACGCCTGCATCATCAAGTGCGACGAGGTCGTCAAAGACGCCTCCGGCAAAATCATCGAACTCCGCTGCACCGCCGACCTCGATTCACGCACCGGCGGCCCCAACGCCGCGAAAAAAGTCAAAGGCACCATTCATTGGGTCAGCGCCGCGCAGGCCATCGACGCCGAGGTTCGCCTCTACGACCGGCTTTTCACCGTGGCCGAGCCGGATGCCGATGGCGACTTCAAGCAGCACATCAACCCGCACTCGCTGGAAACCGTGACCGCCAAACTCGAACCGTCGCTGAAGGACGCGCAGCCCGATCAGCGCTACCAGTTCGAACGTCTCGGCTACTTCGCGCTCGATCCGAAGGATGCCGCGCCCGGCCGGCCCGTTTTCAACCGCACCATCACGCTGAAGGACACCTGGGGCAAAGCCGGCGGTACCGGCGCTTGAGGCCAAAATTTAGATCTAATGGGCGAGCGCCGTCGCCAGCTCAAGTCGTCGCTTGTGAAGGGCATCTAAGCTCTCAGCCACGCGAAGCAACTTGGCTCGAAGTTCTTCGATACAGAATTCTCCCACAAAATTTTTCATATAAAGCCGGTTTTTTTGCCGATCAAAATTATCTTCAAATTTCTGCAAAGCGGAAAAATCTCCATTTCGTGCCATTTGCGCGCGGATCGTCACCTCCCAAGAGTACCTACGCAAGGTGGCGTACCGGTTCCATTCAAGCAGACTGAGAACTTGCAACGTCCATGGTACACCTTTGAGTGAAAATCTTTCAATGAGAGACGAGCGTAGCCACTCCGTCTCGTTCAACA
>DATJYF010000033.1:0-23995 GCA_035499715.1 Opitutaceae bacterium | reverse complement strand
TTTGTGTTTTTCAAGGACGAGGATGAATTCATGCACGTCGCGGCCAAGACGCCCCGCTCCAACTGCATCATGGATTCCGCCAAACTCGCCTCCGTCGGCCTCCAGCTCACCGACGTCCATGAAGCTGTCGCCCGCGATCTGCGCCGCTGGCAGCGAAATTGAACCACGACAACACCCTCATCCTCATGAATACTGATAAATCGGAGAGCTGGCACGATCTCCTGGTCTGGCAAAAGGCCCACACCGCGGCGCTGGCCGTCTTCAACGTCGTCAAGGGCTTCCCCCCGGAGGAATGCCACCGCCTGTCCGACCGGCTTTGCCGGGCCGCCCTGGCCGTGCCGACCGGCATCGCCGAGGGCAAGGGCCGGGGATCGGTGGCCGAATTCCGCCAGGCCTTGACCGCCGCCCGCGGGTCCGTGGAAGAAACCCGCTATCTCCTCCTGCTCGCCCGCGACCTCGGCTATCTCACCACCGTGACGCACGCCGCGATCGAATCCGCTTATGCCGAAATTTCGAAAATGGTCACCGCCACGCTCAAGTCGCTCAAAACCTCGGGGCCGGCCTAGGACTTGAATCCATGAACCTCTTGGTCACCGGCGGCTGTGGCTTCATCGGCAGCAATTTTATCCGCCAGCGCCTCACGGAGAAACCTTCGCCGCTCACCCGGCTCGTCAATCTCGACAAGCTCACCTATGCCGGCAACCCGGCCAATCTGGCCGACCTCGCCGGCGATCCGCGTTACGTTTTCACCCCGGGCGACATCGGCGACGAGCCGCTGGTCGCGCGCCTCCTCGCCGAGCATGCCATCGACGCGGTGGTGAATTTCGCCGCCGAATCGCACGTCGACCGCTCCATCGACTCACCCGAGCCTTTCGTCCAGACCAACGTCGTCGGCACGCTCCGCCTCCTCAACGCCGCCCGCCGCCACTGGGCTGCGCGGCCGGAACCGCGAAAAAACGCGTTCCGTTTCCTCCACGTCTCGACCGACGAGGTTTACGGCACGCTCGCACCAGGCGACTCAGCCTTCACCGAAGACACCAGCTTCGCCCCCAACAGCCCCTACGCCGCCTCCAAGGCTGCCAGCGACCACCTCGTCCGCGCCTATCAGCACACCTACGGACTCCCCACCCTTACGACCAACTGTTCGAACAACTACGGCCCCTACCATTTTCCCGAAAAACTCATTCCTCTCATCATCCTCAATGCGCTCGACGGCAAGCCGCTGCCGGTTTACGGCGACGGCATGCAAATCCGCGACTGGCTCTACGTCGAGGACCACGCCGCCGCCATCTGGCTCGTGCTCCAGCGCGGCCGCGTCGGCGAGACCTACAACGTCGGCGGGCTCAACGAACAGCCCAACCTCGAGGTCGTAAGACGCGTCTGCACGCTGCTCGACGAAAAATCCCCCCGGCCGGACGGCAAATCCTACGCCGCCCAGATCACGCACGTCACCGACCGCCCCGGCCATGACCGCCGCTACGCCATCGACTGCGCCAAGATCCAGCGCGAACTCGGCTGGCGCCCGCGCGAAAGTTTCGCCACCGGCCTGGAAAAGACCGTCGACTGGTATCTGGCCCACCGGCCCTGGTGCGACGACATCACCCAAAAACGCTACGCCCGCGAACGCCTCGGCACCACCGCCTGATCCCATGCAACGCAAAGGCCTCATCCTCGCCGGCGGCTCCGGCACCCGCCTTTATCCGCTCACGCTCGCGGTGAGCAAGCAGCTCATGCCGGTGTACGACAAGCCGATGGTCTATTACCCCCTCTCGGTGCTCATGCTCGCCGGTATCCGCGAAATTCTGATCATCTCCACGCCGCAGGATCTGCCGCTCTTCCGTCATCTCCTCGGTAGCGGCGCGCAGTTCGGCGTGTCCTTCGCCTATGCCGAGCAGCCCCGGCCCGACGGCCTGGCCCAGGCCTTTCTCATCGGCGCCGATTTCATCGGCGGCGCCCCCTCCGCGCTCGTGCTCGGCGACAATCTTTTCTACGGCCATGACTTCGCCCGGTCGCTCGCCGCCGCCACCGCCCGCGTCGAAGGCGCGACCATCTTCGGCTACCATGTGGCCAACCCGCAGGCCTACGGCGTGGTGGAATTCGCCCCCGACGGCCGTGTCCTCTCGCTCGAGGAGAAACCTGCGTCACCAAAATCCAATTACGCCGTGCCCGGCCTTTATTTCTATGACCACGAGGTCGTCGCGCTCGCCCGCAGCCTCAAGCCCTCCGCACGCGGCGAGCTCGAAATCACCGACCTGAACCGGCTCTATCTCGAGCGGGGCCGTCTGCGGGTCGAACTCCTCGGGCGCGGCACGGCCTGGCTCGACACCGGCACGCACGACTCCCTGCTCGACGCGGCGGAATTCGTCCACGTCATCGAAAACCGCCAGGGGCTGAAAATCGCCTGCCCGGAGGAGATCGCCTGGCGCAACGGCTGGATCGACCGGACGCAGCTGGAGGCCAACGTCCAGAAACTCGGCAAGTCCGCCTACGGCCGCTATCTGGCGCGCCTGCTCGCAGAATCGCCGTAGGCCCGGCAACGGCAGCGCGCCGACATTTTTTGTCCGCTTGCAGGTCTCCTTCATCATCCCGCTCTTCAATTGCCTGCCGCTCACGCAGGCGATGCTGGCGAGCTTGCGCGCCACGCTTCCGCCCGGACTCGACCACGAAATCATTTTTGTGGATGACTGTTCCACGGACGGCACGCGCGAGTGGCTGGCCGCGCTGCGCGATCCGGCCGTCCGTGTCGTGCTCAACGAAAAAAACCTCGGCTTTGCCGCCAACAACAACCACGGCGCCGCCCTCGCCCGCGGCGAATTCCTCGCCCTGCTCAACAACGATCTCGTACTCCTCCCCGGCTGGTTCGAACCGATGCTGGAGGTGATCCGACAAAAGCCCGCCGTCGGTTTTGTCGGCAACGTCCAGATCAACGCCCGCACCCGCCAGATTGACCACCGGGGTGTGCGCTTCGATCTGCTCGGCCGGCCCATCCACGTGCAACGCCGCTGGGCGCTTGGCTCCTGCTCGCGCTACCGCGCCGTCACCGCGGCCTGCTGCCTGCTCCGCGCCCCGGTCTTCCGCGACAACGGCGGCTTCGACACCGCCTTCCGCAACGGCTATGAGGACGTCGATTTCTGCCTGCGTCTGGACCGCGCCGGTTTCCGGCACTATGTGGCCAACCGCAGCCGCGTGCTCCACCATGTGAGCGCCTCGCCCACCCGACACGCCCGGGAGGATCAGAATCTCCGCCTCTTTCTCAGCCGCTGGGGTCGCGAGCCCACCTTTCGCCAGCGCGGCCTCGCCTACCTCCAGCGGTACTGGGACCGCCCATGGCGCTTCAACGGCCCCCGGCTCTGTCTCGCCCTCGCCTGGGCCGTCACCGGCCGCCCCTGCGACGGCTTCGCCCGGCGGCTGGAAACCACCATCAAGCTTTGACCAAAGTGAAAAGGCCTCGCCCCTCGCCTCCGCGATCGCCGCTTGCCCGCGCCCCGGCGACCGGCTATGCCCTGGGCCTTCCCCGTTTTCCGGCTGACTTGCCGCGCCCGATCGCCGATACTCTCAATTTCCTTCCCGTGTGACCCTTTCCGTCGTCATCCCCTGTTACAACGAGCGCCAAACCATCGCCGAGTTGCTTCAGGCGGTGCGGCGCTCTCCCGCCGGGCCGGTGGAACTTATCGTGGTGGACGACGGCTCGACGGACGGAACGCGCGACTGGCTGCAGGGCGCGGGCGCGGGCCTGGCGGACAAGATCATCTTTCACGATAAAAACCAGGGCAAGGGCGCGGCCCTGCGCACCGGCATCCGCGCCGCCACCGGCGACATCGTCATCATCCAGGACGCCGATCTCGAGTACGACCCCGCCGAATATCCCCTGCTGGTCGAGCCGATTCAGCGCGGCAAGGCCGATGTCGTGTACGGTTCGCGCTTTCAATCCGGCCTGCCCCACCGCGTGGTTTACTTCTGGCACATGGTCGGCAACCGGTTTCTCACCCTGCTCTCCAACATGCTCACCAATGTCAACCTGACCGACATCGAGACCTGCTTCAAAGTCTTCCGCCGCGAAATCATCCAGGGCATCGTCATCGAGGAAAACCGTTTCGGCTTCGAGCCCGAGATCACGGCCAAGGTCGTGCGCCGCGGCTGCCGGATCTACGAGGTGGGCATTTCTTATTTCGGCCGCAGCTACGCCGAGGGAAAAAAAATCGGCTGGAAGGACGGGCTGCGCGCCGTCTACGCCATTCTCAAATATAACGTCTGGCACCGCGGTTGAAGTCGGCGCGACCCGATGTTTTTCATCGATCTCACCACGACCAGCCACACCCGGGCGCGCACCGGCATCCAGCGGGTCGCGCGTTCGCTCGCGGCCGCGCTCCGCGCCCGCGCCTGCGCCGTGTGTTTCGACCCCTGGCAAAAAAGCTGGCGCCCGCTCGCACCGTGGGAGGAAAAGAATCTCGCCGCCGCCGCCGCCGGTTCCCGCCGCGGCGCGCATTGGCCCTGGCCGGCCCGGCTGCGCGGCGTCCTCCGCCGCGGGATCGCCCGCGGCAAGGCCCCTCTCGCCCGCGCCGATGCCCTGATTGTGCCGGAGGTCTTTTCCGCCGCCACCGCCGCGGCGCAGCCGGCGCTCTTCGCCCGGGTGGACGGTCCGCGCGTCGCGCTTTTCCACGATGCCATCGCCCTCCGGCTGCCCGAACTCACGCCGGCCCAAACCGTCGCGCGCTTCCCCGCCTATTTGCAGGAATTATCCGCCTTCGACGGCGTCGCCGCCATCTCCGAGGACTCGCGCCAGTCGTTGCTTGATTACTGGAGGTGGCTGGGCCTGTCCGCTCCGCCGCCGGTCGCCGCCCTTCCGCTCGGCCTCGATCCGCCTGACCCCTCCGCCCTTTCGCCGGCCGCCGCCGCGGTCCAGCCACCGGTCGTCCTTTGCCTCGGCAGCATCGAGGGCCGAAAGAACCACCTCGCGCTGCTTGAGGCCTGCGAAAGGCTGTGGAGCCGCGGCCTGCGCTTCGACCTGCGCCTGATCGGCCTGGCTCGCCCGCAGACCGCCCAGGCGGCGCTGGACAAAATCACCGCGCTCCAGCGGGCCGGCCGGCCGCTGCGCTACGACGGCCCCGTCGACGACGCGACGGCGGCCGCGGCTTATCGCGACTGCACATTTACCGTTTATCCGTCCTTGATGGAAGGCTTCGGCCTGCCGGTGCTCGAAAGCCTGGCCCACGGCAAGCCCTGCATTTGTTCCGCCCGCGGCGCGCTCGGCGAAGCGGCCCGCGGCGGCGGTTGCGTCGCGCTCGATCCGGTGGACGCCGATGCCCTCGCCGCTGCTCTTTCCGATCTCTTGCAAAATCCCGCCCGCCGGTCCGCGCTCGCGACCGAGGCTCGCGCCCGGACCTTTAAATCCTGGGAGGATTACGCCGCCGATCTCACCGTCTGGATGCGCACGCTGCCGCGGCGAGCCTGACGGCCTTTCGATTTGCTAAGCGCCGCCGGCCCGGTCAACGTTGTCCAAACCTCATGGCGTTTTCACTTTTCTCCCGGAATAAAAAGGCCCTGCTCGAACGTTGCCGCGATGACTCTCCGACCAAGCTGCGGCTGAAGTACGACGCCTTTTACCACGTCATCGAGAGCCAGCGCGGCACCAGCATCCGTCTCGACGGCCGCGACATGATCATGCTTTCGAGCAACGACTACCTCGGCTTGTCGTTTCATCCCAAGGTCATCGAGGCCGGCCGCGCCGCCATGCTCGAGTGGGGCTCCAGCACCACCGGCGCCCGCGTTTCCAACGGCTCCCGCGCCTATCATCTGCGGCTGGAGGAGAAGCTCGCCGCCTTTCTCGGCCGCGAGGCCTGCCACGTCCATGCCGCCGGCTATCTTTCCTGCCTCACCAGCGTGGCCGCCTTCGCCCAGAAGGGCGACCTCATCCTCGCCGACAAGAACATCCATTCCTGCCTGTGGGACGGCATCCGCCTTTCCCTCGCCACGGTCGAGCGCTTTTCCCACAACAACCCCGACGACCTCCGCGATGTCGCCGCCACCCTCGATCCCGCGGTGGCGAAAATGCTCGTCGTCGAAGGCGTCTATTCCATGGAAGGCCACATTGCCCGCCTGCCGGAAATCATGGACGTGGCCGACGAGCACGGTTGCTTCTCCGTGGTGGACGACGCGCATGGCTTCGGCGTGCTCGGGCGCGGCGGCCGCGGCACCGTCGATCATTTCAAGCTCAACGACCGGGTCGACGTCATCTGCGGGAGCCTGTCGAAATCGCTCGCCAGCACCGGCGGCTTCGTCGCCGCGCAGCGCGACGTCATTGAATATCTCCGTTCCTATTCGAAACAGACGATCTTCAGCGCCGCGCTCAGCCCCAGCCAGGCGGGCTGCGCCGAAGCCGCGCTTGAGGTCATGCAAAGCGAGCCGCAGCACCTCGAGCAGCTCTGGAAAAACACCCGCCGCTACCGCGACATGCTCAAAAGCCTCAACTTCGACATCTGGGAAAGCGAGACGCCCGCCATTCCCATCGTGCTCGGCTCGAAGGAACGCGTGTACCTCTTCTGGCGCGCCCTGCTGGAAAAGGGCGTCTTCACCGTCCTTTCCATCGCGCCCGCCGTGCCTCCCGGCAAGGACCTCATCCGCACCGCCGTTTCCGCCATGCACACCGACGAACAGCTCGACCGGATTGCCGACGCCATGGCCTACGCGAAGAAAAAAATTTGACGCCGCTCCCCTGTTGAATCCCGGCCGCGCCGCCGGTCAAAGTGCAACCTGTCAGGTTGCAAAGATGTTTTCGGCAACGGGGATTCGGTCTTCAAATACTTACTCCGCCAGCACGGCGCGCAGCGCCGCCGCGGTGTCGGCCCAGCGCGGCAGCGGCCGCTTGCCCGCTTCGGCCCGCAGCTTCCGCGTCAAGCCGGCGTCGGTCAGCACGGCGCGCAGCGCCGCCTTCCACGTCGCGGCGTCATTCGCCGCGACCGCCAGGCAGCCGCCGCCGTCCGCATTTTCCCGCAGCACCGGCAGGTCGCTGCAGACGCACGGCACGCCCCGCCACAACGACTCCAGCAAGGGCAGGCCGCAACCCTCGGCCAGCGTCGGGAAGACGCTCGCCGTCGCCGATGCATAAAGTCCGGCCAGCGTCCGGTCGTCGGCCGCCGCATGAAAATGCAGGCCGGGAAAAGTCCTTCGCAGCGACCGGATTTTTGCGGCGACCGGCCGCCCGAAATGCGGGTTGATCCGGCCCGTGAAATGCAGTTCGAAGGCCAGCCCTTCGCGCCACAACTCCGCGCACACCTCGAGGAGGAAGGACTGGTTCTTTCGCGGCTCGAGGATGCCCACGCACAGGAGCCGGGCCGGCCCGGCTCCGGAGCGGTCGGTGACGCGCGGCGCGCCGTCAAAATCCGCGCCGAGCAAAATCGTTTCGACCTGGGCGCGCGGGCCCGCCCGTTGCCAGCGCCAGAACTCCACCAGATCCCGCCAGCTCGCTTTCGACACGGCGAAAACCCGGTCGAAACGCGCGAGCATTTTCATGTATTCGGCCTGGCGCGCCACGCTCTGCGGCCAGGTCACGCGCGGGAGCTTGAGCGGAATCGCGTCGTGGAAAATCGCCGCCAGCCGGCAGGGCGGATTTTTGATGAATTCCCAGAATCCCGGCCGCTCCGCCTCCGAAAAAAGCTCGGCGGTCAGGAACCAGTCGGTTTTTTCCGCCGTCCGGTTCCAGCTTTCCCAGTTCACCGGCGTGACGCCCGCGCCGAGCTCGTCGCGCAGCCGCGCGCTCACGCGCACGAGCCCGGAGTGATGGCCGGCGGCGGCGGATTTGGTGACGTCAAAAAAAATCATGGCCGCAGCTCCTCCCGGAATCGCGCGTAAAGACGCGCGGCATTCTTGTGCGCGTCAAAATTTTCCTCGACCCAGCGGCGCGCGCCGGCGCGCAGCGCCCCGGCCAGCGCATCGTCTTCCGCCAGACGCCGCAGCGCCGCCCGCCACGCCTCCGGCTCGTTCACCGGCGCGACCAGGCCGGTGACGCCGTCAGTCACCGCCTCGGTCGTGGCCGCGGTGGGCGAGGTCAGCACGAGCGTGCCGGCCGCCATGGCTTCGGGAATGACGTTGGGCAGGCCGTCGCGGTCGCCGCTCGAGGCGACCACGCCCGTATGCACCAGGACGTCGGCCCAGGCGAGCTGGGCCTGAACCTCCGGCTGCGGCAGGTGACCGGTGAAGGCCACCCTCCCGGTCAGGTCGAGATCGCGCGCCAGTCTTTCGAGCGCGCCGCGCAGCGGGCCGTCGCCCACGATGCGCGCCTCGAAGGCGAGTCCCGCGTCGCGCCACGCGGCGTAAAGCCGGAGCTGGTGCCTCAGCCCTTTTTTCTCCACCAGGCGCGCAACGCAGACCAGGCGCAGCGACGGGCGCGGGGTGCGCAAGGGCTTGACGGGCGGCAGCACCTCCAGACCGCGGCGGATGCAGACGATTTTCTCCGCCGCCACGCCACGCCCCACCAGGGCCCGCCGCGCCATTTCGGTGGAGGTGTGCACAAAGACGGCCGCGGCGAGCTTTTCGCCCAGCCACCAGTCGCCGCCATGCTCGTAAATGTCGTAGGCGTGAGCCGCCGCGCTGTAACGAATTCCAGTGACGCGCCAGAGAATCCAGGCCGCCGCCGCCGGCGCGCCCGCCCAGGCCGCGTGCAGCAGCGCCGGCCGGCTTTTCCGGAAATGCCGCGCGTACACACCGGCGAATCCCGCCCCGAGCAGATTCTCCCAAAAATTGATCCACGACGGCGCGCGCCGCGCGGCCAGGCCGCGCAGCAACTCCCGCAGCACCGCCGGCCGCCGCACCGACTCCAGGGGAATCTTCCAGACCAGTTCGAGCAGCCGCCATTTCGAAAACCGCTCCACCCGCAGGCCGCGGAAATCGCCCCCGCCGCCATGGATCGAATAAATCCGCAGATCCGCGCCGAGCGCCTGCAGGGCGATGATCTCGCGCTGGAGAAACGTTTCCGTGGACTTGGGAAACGTCGTAAAAAGATAGGCGATGGTGGGAGGCTTTTCCGGCAAGCCTTTCAGCATGACGGCCGCCCGTCGCTAATCAATGCCGCAGCGAGGGCTTGCCTCATCAACTCCTTGCCGGTTATGACGATTGCAAAGCCCGCCCCCCGCCCGAGCGAATCAAAAGGAAAGGAGTCATCATGAGCGATCCAGCCCCCGCCGCCTCCACCGACACCACGATGAAGCAGTACAAACTCTACCTCGATGACCTGCAGAAGGTCGGCGACCGGCATGAACACACCCGGAAATATTATCTCAGCCTGATCACCGCCCTTTTCACCGTCCTGTCGCTGGGCCAGAGCGGGATCGCCTTCAGCATGAAAGGTGAAGCCGTCTGGCTGGTGGCGGCCTTCGGAGCGGCGCTCTGCCTGCTCTGGGCGGCGCACATGATTTCCTATCATGCGCTCTATCACGCAAAATTCGCCCTGCTGAAACAGCTCGAGGAGAAACTGTCGTTCCCGCTTTTCAAGCTGGAGGGAGAAAAACTCGGGCAGTCCCGCCCGAAATATTTTTCCATGACCCTGATCGACACCCTGGTGGCGGTGATCTTCACCGGCCTTTTTCTCGCCCTGCCGTTTCTCGACTGGGTGCAAAAATGACGAGCCGCCGGCCGGAGGCAGGGATCACACCGGCTTGAAGCCGTTGCCGTTCGACGGCGGAAAAGGATGCCGCGTGAGACGGACGCCGGCGGCTTCCTCGGCAAGCTGGACCAGTTCGTCGATCACGACGGTGGGATCCTCCTCGTAGCGGAGGCGAAGAAAATTTTCGCGCAGGCGGGCGTAGGCGGCCGGATCGGCCATCCAGCGGTCGACGAGGGCGGCGAAATCGGCGGCGTTCTCAATTTTCTCGCAGGCGCCGCCGTTGTGGAAAAATTTCCACGTCAGGCTTTCCTGCGGCATGATGCCGCCGAAGGCGTTGAAGACGATCGGACAGCGGTAGTTCAGGGCCTTGGCGCAGGTCGTGGTGCCGCCGCGGGTGACAACCGCGTCCGCGGCCTGGAGGAGCAGGTGCACGACCTCGGAGTAGCCCTCGAGATAAAGGTCAAACTCGGGGTGGAGCGCGCGCCAGTGGACGAGGTCGTTGTAGATTTCGCGATTGCGGCCGCAGATGACGATGGCCTGGCAGCGACCGGCATGCCGCGTGAGGGCGGGCAGGAGTTCGAGGTGATTGTTGGCGCCGTTGCCGCCGGTGGCGAGAAAGACGGTGAAAAGATCGGGGCGCAGGCCGAGCTTTTTCACGCGAAAGGCGGCGCGCTCCGCCGGACCGGGCAGCACTTCGAGATGGGCGCGCGGGCGCATGAGGTGGCCGCGCACCCGGCAGCGCTCGGGCGGCACGCCTTTTTTCACCGCGTAGTCGCGCGCGGTGGGGGTGCGGGACAGGTAGAGATCGACGGTTGGCTCGATCCAGTTGATGGAATATCCCCAGCCGCCGGAGAATTCGCCGCAATACGTGGCGCAGCGGACGTTGGCGGGGCCGAGGATCTTGCGCGCAAGCTGGAAATAGCCGCGGTTGAGGCAGTCGTGCACGCTGAAGACGAGATGCGGACGGTATTCGCGCAGCACTTTTTCGTAATAGGCGCGGCCGAAGGACACGCTGCGGCGGTTGAGGAGGCTGAGCCCCTCGATCAGCGCGTAATAGACGGTGTGCAGCCCGGGCGCGCGGCGCTGGATCCAGTTGTAGAAATCGACGCCGGCCCGGTTGAGCACGGACGATTTTTCAAGCATCTGCTCGATGCGCACATCGACTTTGTGGCGGTAAAGCTGGAAGCACCACTCGGCAAAAGCCTCGGCGCGGGCATCGTGGCCGCCGCCGGTGCTCGAGGTGAGGACGAGGATGCGAAGTTCAGACACGCTCAGCGAATCCCGTAATAGGCCTGCAGCGCGGCCCGGCGCAGCGCCAGCGGGGCGAAGCGCGCGAGCAGCGGAGCGAGCCGGGCCTGGAAAAAGGTGCCGGACCGGACGGTGCCGCGGCGGCCGTGCAGCAACGCGCGACGGAGGTCCGCCGCCGCGCGCGCGGGCGGCGGAGCGGCGCGAAGATTGGCCTCAAGGCGCCGCCAGACGCGGGCCGCGGTTTCATCGGGAGCAGAGGGAAGCCGATGCATGGCCTGGTTGAAGGTGGTGTGGTAGTCGCCGGGACGAAAGTCGATCACGCTGACGCCGGTGCCGCGGGTTTCAAGAATCAAACTCTCGCTGAAGGCGGAGAGCCCGGCCTTGACGGTGTTGTAGCCGCTCATGAAAGGAAGCGGAAACTCGGCCGCGAGGGAAGAGACGTTGACCAGGCATCCGCGGTTACGCGCCAACATGGGGCGCAGGGCGGTTTGCGCCAGCCGAAGCGTCGCGCCGAGCATGGCCTCGATCTGCGCCTGCCAAAGGCCGAAATCCGCCGCGACGAACGGGCCGAAGACGCCGTAGCCGGCGTTATGGATGACGAGATCGAACGCCCCGCCTGCCGCGGCGGCGGCGTGCAAGAAATTTTTTTCCGCCCCGGCCGCATCGGAAAGATCCAGGACCACGGGGGAAAAGCCGGCGCGGGCCGGCAGGCGCCCGGCGTCGCGCGCCGTGCCCCAAACCCGGACCCCGTCGGCCAGCAGCATGTCAGCGAACGCCGCGCCGAGACCGGCGCTCGCGCCCGAGACGAACGCCGTGCGGTGGAGATCGGAGACTTTGGCGGCAGCCACGGCGCGAGTGCCTGTCCTCAGTTGATGCGCTTGAGCACGGCGCAAACGTTGGCGCCGCCGAAGCCGCTGCTGTTGTTGAGCACCACGTGCGGCTGCGCGGGCAGCGTGGCCCGGATGATGTTGAGGCCGTCACACCCGGGATCGAGTTTGCTGATGTGGGCCGAGCCGGGCATGAAGCCGTCGCGCAAAGCGAGGGCGCAGAAGGCGGTCTCCATCGCGCCGGCGAGCGACAGGCCGTGGCCAGTCAGGGCCTTGGTGCTGCTGATGGCGGGACGCGTGGCGGGATTGGTGAAAACGGCCTTGAGCGCCTTGGCCTCCGAGGAATCGCCGATCGGCGTGGAAGTGGCGTGGGCGTTGACGTAGTCGATTTCCTCGGCGGTGCAACCGCTGTTTTTCAGGGCCAGCTTCATGGCCAGGTGCAGGCCCACGCCGTCAGGATGGGAAATGGCGACGTTGTAGCCGTCGGAGGCCTGGCCCCAGCCGGCGACCTCCGCGTAGGGTTTGACGCCGCGACGGGCCACTTCCTCCTCGCTTTCGAGCACGACGACCGCGCCGCCGCCCGTGCCGACAAAACCGTCGCGCGCGACGTCGAAGGGCCGCGAGGCCAGATTGGGATCGCTCTGCAGCGAGAGGGCGCGCATGCCGGCGAATGGCAGGATGCTGTCGGTGTTGCAGTCCTCGGCGCCGACGACGAACATGCGTTGCTGGCGGCCGGTTCTGATTTCCTCGTAGGCAAAGCCCAGCCCGTGCAGCGACGATGCGCAGGCCGAGGAAAATCCGCAGGACGCGCCATAAATTTTGAAATGGGCGACGAGGTTGAAATTGAGCGTGCCGGCGATGGAGGCGACGATGCCGAGGGGCGAACAGCGCGTGACGCCGACCTTGAGCATGCGCTCGTGCAGGTGGTGGGTGAGAAAAGGCGAGCCGCCGGATGCGGCGTAGAGACCGGTCTGGGGATTCGAGATGTCGGCGGTCGTGAGGCGCGCATCTTCGATGGCCTGCAGCATGGCGCAATAGGCGAAGAGGGCGTTCGGACCGAGGCCGCGCAGCACCTCGCGCTTGATGGAATATTGCTTCGGGAAAATCCAATCCTCTGGATCGGTCGAATCCACCTGGAATTCCTTGATCGTGCCGACGACGTGAATCAGAATCCCGCTTCGGTCGAACAGCGGATGGACCTCGAAGCCGTGGCGCAACTCGCGCAGGCTCCGGATGACGCTGGCGAGGTCGTTGCCGATGCTGGTGATGAGTCCGAGTCCGGTGATGTAAACTTTGCTCACGATGCAATCCGGCCTCGCGTGCACAAAAACGGACACGCCGGCCGGCTCTTGAAAGCTAGATCAAACAAAAAGAGCGGCGGGCCGTGGAGGTCAAGCGGCCGGTGCGGACACCACGGTGCGGGCGGCGGCGGCCGGCGGCTGGGCCGCGGCCGGGGCGGACGCGGCCGGGGCCGCCTGAGGCGCGGGAGCGGGAGCGACGGCAATGTCGCGCAGCCCGAAGGTCAGCGTGATTTCCTCGGCAAAAGCGGCTTTTTCCTGGCCGACGCGAATCTGCCCTTCGAAGGTGGCGAGGGGCATTTTCATACGCTTGGGCTTGATCGAAAGCGAGAGCAAGTCGCCCGGTTTGCACACGCGGTGGGCGCGCACCCCTTCGCAACTGGTGAAATAAATCGTCTGCGGATCGGCCTGCTTGCCCTCCTCGCCGTGGCCGCCTTCGAGAAGGAAAAGCACGGCGAGCTGCCCCAGCGCCTCGAGCATGATGGAGGCGGGCATGACCGGATTGTCCTTGAAATGGCCTTTGAGAAAAAATTCCTCGCCGGTGATTTTATATTTCGCACTGGCGCCGTTGGAGCCCACCGTGGCTTCGTTGAGGAACAGAAACGGCGGCTGGATGGGCATGACCATGCCGATGTGCTCGATGGGCAGAAACCGCGAAGGCTTGGGCAGCGGGAGGCCGCGGATTTTGCAATCGATGAAGACCTTGATGTCGCCGAGCGTGCGGAGATGGCGCAGCTCGTCGTTGTTGATCGACATCTGCAGCGTGTCCTCGACCAGCATGACGATTTCCATCATCGTGAGCGAATCGATACCCAAATCGTCGATGATCCGCACGTCGTCGTCGGCTTCGCGCAACTTGGCCCGCTGGTCCGGCTCGGCGAACCGCTCAATGATGCCGATCACGACGGCGGGAACGTAGGCCGGGTCGCCGGTCTTGCGAAATTTGACCGCCGCCTCAATCGTGGCCGGAGAGCAACGCTTCAAGGCCTCGGTGAGGGCGGCCTCGTCTTCAGGTGTAAAGGATTTGCCGGGAGCCGAGAACGGCTGCTTGCTGCCGTTAATCCCCGGTCCGTGGTGAGCTACATCTGCCATTGTCAGCTCCTTGTAAATTATCGTCTTTTGTCTTGTAAATCTAATTCTTCCCAAGGAACAGTAATAATATGGAACATATGGAGACGCAGACGAAGGAACTTTGTTACCAAGTTGCGCCACTATCGTCATAAGTCCGGTACAAAGGTTCCTTTTTCGGGGCAAATTTCATGCCAATTTGAGAGTTAGGACATCCTTGGATCACCCATGAACGCCGCACCGGCGCCACATTCGGTTTTTCTCATCACTCACGAATTTTATCCCAAACGCGGCGGGATCGCCACGTTCACGGAAGAAATTGCCAAGGCCTCGGCCGATCTCGGCTTCGACGTCGAGGTGTGGGCTCAGTCCGCCCCGCCCGAGACGGAGAAGGACTGGCCCTTTCGCCTGCGCCGGATGCCACTCAAGGGTTCGCACGATCTGGCCTGCCAGGCCCGCTTGGCGTGGCAGCTGGTGGCCGCGCGCCGCCGCCTGCGCTACGCCACCGTCTACCTGCCGGAACCCGGCCCCATGCTGGCGCTGATGTGCCTGCAGTTTTTCAAAACCTTCCGCCCGCAGCACCTCGTGCTCACTTTTCACGGCTCTGAAATTTTGAAATTCCACCGCAACACCGTCACGCGCGCCCTCACCCGCCGGCTCATCCGGCATGCCACGCGGGTCAGCACGTTGACGCACTACACCCACCGGCTGCTCTGCGCCCGTTTTCCCGAAGCCGCCGGAAAAGTCCTCCTCACCCCCGGCGCGCTCCGCTCCGATTTTGCCATCGTCTCCTCGCCCATCCCGGCGCGAAAGGACAAGATCATCGTCCTCACCGTCGGCCGCCTGCACCCGCGCAAAGGCCAGCTGCTGACCCTGCGCGCGCTGCAATCGCTCGACGTGCGCTTCCGCAGCCGGATTGAATACTGGATCGTCGGCAACTCCAGCCGGCCGCCCTACGAACAGACGCTGCGCGAGGCGGCCGCGCGATCCGATTTTCCCGTGCGTTTTTTTGGCGACGTGCCTGACGATGAACTCGACCGGATTTACGACCGGGCCGATATCTTCGCCCTGACCAGCGTCGACCTCGATCACAGCGTTGAAGGCTTCGGACTGGTTTATCTCGAGGCCGCCGCCCACGGCCTGGCCATCGTCGGCCACAACGTCGGCGGCGTGAGCGAAGCCGTCATCAACGGCACCACCGGCCTGCTCGTTCCGCCGCATCATCCCGCCCAGCTCACCGCCGCCTTCGAACGCCTGATCACGGATCCGGCCCTGCGCTGCCGCCTCGGCGACGCCGGCCGCGAGTGGGCCCGCCGCACCTGCTGGCGGGAGTCCGCCGGCGTGCTCTTCAACCACGCCGTCGCCGGGCCGGCCGCCCGGTCATAAAAAATTTGCCCCGCCGCCGCGTTGCGCTTGCCTCGGGGCATGCTCCAATCACGCACGCAGGTCACCGTCCGGTACGCCGAGACCGACATGATGGGCATCGTTTATCATGCCAATTATTTCCCGTGGTTCGAGATCGGCCGCACCACCCTGCTCAAGGAGCACGGCCTGCCCTACCGCCAGCTCGAAGCCGAAGGCTACCGTCTGCCCGTCCTCGAAGTCGCGGCCAAGTTTCTCCGCCCGGCCGTCTACGACGACACGCTCGTGATCGTCACGACCATGCGCGAGAAGCCGGTGCTGCGCATCAAACTCGACTACGAGGTGCGGCGCGGCGACGAGCTTCTCGCCACCGGCCACTCGGTCCACGCTTTCATCAACCTGCAGGGCGAACCGGTCCGGCCGCCGCCCGCTTTCATCCAGAAAATGAACGAGGTTTTCGTTTAGCCGCGTGCCTCCGCGCCGGCCGCATATTCCGCCAGCACCGCCGCCTCCGTCTCCGCGGCGCGCGCCGCCGCCAGAACCCGGCCGGCTTCGGCCCCGGCCAGCCGGAACACGGCCCAGACCGCGTGCGCCCGCACCACCGGCGAGGTGTGCGCCGCCAGCCCGGCCAGCGGCTCGAGCAGGCCGGCGTCGCCGGAGTTGCCGGCGGCCACGCAGGCGTTGCGCAGCAAACCGGCCAGTTTCACCCGCTTGATCGCCGTGCCGCGGAAAAGTTCGGCAAAGCGCGCCGGCGTCAGCGCGAGGATCTCGCGCAGCGGCAGCGCCTCGATCTCGTCGCGCGCCGTCAGCAGCACGCTCCGCGCCGCGCGCGCGAAACGGTTCCACGGGCAGACCTCGAGACAGACATCGCAGCCGTAGATGCGCAGGCCGATGCCCGGCCGCAGTTCGCGCGGGATCATGCCGCGGTTTTCGATCGTCTGGTAGGAGATGCACCGCCGGGCATCGAGCACGCCCGGCTGCGGCAGCGCCTGCGTCGGGCACGCCTCGAGGCAGCGCGTGCACCGGCCGCAAAGCAGGCCGACGCGGTCTTTGCCGCCCCTCGCGCTTTTCCGGATCGGCGGGTCCGGGGTCAGCTCCAGCCGGGTCAGGATCGCCGCGAGGAACAGCCAGTTCCCAAACCGGCGCGAGATCAGCACGGTGTTTTTTCCGATGAAACCAAGGCCCGCCCGTTCGGCCCACCCGCGTTCCAGCACCGGGCCGGTGTCGGCATAATAGCGGTAATCCCCGCCGGTGGCGCCGAAAATCTCCTCGATCGCCTTTCCCGCCGCCGCCAGCCCGACCTTCAGCGTGTCATGGTAATCCGAATACAGCGCATACCTCGCCCAGACCGGCCGCGGGCCTCCGCCGGCTGCGCCGCCTTCCTTCCGTCCGTAATTCACCCCCAGCAGGATCGCCGAGCGCGCCCCCGGCAGCACGAGCTCCGGCCGGATGCGTTTCTCCGCCGTGCGCGCCATCCAGGCCATGTCGGCATGCAGACCCGCATCCAGCCAGGCATGCAGACCCTCCGCCCCCGGCGTCGCGCCCTCCAGGCGCGCAAACCGCACCTCGTCGAACCCCAGCGCCCGCAGCTGGCGCCGCAACTCCGCCTGCCGCGCCTCCATGGTCACTTCCCCGCCGGGCGCACGGCAGGCGCACGCGCGAATTCCGCCGCTTCGCGCCGGTAGGTCCGGAGGACGTGGTTGACCACATCGGGCAGCGGCCGGCTGTCGGTGAGGATGAGCGTGCCGGACTGCCGGTATATCGGTTCGCGTTGCGCGTAAAGGTCGCGCAGCCGCGCCTCGGGATTCTCCCCGTTGAACAACGGCCGGTGCGAATGCCCCGCAATCCGCTGCAAAACCGTCGCGATCGACGCGTGCAGGCACACGACCACGCCTTTTCGCTTCAACAGCTCGAGCATGCCCGGCTGCACCACCAGCCCGCCACCGCAGGCCACGACGGTGTGCGCCGCCGGATGCCCGCGCGTGATGAACTCGCGCTCCAGGGCGCGGAACGCCGGCTCGCCGTCTTCCGCAAAAATGGCCGCGATGGTCCGGCCCTGCTGTCGCTCGATTTCCTGGTCGCTGTCCAGCAGCACGAAGCCCAGGCGGTCCGCCACCATGCGGCCGACGGTGGTCTTGCCCGTGCCCATGAACCCGACAAGATAGAGATTGGCATCCGGCACCTGCATGTGTGAGAGCCGAGGAAACGCCTTCCCACCCGGCTTGCCAAACCTGAAAAATCCGCGTCCGGCGCGCCATTTGCTGTTTCCCTTCCCGGTTTTGCCGCTACGCTTCCGCACCGCCGCCCGAAATTCTCGATGAAACTTCACGTTTCCCACCTCACGCGTTACGATTACACCGAGAGCGTCTCGTTCTCGCCGCATCTGCTTTACCTGCGGCCGCGCGAGACGCCGATGCTGCGCGTGAACAGCTTCGGCTTCAACATCGCGCCCGAGGCCAAGCTCGTCTGGACGCGCGATTCCCACGACGTCCTCCTGGCCTGGGCGTATTTCTGGGAGCCGGCGGCCGCCCTCAACGTCCGCAGCGAATTTGAAGTCGAGACCTTCGACCCCAACCCCTTCGACTTCCTGCTCAAGGATTACGCCGCTGATTTTCCCTTTTCCTACGAACCGCTGGAAAAATTCTGCCTCACGCCCTATCTCGCACCGCCCTTCAACGAAACGCAGGCGGCGCTCCGCAACTGGCTTGACGAACATTTCGTCGACCGCCCGGGCGAAACCGTGCCCTTCATTTCCGCGCTCAACTCCCTGCTTTGCTCGACCCTCCGCTACACGCGCCGCGACGAGCGCGGCATCCAGCCGTCGCGCCGTACGCTCGAACTCGGCTCCGGCTCGTGCCGCGACTACGCGGTGCTCTTCGCCGAACTCGCCCGCACCCTTGGCCTTGCCGCCCGCTTCGTCAGCGGTTACCTCTATGACCCGCAGCTCGACAGCCCGGCGCACGGCGCCATGCATGCCTGGACGGAGGTTTACCTTCCGGGCGCGGGCTGGAAAGGCCTCGATCCCACCCACGGCACGTGGTGCGACGATTCCTTCGTCCCGGTCGCGCACGCCGCCGTGGCGGAAAGCGTGAATCCGATCCAGGGCAGCTATTACAGTCCCGTCTCCATTCCGTCCAAGCTCACCACCAGCGTGTTGGTCGAGAAACTGCTTTGAACCTCCGCATGTCCGCCGCCGCGACCGCGCCCTACTCCGCCGCAACCTGGGAAAAAATCCGCTTGTTCGGCGACGCGGTCGAGGCCGCGCTCGGCCGCGCCGGTGTCCGGCTTACCATGGGCGGCGAGCCCACCTTCGTCCCGCTCGCGCCCGACGGCGCCGAATGGCAGACCGCCGCCCTCGGCCCGACGAAGCTCGGCTATGCGCGACGCTTCGCCCACGCCCTCGTCGCCGGCGCCTTTCCCGGCGCGGTCATTCTCGAGACCAGCGGCAAGCAGTATCCGGGCGAACCGCTGCCACGCTGGGCCCTGCTCGTCCAGCGGCGGGCCGACGGTCTGCCGGCGTGGCGCGACCTCTCGCGGTTGCGCGGCGACACGCAGCCCGGCGCACACCGGCCGGCCGACGCGGAGAACTTCATCCGCCGCCTGGCGGGAAAACTTTCCCTGCCGGCGGATTTTGTCCTTGCCGCCCGCGAACCGCAAAAACCCGCCGCACCCGCCGGCTTCGTGCTGCCCCTCGACCACGACGGCGCCGGCTGGCGCAGCGATCGCTGGGAATTCAAAACCGAAAAAAACGCCCTCCTTCTCCTTGCCGGCGACAGTCTCGCCGGCCTGCGCCTGCCGCTCGGCGAGCTCGCCGAGAAAAATCTGCGCCGTGCGCTGACCGTCGAGTTGCGGGACGGCGCGCTGACGGTTTTTCTTCCGCCGCTTCTCACCGGCGCCTACCTCGCCCTGCTCGCCGCGATCGAGGAGGTCTTCACGGAACTCGGTCTCCACGGCGGCGTGCTCGCCGGCTACGCGCCGCCGCCCGATCTGGCCCTGCCCACCCTCGCCCTGGTCAGCGACCCCGGCGTGATCGAGGTCAATCTTTCGCCCTGCGCCACCTGGGCCGGGTACGACCGGCAGCTGGCGCAGCTTTTCGCCGCGGCCGAAAAAACCGGCCTGTGTGCGCACAAGCTGCAATTCAACGGCCGCGAGACCGGCACCGGCGGCGGCGCGCACCTCGTCTTCGGCGGGCCGGCGGACCTGCTCTCGCCGTTCTTCACCTTCCCCTCGCTGCTCCCGAGCGTCATCCGCTACTGGCAGCACCACCCGGCGCTCAGCTATGTTTTCACCGGCCAGTTCATGGGTCCCAGCTCGCAGGCTCCGCGCATCGACGAATCGACCTTCGAGGCGCTCTACGAACTGGAGATCGCCTGCGCCGGCGCCGAGCAGGCCGGCACGCCGCAAAATCTGGCGCTCTTCGATCTGCTGTTCCGCGACCTGCTGATGGACCGCTCCGGCAACACCCACCGCGCCGAGATCAGCGTGGACAAGCTCTGGAATCCCTTCGCGCCCAACGGGCGGCTCGGGCTCGTCGAACTGCGCGCCTTCGAGACCAACCCGGCCCGCGCCGCGCAGTCGCTCACCGCGCTTTTTGTCCGCGCCATTCTCGCGCGCCTTTGCGCCGCGCCCTTCCGCGAGCCGTTCGTGCGCTGGGCCGGCCGGCTGCACGACCGCTTTTTCCTGCCGGCGTTCCTCTGGGATGATCTGGAAAAAATCTGCACGGACCTCACCGCCCACGGTCTGCCTTTCGAGACGGCGTGGCTGCGCCCGCTGTGGGAATGGCGTTTCCCGAAGCTCGGCGAATTTGCGCTCGCCATCCATCCGCGCGAGGAGAACGGAAAAAAAATCCCCGCCGAAAAATTCGCCGTCACCTTCCGCCAGGCGCTCGAAGCCTGGCCGCTGCTCGGCGAATCACCCAGCGCCGGCACGGTTTCGCGCAGCGTCGACGCCAGCATGGACCGGATCGAGGCGGGCGTCGACGACGTCCGCGCGCTCGACCGCGGTCTGCTCCTGGTCAACGGTTATCCGTGCGAATTTCAGCCGGCCGGCGGCGGCGCCGCCGCCGGCATCCGCTTTCGCGCCTTCTATCTCTGGCCCGCGCTGCATCCGCACGTGCCGGTGCATGCGCCGCTGCTGCTCGAATGGGTCGACCGCGCCACCCTCACCGTGGTCGCGGCCGCCCGCTGGCATGTCTGGAACCCGCGCCACCAGCCCTACGCCTCGGCTCCGGCTGGCGAAGCCGAGGCGCGCGCCCGCCACGCCGAACGCTGGGAACCCTGGACCGGCACGATCGGCCAGCCGCGCTTCGTCCCGCGGATCGATTTTCCGCCCGAAGGCCGGCACACGCTCGACCTCCGGCGCTATCCCGCCCAGGCCCGCGGCTAGGCGTCAGCCGCTGGAGACGGTGAGCGCCACCGGCGAAGCGCCGGCCGATTTTCCCGACTGCGCCCGCCGCAGCTCGTCCTCGAATTGAACGACGATCCGCTCCCAGGTGATGCCAAGCGCGGTCTCGCGCGCCGCCGCGCGCAGTTCCGGCCACGCCGCGCGGTGCGCGAGCAAATCCCCGGCCGCGGCGGTGAACGCGCGCGCCTCGCCCAACGGCACGGTCACGCCGTTGCTGCCGGCGCGGATGTGCTGCCGCGCCGCGGCGTAGTCGAAGGCCAGCACGACCAGCCCGCTGGCCAGGGCCTCGGTCACGACGTTGCCGAACGTCTCCGTCGTGCTCGGAAAAACAAACACGTCCGCCGAGGCGTAGTGCGCCGCCAGCTCCTCGCCGCGGCGCGTGCCCGCGAAGTTAAATTGCGGATACGCTTTTTGCAGGGCGGCGCGCTCCGGCCCGTCGCCCACGAACAGGCAGCGGGCGCGCGGCTCGATCTGCTGCATCTGCAGAAACGTCTCCACCGCCAGGCCGAGATTTTTTTCCGCCGCCAGCCGGCCAACGTGGATGAAAACCGGATCGCCGGGCCCCGCGCCCCAGGCCGCCCGCAACTCGGTGTTCCGCTTTCCCGGCGAAAACAGGGCCGCGTCCACGCCGCGGGCCATGACCGCGAGCCGGACGAAGCCGTGCGCGGTCAGATGCCCCCGGATCTCGTCCGTCGGCACCATGGTGAGCGCGGTGGCGTTGTGAAACCACCGCAGATAAGTCGTGATCGCGTCGCGCAGCCGGTTCAGACCGTAATGCCGCCCGTAGTGATGGAAATTGGTGTGAAAGCTCGAGGTTACCGGCAAGCCGAGCCGCCGCGCGGCCCGCAGCGCGGCCAGGCCCAGCGGCCCCTCCGTGGCCACGTGCACCACGTCGGGAGGGGCGGCCACCCACCGCCGCCGCAGCGCACCCCAGACCGGCAGGCCCATTTTGAGCGCCTGATAAAACGGAATGGGCAGGCCCGGCACGAGCCACTCGGTCACGCTGCCGGTATGGCGCTCGCGGCCGGGAATCTTGGCTTCACCATCCTGCCGCGGGCGCACCACCTCGATCTCATGGCCCCGCGCGGCGAGCCCGTCGACGAGATGGCTCAAGGTCCTGGCGACGCCGTTGACCTCGGGCGGATATGTCTCGGTGACAAGAGCGAGCTTCACGCGCGGCAGAGGCATTATCGTCCACCCGACCTCGCCTCGCAAATAAAATGCCGCCCGGATGGGTTACGATTGCGTGACATCGCCCGGGAAAAAAATGCCCCGCGTCGGCCAGGCGCGGGGCGAAAGCAGTCAAACCGCCGGGAGGCTGATTATTTACCCGAATCGCCCGCGGGCGGCGGCGTGGAGTCCTGAGACGGCGGGGTGTTCTTGATATCGAGCAGCTCGACTTCGAAAATCAGGGCCGAGGCCGGCGGAATGTTGCCGCGCGCTTCGTCGCCGTAGCCCAGTTCGGCCGGAACATAGAGGCGGATTTTGCCGCCTTTGTTGATCTTCTGAATGCCTTCGGCCCAGCCGGGAATCACCTGGTCCAGCGCCAGCTCGACGGGCCCGCCGTGCGAGGCGGAGCTGTCGAAGGTGGTGCCGTTGGGGAGCAGGCCGGTGTAGTTGACCTTCACCGTCTGGTTCGGTTTGGGATAATCGCCGGCGCCGGGCGTGATGATTTCATAGCAAAGGCCGTCGGGCAGTTTGACGATGCTTTTGTTGTCTTTCAGCTTGGCGAAAAGGCTCGCGCTGTCGGCTTGGCTCTGCGCCTTGAGCTTGGCCATGTACGCCTGCTGTTTTTTCTGGACGAACTCGTCGATCGACGGGCCGATCTTTTGCAGGTCGTAGGGCGAATCCTTGCCATCGGCGGCCAGCCGGATCCCGCGGATGAAGGCTTCGGTCTGATCCTTGGTCAAAGCAAGATCGGTCAGGCCGGAGCGTTTGCCGAGGAACCAGCCCATGGTCTCGATGAGCTGTTCATCCGTGTATTGCGGCGCGGGCGCCGGCGCGGCGGACGGCGGAGCCGCGGGGGCGGCGGCAGGCTGGCTGCTCTGGCCGGGAATGTTGACTTTCACTTCCTGCGCCGGGAGCGCGGCGGACACGCCGAGCCCGAGCAGGAAAACGGGGAGACAAGAGGTGAGTTTCATGCGAATGGCGACTGCGTTGAAAAAACGGCGATGGGAGTTTTTTGCCGTAAATTTCCGACCCTGCCAGCCTGCGAACGAGAAAGCAAATAAATTAGGATAATTTCAAAACGCCTTGTTTCCCGGTATGTTCCGCTCTTGCAAACAGCCGTTTCACGTCCTTGCCAGCCGCTCTTTCGCCCGCCACGCTGTCTCCTTCCATGAATGCCGACCAGTTCTGGACCAGCCCCGACGGCCAGATCCTCCACGTAAAAAACAAGGATGCGCAGACCCTCTCGCTCATCCTCGCTTTCTGGCCGCGCCACGGCGCCGAGCTGGATTTCCTGCGCCGCCATCTCGCGCAGCTCCATTTCAGCGAGCGCAGCACGCTGGCGCGCATCGGCATCGAAATGATGCCGCGCGGCGCGCCGGCGATCGAGGGCAACCGCCTCGTGCTGCAGGCCGACGCCTTCATGTTCGACCAAAACTTCCCCAGCGCGGCCTTTTTCAAGAAACTCCTGCGCCCGGGCGTCCCGGTCGGCCGGCTTTTCTACGCGCCCGACTCGGCCAAGCTCTCCACCGCCGAAATCTGGAAGGCGGTGAAGGAGAACCGCCTCAAGCTGCCCAATACCATTTCCATCGACCGCCTCGGCCGCGTCTTCCTCACGCCCCACCAGGTGCATTACACGCTCAACCCCAAGCTCCAGCGCCCCGATTTCGAACGCCTGGTGGGCGGCGAGGCCGGCCGCGGCTACCTCGACAAGGTCCAGGTGCGCCACGAGACCGGCATGATTTCCATCGCGCCCCGCTCCGGCCTGCTCACCAGCTGCTCGATGTACCTGAAAAATCACTACGTCGTGCTCAACCGCGGCGAGGGCAACTTCGGCATTCACTCCGGCGCCGTGCTCCTCGATCCGGTCAAGACTTTTGGCACCAATGTCATGCTTGAAGTCTACAACACCAGCGACCAGCCGGTGGTAAACCCCGTCGTCGCCGTGGAAATTTTCCGCGCGCCCGAGTCGGCCGACGACGGCGAATTCAAGGCCCTGCGCAAAAAACGCCTGCGCCTCCACG
>DATJYF010000032.1:0-2493 GCA_035499715.1 Opitutaceae bacterium | reverse complement strand
CGTTCTGCGGTCGCCCGTATGCGGAAAAACCCGAAGATCATCGAGCCGCTGGTGCCGGTGGACCTGGTGGTGGACCACTCGGTGCAGGTCGATTTCGCGGGCACGGCGGAGGCGTTGCGTCAGAACCTGGAGATCGAATTTCAACGCAACCGCGAACGCTACCAGTTTTTGAAATGGGGCATGCAGGCGTTCGACACCTTCAAGGTCGTCCCGCCGGGCATCGGCATCGTGCACCAGGTGAATCTGGAATACCTGGCGAAGGGAGTGTTGTGCGCCGAGAATCCAGCATCCAGCATCCAGCATCCAGTATATTTTCCCGACACACTGGTCGGCACGGATTCGCACACGACAATGATCAACGGCATCGGAATCGTCGGCTGGGGCGTCGGCGGCATCGAGGCTGAGGCGGGCATGCTCGGCCAGCCGGTTTATTTCCTGACGCCCGATGTTGTGGGCGTGCACCTGACCGGTGCGTTGAAGGAAGGAGTCACCGCGACCGACCTCGCGCTCACCGTCACGCAGATGCTCCGCAAGGCGAAGGTGGTGGGCAAGTTCGTGGAGTTTTTCGGGCCCGGCGCGACGGCGCTGCCGGTCGTGGACCGTGCGACCATCGCCAACATGGCGCCCGAATACGGCGCGACGATGGGTTTCTTCCCGATTGACGGCGAGTGCGTGAACTATCTCCGCGCCACCGGCCGCAGCGAGGAACATTGCAAGCTCTACGAGAATTATTACAAGGCGCAGGGATTGTTCGGCATCCCGAAGAAGGGGGAGATCGCCTACTCGGTGGAGCTGGACCTGGACCTCGGCACCGTGACGTCGAGCGTCGCCGGGCCGAAACGGCCGCAGGACCGCATCGAACTGCCGAAGCTCAAGCAGGAGTTTACCACCGCCTTCAGCAAGCCGGTGACGGAAAACGGCTTTGGCAAAAAGGCGGACGATTTGCAGAAGACCTTCACGGTGACCGGCGGTCATGGACACGACGGCGGCGGCAGCCAGGCACCGGTGTCGGAAGCGAAGGCGAAGGCCTGCGAGACCAACCCGGTGACGGAGCAGGAAATGGCCGGCAACCGGCCGACGCCCGACCACGTGACGGGCTACGGCGCCAGGTTGCACGGCGACATCCGCAACGGCAGCGTGCTCATCGCGGCCATCACGAGCTGCACCAACACGTCGAACCCCAGCGTCATGTTGGCGGCGGGATTGCTGGCCAAGCGCGCGGTCGAGCGCGGCTTGACCGTCAACCCGCTGGTCAAGGCGTCGCTCGCTCCCGGCTCGCGCGTGGTGAGCGATTATTTAACCAGGACCGGATTGCAGCCCTTCCTCGACAAGCTGGGCTTCAACCTCGTCGGCTACGGCTGCACGACGTGCATCGGCAATTCCGGTCCGCTGGCCGGGCCGGTCGAGGAGGCCATCACGAAGAACGACGTCGTGGCGGCGTCGGTGCTGTCGGGCAACCGCAATTTCGAGGCGCGCGTGCACCAGAACATCAAGGCGAACTTCCTGATGTCGCCGCCGCTGGTGGTGGCGTTCGCCCTGGCCGGGCGCGTGGACATTGATCTGACCACGGAACCGCTGGGCAAAGGCAAGGACGGCCGCCCGGTGATGTTGAAGGACATCTGGCCGAGCCTGCGGGAGATCCGTGAATTCCTGCAGGCGGCCCTGCAGCCCGAGGTGTTCCGCAAGTTGTACAAGGATTTTGCCGCGCAGAACCCGAAGTGGAACGAGATCCCGTCGTCCACCGGCAATGTCTACGAGTGGGACCGCAAGAGCACTTACATCCAGGAGCCGCCGTTCTTCGAGAATTTCTCGCTGCAACCGGGCAGCATCAAAGAGATCAAGGGGGCGAAGGCGTTGGGCGTTTTTGGCGACAGCGTGACGACGGATCACATTTCGCCGGCGGGTTCGATCAAGAAGTCGTCGCCCGCCGGAAAATATCTCATGGACAACGGCGTGCAGCCGGTGGACTTCAACAGCTACGGCTCGCGCCGCGGCAACGACCGCGTGATGACGCGCGGCACGTTCGCCAACGTGCGCATCAAGAACCTGATGCTCGGCGGCGAGGAAGGCGGCAATACGCTTGGGCCCGACGGCGCCAAGACGTCGATTTATGACGCGTCGATGGCCTATCAAAAGGCGGGCGTGCCGCTAGTGGTGATTGCCGGGCAGGAGTACGGCACCGGGTCGTCGCGCGACTGGGCGGCCAAGGGCACGAATTTGCTGGGCGTGAAGGCGGTCGTGGCGCAGAGCTTCGAGCGCATCCATCGGAGCAATCTGGTGGGCATGGGCGTGCTACCGCTGCAGTTCAAGGACGGCACCACAGCGCAGTCGTTGAAACTCGATGGCTCGGAGACCTACGACATCGTCGGCTTGAATGCCAACCTCAAACCGCAGCAGGACCTGACGCTGAAGATCACGCGCAAGGACGGCAAGGTGGAGAACGTGCCTGTGAGGTGCCGAATCGATACGCCCATTGAGATCGATTACTACCAG
>DATJYF010000031.1:0-23084 GCA_035499715.1 Opitutaceae bacterium | reverse complement strand
CAGACCGGCAAATAGCACCTCCCTCCTCCCATGCGCCGCGATCTCATCACAGCTTTTCTCATCGTCGCCTCCGCCACGGCCGCCGTGGCCATCGTGCCCGAATTCGTCAAGGGCGGACCCGCAAAAATAAAGCATGAGGAGGATACCACGATCAAGATCGATCTGCCGCCCCCGCCGCCGGTGGAGCCGCCGCCCGACGAAGAGGTTCAGCAGCTCCAGGATGCCTCGAAGACCATGGCGCCGCCAAGCCTGGTCGACGTGCCCACCAATGTCCCGCTGGACAGCATCGCGGTGAGGCCGGAACCGCCGCCGCCGCCCAGCCTGAAAGTCGGCGGCACCATCAGCGTCCCCGTCCAGCATACCAGCTTTAACGGCGCGCAAATTTTCAATCTGGCCGATCTCGACACCCCGCCCGAGCCGCGCCTTCAGCCTTCGCCCCAATATCCTTTTGAAATGCGTCGCGCCGGCATCGAAGGCGCCGTCAACGTCGGCTTCATTTGCGACACGCAGGGCCATGTGGTCAATCCCAGCGTCCTCAGCAGCTCCGGCCACCCCGAGCTGGATCAGGCCGCCATCCAGGCCATTTCGCGGTGGAGCTTCCGCCCGGGTAAAAAAGGCGGCCAAGTGGTCAACGTCCGGATGTCGGAGCTCATGACCTTCAGCCTCGAGAACAATTGATTTCCATGCGTAGCCCCCTTTCGCCCTTAACCCTCCTGCGCCTTCTCTTCGCAACCGGTTTGCTCGCCGCCGGCCTTCCGACGCTTCACGCCCAGGACGACGCTGCCGCCCAAAGCTCAAATGTGCCGGATCAGCCCCAGCCGGATGAAGAATCCGCGGGAAACCAGGGCGGCAGCAGAAGCCAGCAGCCCCATGAGCTCTCGGACAAGGTTTCCGAAGGACTGCAAAGCGTGCAGAAGCTTGTCGATGCCAAGGACTATAACGGCGCGATTGCGCAGATCGACACCCTGCTGCCGCTGGCCGGCCCCACCAGCTACGATCTGGCCATTCTCTCCGCCACCAAGGCACAGATCTTTTTCCAGAAAAACGACTACATGTCCTCGCTGGATTCGCTGGAAACAGCGCTCAAGCTGGGCGACACCTACGGATATTTTGACGCCAAAAGCCGCCAGCAATTCCGTTACATTCTCGTCAGCCTTTACAGTGAAAAAGCCCAGGAGGCGAAAGACCCGGCCGTGCAGTCGGGCTATTACGACAAAGCTCGCGCCTTCATCGAGCGGTGGCTGGCGATCTACAAAAAAGATCCTGAGAGCCATTCCACCACGAGCAGCTACAGCAACGAATTCGCCAACGCTCAGGCCGCCTACGCCTCCCTGCTCTTCAATATCGCGGAGCGCGATCCCCACAACCCGGACCGCGCGCTCATTCAGAAGGCGCTCGATGCCATCAACGTGGCCATGCACTCGACGCTGCATCCCAGCGACAGTTATTACGGGCTGCAACTGGCCGCCTATCAGCAGCTCGGCAATTTTGCCGATGCCGCGACGGTTCTTGAGCTCATCCTCAAAAGCAAGCCGGACAACAAGACCTACTGGCAGCAGCTCACCGCCTTCTACCTCAATCTCGCCGGCATGGCTGATGAGAAACAGGATGATGCGTTGTCCCGCCAGTATTACATCCGGGCCATCCTGAGCATGGAACGCGCCCAGCAGCATGGCGCGATGAACACCCCAAAGGACAATTTCCGTCTCGTCAGCCTTTACTTCAATGTCGGCCAGTACGAGCAGGCGGCCGAGATCCTCGAAAACGGTCTGCACAACGGCACCATCGATTCCACGCCTGAGAATTGGAAGACCCTGGCTGCGGCCTACCAGCAGTCGCACAAGGATCTCAAGGCCGTCGAAATCCTCCGCGAAGCCGCCAAACTCTATCCGCAATCAGGCCAGTATGATTTCCTCGCCGCCCAGATCCTTTACGGACTGAACGACACGGCCGGCGCGCTCAAGGCCCTCCAAACCTGCGTCGCCAAGGACGGCGGCGACAAGCCGGCGGAATCGTGGAGGTTCCTGATCTACCTGGCCTTTGAATTGCAAAAATTCGATCTGGCCGGCGATGCGATCGAGCATTACGCCAAGTATCCGGAAGCCAAGCCCAAGGAAGTCGAAAACTTCCGCGAAGCGGTGAAAGCGGCCCTCGAGCAACGCGAGCGGGCCAACCAAAGCACCCAGTAACCTTCCCGAATTAATTTTCCCTCCATGAAGAAAAATTACATTTACTTTATCGCCCCCGCCATCGCGCTGGCCATCTTCTGCGCGTTCTACATTCCCTTTGCGCGGAACTTCGAGCAACAGCAGGCGGACAAGCAGCGGGCGATCCAAAAAGCCAAGGAGGCCGAGGCCCTGGCCCAGGCCGAGGCCCGGCGCGAGGCAATCATCAAGGCCAACGAAGACGCCGAGCACCGCAAGCAGGAACTCGCCGACAAGAAAGCGCGGGAAAAAGCCGAACAGGACGCCTTCAATGCCGCGGACGCCGAGCGCACGAAGGCCTTCAACGACCAGAACAAATTCCGCGACCAGGCCGATGCCCTGCAAAAGCAGATCGACGCCGAGGAGAAAGCCATCGCCGACCTCGATCATCAAAAAGGAGAAGCCGCCAAGGAGGTGCAGTTCCTCAAATCCTACATCCAGCAGGCCAACATCAATGTCCAGAATATCACCAGCTTGCTCGACAAGCTGGCCGCTGCGGAAAAGGCCCGCGCCGACGCCGACGCCGCGATCAAGAAGGCGGCCGCCAACAACTCCTGAGCCCTCCCTCCCCTTCACATGAACAAATTCTACTTTATCCTTCCCATCGTCCTGCTGTTGGCTTTCATCGCCCGCTACCATCAGTTCAGCCTGCATGTCGCTGAAGTGGAACACCAGCATGAGCTCGAATTGCAGCAGAAGCAGGCCGAAGACCAAGCCGCCAAAGAAGCGGCGATCAAAAAGGCCGCGGCCGACGCCGCACAGCGCGAGGAGGAACAGCGCAAGGCCGATGAACAGGCGCTGGCCGATCATCTCGCCAAATATCAAGCCAGCATGAAGCAGATGGCCGACGAAAAAGCCAAATATCAGGCCGAGGCCGACCGCTACGCCAAGCAAGTCGGCGACCTCGATATCAAGCTCGACCAGCTGCATGATGCCCATTCCAAGGCGTCGGAGGAGCTCTTTGACCTGCAGAAGCAAATCGAGCAGGCCAAAATCGACCGCCAGCTGGCCGACCTGGAGATTCAGCGCACCTACGACATGGTGACGCAGAAAATCACGGCCAGCAATCTGGCGAGCTACACCCCGCCGCAGATCAAGAAGTAACCCCGCGCGGGCGGCGTGGATTCTTTTCCCGGCAAGTAAGCGTCGTTGCGGCCATGAGCGCTCTGCGGCTTGCCCTCCTGCCCCTCCTCCTTGCGCTTTCGGCCGGGGCCGCCGCCGGCGCGCTGACTTGGTCCACCACCAAGGTCGAGGCGACCGCCAAAGGCGGCCAGGAATCGTTCGCCACCGTCTTCCCCTTCAAAAACACCGGCGACAAGCCGGTCAAGATCACCGGCGTCCAGACCAGCTGCGGTTGCACGACCGCGACGCTGGCCAAAACCACCTACGCTCCGGGCGAAAGCGGCGAGGTCAAGGCCCAGATGGATCTGCGGGAACGCATCGGCTGGCAGGAACGGACGGTCACGATCACGACCGATGACGCGCCGGCTGCGCCCACCGTCCTCACCCTGCGGGTCAACATTCCGCAAGTGATCGAGATCGCCCCGCGGATGGTGGTCTGGAGCCACGACGGCCAGCGCGAACCCCGGGAAGTCACCATCACCGCCGGCACGGATGTCGCCATCACCCTCCGCGACGTCGTTTACAGCCCGCAGTTCACCGTTCAGCAGATTACCGACGTTCCCGGACGCCGCTATCGCCTGCGGATCACGCCCCGCTCCACCGATTCCCACTACCGCGACGAAATTCTGGTGCAATACGAGGCGGTGCTGGGCCAGCCCCAGGAAATGATCGTTTACGCCATCGTGCAGTAGGACTCGGCCGGCGACGGCCGCGCGCCGCCGATTCTTCTTGCTGGCGGCTGCAAGCCATGCCTGCATTTCCCTTCCGGCATTTTCCGGACCAAGGTTCCTTTCATTGATCCTGCTCCCTCGGGAGCGTCATTTTCCCATCGGGGCGTAGCTTAGCCTGGTAGAGCGCTACGTTCGGGACGTAGAGGTCGTGAGTTCGAATCTCACCGCCCCGACCATTCCAGCCGGCGCCGGTCAGACCACGAACGGGTTGAATTGCCGTTCGTTTTTGATTGTGGTCAACGGTCCGTGGCCGGGCGCCACCACCGTGTCGGGCGGGACCGCCTCCATGATGCGGCGCAACTGCGCCAGCAAACGGCGCGGGCAAAAATAACCGCCGCCGACCGAGCCGGCGAAAAGCAGATCGCCCGAAACGAGCAGCGCCGGCGCGTCCGGCCGGGCGCGGGAACGGACGAGGTAGCAGTTGTGCGCCTCGCAATGGCCAGGGGTGCGGAAAGCCCTCACCTCGAGATGTCCGAAGACGCGGCTGGACCCTTCGCCAAGGGGATCGGTGCAGGGCACGGTCGCGCCCTCGGGCACGAAGGCCTGAGTCGCGCCGAAGGCCGCGAGCGCCTCGCACCATCCGCCGGTATGCTCGGTCTCGACGTGGGTGAGGAAAATGGCGTCGATCTTTTCGATCGCGCGCGGCCAGTTCCGGCGGAGGGCGGAAAAATCCGCGCCCGCATCAAAGAGCAGGCCGTGACTCGCGCCGGTCTCGGCCACGAGATAGGCGTTGGCCACGCCGATGCCGTGGGCCATGTGCAGCGCGTGCAGATCGAACGGCAGGCCGGAAATCTCGGGCCGCGGATAACGCCCCGCGCCGAGCGCGCAAAGCCCCACTTCGTTGAGGCCGAGCGCGGCGGCGATCCGCCGCAGCTCGTCGCAGCTGAGGTCGGAGCGATAGTCCATGGCGTCGCGAATGCGCGCCGCATCCACCCGGGCGCGGTCGGCCAGCGTGCGGGCGGTCATTTCCGCGCCGCGCAACGCCTTTTCCAGCACGTCGCCCAGCTCGTCTTCGAGCGGAAGTGCAGCTGTGACCATGAGACAAGCCTACCGCAAACCCGGCGCACTGCAAAAATGATTTTGTTTTTCCCTCCGGGATGCGCAGCGTCAGGAGGCATGGATGAAGTCCAAAAGGAAGTGCTCGGGATTTTCAACCGCACGAAGGCCCTGCTGCAGGGGCACTTCGTGCTGCGTTCGGGGCTGCACAGCGGCCACTATTTCCAGTGTGCCCAGGCCTGCCAGCACATGGACGCGGTGGAACGCCTCGCCGAGCTGCTGCTGGCCAAATTGCGCGGCCTCGCGTTTCAGACCGTGCTGGCGCCGGCGATGGGCGGCCTTGTCATCGGCCAAGAGGTGGCCCGGCGGGCCCAGGCCCGGTTTGTTTTCGCGGAAAAGGAAAACAATGTCCTGGTCATGCGGCGCGGCTTCACCTTCGCGCCGGGCGAGCGCGTGCTCGTGGTCGAAGACGTGGTGACACGCGGCGGGCGGGTGCTGGAGTGCCTCGAAATCCTGCGGCGGGCGGGCGCGGCGCCGGCGGGCATCGCCATGCTGGTGGACCGCAGCGGCGGCGCGACGCGGTTCGACGTGCCGGCGGTCTCGCTGCTGGAATTGAGCTTTCCGACCTATCCGGCCGACCAGCTGCCCGACTGGCTGGCCCGCCTGCCAATCGAAAAACCCGGCAGTTGAAAGAAAATGGCCGCCTGCGGCGGCGGGGGCGCGGCCATCGGCTGATCGCACCCCAGCGGCCTCCCCGCGGCTATTTCACCTCGATGCGCAGGAAACGGTAGACGCCCTGGTAATAAACCAGGAAGAGATTCGGTCCGTTGACGAGCTGCTGTTTGGCCGATTGCACGTCGGTGATGGGGGTGCGGTTGATTTCGATGATGACGGCGCCTTCGGCCAGACGGTCGCTGTAGGGCGAACTGTCGTCGACATGCGTGATGAGCACTCCCGTCACCTGGTCGTCGATGTTGAGCTCACGGCGCTTGTCCGGCGTGAGATTGGTGACGGTGACGCCGGGCAGCAGCTCATCCTGGGCGACTTCGCTGTTGAGCGTGCCCAAGGCGGCCTCGACGGTCTTTTCCTTGCCGTCGCGCATGAACTTCACCGGCACTTTCGTGCCGGGCGGCTCTTCGGCGACGAACAGGCGGAAATCCTCCAGGGAGGCGACCGGCCGGCCCGCGACGGCGACGATCACGTCGCGGCGTTTCAGTCCCGCCTTGGCCGCCGGGCTGTCGGGCCTGACGTCCGTGATGACCACGCCCTTCGTATCCTTGGTGACACCGAGCTGGTCGGCGAGTTCGGGCGTGACCGCCTCGGCCGTGACGCCAAGATAGCCGCGCGAGACTTTTCCGGTTTCGATCAGGCTGCGCATGATATGCGAGGCCAGATTGACGGGGATGGCGAAGCCGATGCCGATGCTGCCGCGCGAAGTGGAAATGATAGCGCTGTTGATGCCGACGAGACGGCCCTTGGCGTCGATGAGCGCGCCGCCGGAATTACCCATGTTAATGGCGGCGTCGGTCTGGATGAAATCCTCATAACCGGCGACATTGTCGAGCAGGCCAAGGTTTTTGCGGCCGGTGGCGGAGACAATGCCCATGGTGACAGTCTGGCCGACGGCGAGCGGGTTGCCGATGGCGAAGACGACGTCGCCGACGCGAAGCTTGTCGCTGTCGGCCAGCGTGACGGTCGGCAGGTGGTCCGCGTCGATCTTGATCACGGCGACGTCCGTCTGCGGGTCCGCGCCGATGACCTTGGCCTTGAATTCGCGGTCGTCGGGCAGCATCACGTTGAGCTCGTCCGCCCCTTCGACCACATGATTGTTGGTGAGAATATAGCCGTCGGGGGAGACGATGACGCCCGAGCCCAGCCCCTCCTGCTTGCTTTCGCGTTCCGGGACGTTGCCCCCGAAAAAGAACTGGCGGAACATCGGGTCCATCGGAATGCTCTCGCGGACGATTTTGGTCGAATAGACGGAAACGACCGCTTTTTGCACCGGCGCGACGACATCGGCGTAGCTCGTGACCACCGCCGATTTCCCCTCGGAGACCGGGGTGTCATCGACGTGCAGGACGGGCATGGGACGGGAGGACGCGGCGTCCTTGGCACCGATCAACAGCCCCGCCGCGCCCGCCGCCAAGGCCACCGTGACAACGCTGGAAATAGTTTTGAATTTCATGGGAAGAAAAACATGACACACCCACCCCGCCAAAGGTTCCGCGAGTTCAGGCGCTAAAACCCTTTGACCCTGAACAAGCTGGTGACGCTTTCGTTGTTGTGGATGCGCATGATGGCCTCGCCGAGGATGCCGGCGACGGGAAGCACCCGGATGGGGAGGCCGCGTGGGTCGATGGGAATGGTGTTGGTCGTGACCAGCTCGTCGATGTACCCCTGCGCGAGGCGCTCGTAGGCCACCGGGCTGAGCAGGCTGTGGCTGACGGCGGCGCGCACGCTGAGGGCGCCGCTTTCGCGCATGAGCTTGGCGGCATTGACGAGCGTGCCAGCCGTCTCGGTGATGTCATCGACGATCAGCACGTCCTTGCCCGCAATCTCCCCGACGATGCTGATCGATTCGACGGTGGTGGCGCTGGTGCGTTTTTTCCAGACCATGCCCAGGCTGGCGCCGAGAATGCTGGCGTAAGCCGCCGCCATCTTCATGCCGCCGACGTCCGGCGAGATCACGACCGTGTTTTCGCCCTTGAGCTTTTCGAAATGCTTGAAAAAAACCGGCGAAGCGTAGAGATGGTCGACCGGTATGTCGAAGAAGCCCTGGATCTGCTGGCTGTGCAGGTCCATCGTGAGCACGCGGGCGGTGCCAGCGGCGACGAGGAGATTGGCGACGAGCTTGGCCGTGATCGGCACGCGGGGCTGATCTTTGCGGTCCTGGCGCGCGTAGCCGTAAAACGGAATGACGGCGGTGATGCGCAGGGCGGAGGCGCGCCGGGCTGCGTCGATCATGATGAGCAGCTCCATCAGGTTGTGATTGGTCGGCGTGCAGGTAGACTGGACGATGTACACGTCCTGGCCGCGGATGTTTTCGTTGATTTTCACGAACGACTCCCCGTCGGGAAACGTCGAGACGGAAGCCTCGCCCAGGGGGACATCGATGGCCTTGCAGATTTGCTCCGCCAGCGGCCGGTTGGAAGTGCCAGAAAAGATTTTCAGGCCGGTAGTACTGCTCATAAGGGCATGGTTGCGCAGTTCACGGCAGGGCGGAAGATTTTTTTAACTGTTCTTCCAGCGCCTCCACCCGGCGGAAAAGCTCGGGCAGGCGGTTGCGCAAAACGGTGAGACGCTGCTCGAGCATATACGGCATGCCGGGCGTGCCGCGGACGTGAGCTTTGGCGGGCAGGCTCTCGTTGACGCCGGCCTGCGCGCCGACCTTGGCTTCGCGCCCGATCGTGATGTGACCGACGAGTCCGACCTGCCCTCCGAGCACGACGTAGTCCTCGAGCGTGGTGCTGCCGGAGATGCCGGCCTGCGCGCAGATCAGGCAGTGCTTGCCGATGGTCACGTTGTGCGCGATCTGGACGAGATTGTCGATTTTGGTGCCCTCGCCAATGAAGGTGCGGCTGAAGCGGGCGCGGTCGATCGTGGTGTTGGCGCCGATTTCGACGTCGTCCCCGATGACGACGTTGCCGATCTGCGGGACTTTTTCGTGGCGCCCGGCGACAAATTCGTAGCCGAAGCCGTCGGAGCCGACAATCACGCCGGGCTGCAGGCGCACCCCCCGGCCGAGCACGCATTCGGCCGCGACGATGGTTCCCGGCATCAGCCAGCAATCCTCGCCCAGCTGCGCGCCGCGGCCGACAAAGACCTGAGCCTGCAGATGGACGCGGTCGCCAACCACCGCGCCGTCCTCGACCAGGCAGAGCGGGCCGATGGTGGCGGAGGCGGCGATCCGGGCGCCGGACGCGACGCAGGCCGAGGGATGCACGCCGGGCGCCGGGCGCGGCCAGAGCCGCTGCTCGATCCGCGAACACAGGCGGGCCAGCGCAACCGAAGGATTTTCCACCAGGAAAAAAACCTGCTCCGGATGCGGTTCGCCGGGATAGTCGGCGGGCAGAAGCACCACGGAGGCGGCGGTCGTCGCGACTTCATTTTTGTACCGGGAGTTGCCCAAAAAGGAAAGGTCGCCCGGCTGGGCGGCGGTGAGCGCGGCAATTCCGCGGACGGTCGCGGTGGTCGCGCCCCGCGTGGCGCGGGGCTGGAGAAGTGCGGCCAGTTCGGCCACCGTAAAGGCAATCTGCATGGAAGCAGCCTGGGCAATTTTGCGGTGCGGCGCAACGCGCGAGCGAGGCAAGAAAAAGCCCCGCTCGCGCGAGCGGGGCCGAAGACAGGGAAGGCCTAGGGTTGGTTGGGGGTCAGGCCGGGAACGCTGACTTTCGGGGTGGAGTCCGCCGGGCCCGGTGCGGGAGTCGTGCCGCCGGCCGCAGGCGTGGCCTGGGGCTGGTCCTTGTTCACCTCCTTGATCACTTCGTCGGTGATGTCGTAGGCGGGATCCGAATAGATGACCATGTTGGCGCGGTACAACGAGACGGCGGACTTGTCGAGCACCAGCGTGGCCCCGTGACGCTTGGCGACGTCCGCGGCGGTGCGGGTGATTTCATCGATGAGCAGGCTGCGGAAATTCTCGATGCGCTGCTGGAACTCGCGCTGGACGTTGACCTTGAAATCATCCACGTCTTTCTGCTTCTTCTGAATCTCCTCCAGCTTCGCCTTGGCGTCGGTGTCCGCCTTGGCCTGGGCTTCGTGGGTGAGGGCGGGATTTTTGGATTGATCGACCAAGTCCTTGTACTGGCTGACCAGGTCGTTGCCCTCCTTGTTCAGCTCCTGCAGCTGGGCCTCGGCCTTCTGCTGGTCGCTTTGCAGTTCCGCCTCCTTTTCCTTTCTTTCGTAATGATTGTCATAAACCTTGCCGATATCCACGACGGCGATCTTCAGCGCCGGCTGGGCGTGGACCAGAGGCGTCGCGACGGCGCTGATGAGCGCCAGCGCCAACAAAAAGGGGAGATATTTTTTCATAAGAGGATGAGTTTAGTGGGATCAAAAACGCGTTCCAAAGGAAAAATTGAACTGGCCGCCTTTGCGATTGGTGGTGTCACCCCGGATGGGGATGCCATAATCAAGGCTGAGGGGAGCACCGAGGACAAACAAGCGCAAGCCCAGCCCCCAGTCGTCGTTATAGGAAGTCGGACTGAAATCGAACGCGCCCTTGTTGACATAGCCGGCGTCGTAAAAGAGCGCAAAGCGCAGAGGGCCGGCGATGTCCACGCCGTATTCGAGACTGAGCAGGCCATAGGACTTGCCGCCGATGGGCTCGTCGTTGAGGTCCTTCGGGCCGACATCGCGATATTCAAATCCGCGCAGGGTGTAGGGCCCGCCGAGGAAAAAGCGGTCAAAATATGGCACCAGCTTCGTGTCGCCGTAATTCTCAATCACCCCGCCGCGCAGGATGACGCTGATGACCTGATTTTGCGTCTCGAAGATCGGGTAAAATTGCGCGCCGCGGTATTCCAGCGCGTAATAGTTGATGTTGCCGCCGAGCGCGTCGGTGGCCAGCGTGGTGTCGAACTCGATGCGGTTGCCGTTGGTCGTATTGATGATCTTGTCGCGCGTATCGCGCACAAACTGCAGGCCGACCTTGGATTCCTTCGTCGTTCCGGCAAATTCCTGGATGATCGGCGAGGCGTCGGGCGTCACATTTTTGATTTCCGTGGCCTGGAAGGTGTAGGAAAGCTGGGCGTCGACGAGTTCGAAGAGCCGTTTGCGCAGATAAACCTCAAGGCCCAGGTCGACCTCGTCATAGAAGGAGCTCTGGTAGTCGGAACTGGTGCGGAAAAGCTCGATGCCAAAATCGAGCTGGCGCTGGAAAAGCCAGGGCTCTTCGAAGGAAATCACGGCGTCGTTGAACTCCGTGCCCACCTCGAGACGGATGCGGAACTTCTGCCCGGCGCCCTGAAAATAGGAATGCGGATTGGTGATGTCGAAGTTCGATTGGGAAAGCTGGACGTAGACGGAAGCCTTCTCGAGCGAGTTGAAGCCGGCGCCGAACTCGACCTGGCCGGTGCGGGCCTCCTTGACCGCGATCTTCATGTCGCGGCGCTGGGGAATGTTGGTGGATTCGGGCGTGACGTTCACGTCATCGAAGAAGCGCGTGTTGTCTAGGCGCTGTTTGCTGATTTTCATCCGCACGGTGTCGAAGACATCGCCCGGGCCGAGCAGCAGCTCGCGCAGGATGACCGTGCTCTTGGTCTTGGTGTTGCCTTCGATTTTGATCGATTCGACGTAGAACTTCTCGCTTTCATCGACCTGGTACTCGATGTCGATGTTGCCGGTGGCGATGTTGGGCTTGCGCTGGAGGTGGACCCTGGTTTCGAGATAGCCGTCGCGACCATAGAAGTCCTCCATCGTGGTGACATCCTTGTCGAGTCTGGAAGGCGAGAAAACCATGCCGGGTTTCTGCCGCAGGGCGAGGCGGAGAATGCGGTCCGAGTAGATTTTATTGCCCGAGAATGAAATCGTCCCGATGTGATACTGGCGGCCCTCGGTGACCTGGATGGTCACGACCAGGCGCCCGGGCGCCGGGTAGTCATAAATCACCTTCTCCTCGGGAATGTCGACGTCGAGGTAGCCCTGATCGCGGTAATAATCGCGCAGCTTGTCGAGGTCGTCTTCAAACTGGTCCGCCTTCAAGCGTCCGCCGCCGGTGATCCAGGAATAAAGCCAGTGCCAGCGGCTGGTTTCCATCTGGCCGCGGAGCTTCCGGGCGGAGATGTGATCGTTGCCGATGAAGCGGATGTCGGAGATGTGGACCTTGTTGCCCTCATGAATCTTGAAAACGACGGTGCCCATGCCGGTGGTGCGGTCGCGCTGAATGTCATAGGTCACCGTGGCCTGGTTGTAGCCGTGCTTTTCGTAGTAGTCGTGAATTTTCTCCGAGTCCTCCTTCACCTGCCGCTCGTCGAGCGTCGCGCCGTCCGCCGTCTTGACCTGCTTGCCGAGGGTGCGGATTTTGACCTTCTGGTTGCCTTCATACCGGACCGCGAGCACGCGGTATTTCGGCGTGATCTCCACCACCAGATTCACGGTCGTGCCGTCGGACTGGATCTCGCGCTTGACCTCGATGTATTCAAAAAGGCCGGTCTTGTAGAGCGAACGGATGTCGTGGTCGATCATTGTCTCGTCGAGCGGACCACCCTCGTGCAACTGCATGTTGGCGAGGACGACCTGTTCGTCGACGTTGGCGGTGCCGACAAATTTGACCGTGATGGTCCCGACCTTGTAGGATGGAGCGGGCGTCTCGCCCGGCGTCTGCGCCTCCCCCCGCAATGCCCAGGCGGCCATAAGCCAGAATACGAACAAAAGTTGCGCGGCCCCGCGCGCTGGGTTACGGAGTATGGTTTTCAAAGCGGGTGATGTCTCTTTTGAAGGTGAGCTTCAGTTCTCCTACCGGCCCATTGCGCTGCTTGGCAACGATTAAGTCAGCCGAATCGGCGGCAACCTGGTAGGTTTCGTCGGCATCCTTCGGGCGGGCAAGCATGAGCACAACATCGGCGTCTTGCTCGATTGAACCGGATTCGCGCAAATCCGACAGCCGGGGCACGCGGTTTTCCTTTTCAGACGAGCGGTTCAACTGACTTAATACAAGCACGGGCAGGTCAAGTTCCTTGGCCAGCGCTTTTAATCCGCGCGAAGCCTCGGCCACCTGCTGCTCGCGCGGCACCTTCGGATCGCTCGGGTTGAGGAGCTGGAGGTAGTCGACGATGATGAACCCGAGCTTGTGGCGGGCGTGGACGCGGCGGGCCTTGGCGCGCAGCTCCATGATCGTGAGGTGGCTGGAATCGTCGATGAAGAGCGGGGCCTTGGAGAATTCGTCCGCCGCATGCAGCAGTTGCGACTGCTCCTCGCCGTTTTTCGAGAGCAGGCCGTCGCGGAGCAGCTTCATGTTGACCCTGGCGCGGGCGCAGAGCATGCGCAGCGCGAGCTGCGGGGCGCTCATTTCCAGGCTGAAAATCAGTGTCGGCACCGGTTCGCCGCGCTTGGGCAGGGCGGCGGTCTCGGCGACATTGAGCGCCAGGCTGGTCTTGCCGATGGACGGGCGCGCGGCCAGCACGATCATTTCCTGACGCTGAAAGCCCCAGGTCAAGCGGTCGAGATCGGTGAAGCCGGAGGGCACGCCGGTCAGCTCGCCTTTTTTCATCATCATTTTCGTGATGACGTTCATGGCCTCGCGGGTCGGCTCCTTCATCGGCTTGGCCGCGTCGCTGATGCGCGCTTGCGTGACGCTGAAAATCTCCTGTTCGACCTTGTCGACGAACTCCTCCAGCCCGCCCTGGTAGTTGAAGCATTGCTCGACCGCGCCGGTCGCCGCCTTGATCAGTTCGCGCAGCAGGTACAGCTCGCGGACTTTTTCCAGAAAATACACCGCCTGCGCCGTGGTCGGAATGCTGGCGCTGATCTGGGTGAGGTAGGCGTACCCGCCGACGGCTTCGAGCTGCTGCGCGCTCTTCAATTCCTCGGCCAGCACGGCGAGCTCGACCGGCGGATTTTTTTGATAAATCTCGCAGAGCTTTTCGTAAACGATCCGGTTGGCCGGGGAATAAAACGCGGCCGGCGGAAGCCGGGCTTCGAGGCAGCGCGCGATGGTGTCGGAGCCGTCGAGCAGGCAGCAGGAAAGCAGGTACTGCTCGGCCTCGGGGCTGTGCGGGGGCGCGCGGCCGGCGATGGGTGCGGCGGCTTCGCCGGCCACGCGCGGCCGGCGGGATTGCAGGGAAACGTCTTCAACCATCGGAAAGAGGCTAAGGCAAGAAGCGGGCGGGAAAAAAGCAACCAAGAGTCATCGAGAAACTATTCGCAAAAGCTATTCTCAAGTTCTTCGCAGGTTTTTCCCAAAACAAAAGGCCGCGCGTGGTGTGCGCGGCCAGAGTTTTGTCAGCGCCGGAAAAATGTCGGCGGCTCAGGCTTTTTCGCTCTTCGGGCTTTTGGCCGAGCGCGTCCGTTTTTCCGTCTTGGCGGGTTTTTCGTTTTTGGCCGGCTCTTCCTCGGCCGCCACCGGCTCGATCGGGTTTTCCGAGACCACGTCGAAGGCCAGATCGACGGTGACGTCGGCGTGAAGCTTGATTTTGACAGTGTGCTGGCCGAGCGTTTTGACCGGCGTGTAGAGGTGGATGCGCTTTTTCTCCACGGCGAAGCCGGCGGCGGCGAGCTTGTCGTGCAGGTCGTTGGTCGTGATGGCGCCGAACATTTTGCCGCCTTCCCCGGTCTTCACGGCGAAAGCCAGCGAGGCCTTTTCAAGTTTTTTGGCCAGCTCCTGCGCGCCGGCCAGCTCCTGCGCCTCGCGCGCGGCCCGGCGATGTTTGAGCGCTTCGATCTGGCGGCGGTTCGCCCGCGTCACCGGGACGGCAAATTTGTGCGGGAGCAGAAAATTCCGGGCGTAGCCGGCGCGGACCTTGACTTGGTCGCCTTCGCCGCCGAGGCCGTCGACGGGCTTAAGCAGAAGAATTTCACTGTGGGCCATGGAAGCTCAAAAAGGTTGAAGATTTACGGGCATCAAATCATCCCGGCGCAGATGCGCGGGATTCGAACGGAGCCCGTTCAATTCCCACACGCGGCGAGACGTGTCAATGCCGGATTCATTTCATGCGTGACCCCGACCTGAAAATCGGTATTTATCCTGCCGAATGCAGCCGGCCAGCAGGGGGCTTTGTTTCAAAGCAACTTATTGGCAGTAAAAAATTTATATATATAACCCGAATTCCGTTGATGCATTTTCCCCCGCCCGTCTAGTTAGGGGATCGAAATTCATCTCATCATTATCCGCCAACTTTATTTTTCCAGTGAATACTTCCCGCGCCGTCCTCGTCGTCGATGACTCCGTAGCGATCCGGAGCGTCATGGCCGGCATTCTCCGCCAGAATGCCTATGTGGTTTATGAAGCCGAGTCCGGTATGGCGGCGCTGACCGAATGGCAGCGCCACAAGGACGAAATCGGCCTGGTCCTGGCCGATGTGGTCATGCCGGAAATGGACGGCCTGACCCTGGCCCAGCAACTGCGGAAGCAGGCCTCCCATCTCGCGATTGTCCTGCTCAGCGGCCACATCAACGAGGACACGCAATGGGTCGCTGATGAGGCCAACTTCTCCTTTCTGCCCAAGCCGTTTGAAAGCACGCAACTCCTCGAAACGGTACGCTCGATGCTTGGTTAGCAAGGCAAAGGGCCGCCGGCTCATCCGTTCTTGTCCCGATGAATGAATCCCTGCTGCTCACTGCCGAGAAGTTGTCGTTGAACCGGGATTTGCGTTTTGGCCGCAGCTGCAAGGGCGCTTTCGTGGTCAAAAATGTGCCGGCCCAGACTTATTTGACCGTTACCCCCCGGCAATGGGCGGTCATCCAGGAATTCAACGAGCCGGTCTCGGTGCCCGATGTGCTGGGCAAGATGATCCAGGAACGCACCTGCCCTGCCCTCAACGAGTTTTACGAGGTCGTTCTCAAGGCCCATCGCGCCGGCATCCTGCACGAGGGGCAAAACGTGCCTTTCCGCCGCAACGCCGTCCGCTGGTTCGTGCCGCTTCCCACCCATCTCACGCTCACGTTTGCCATCGCCATCATGGTCGCGGCCATCGGGCTGATCTTTTTCCGGCAAATCCCGGGTTACAACGCGGCGCACTGGCAGCTCACCTGGCAGGACTTCGTTGCGGGATGGCTGGCCGTGAGCGCGGGCCTGAGCGCAGGCTACGCCGTGACGGCCTCGGTCCTGCGCTCGAGCGGAAACGAGGTTTATCGGCCGCGGCTGCACTGGCAGACCCTCGTTCCGCACTTTGCGCTCGATGTCCGCGACATTTGCATGGCCGATCCGGCCACCCAGATGGCCGCCTGGTGCGGATTCCTCGCCCCGCTTGGGGCCATTGCCGGGCTCGCGCTTTTTCTCCAGAAACCGTGGGCGCTCTTTCCCCTCCTTGGCTTTTTTATCGGCCTGCGACCGGTCGACGGTCTGTTTGGCCAGATGTCGGCCCTGTTGCGGCGCCGTCCCCGCCTCGACGTCGATCACCACCTGCTCTTCTCGCTCAACCATGAACCGATGCGGCGGCTGCAAATCATCTGGCGGCAGTTTGACTGGCGCGCCACGGCCATGGAGCTCGTTCTCGGCGTGGGCTGGGCGCTGCTCGGGGCGGGCTTTGTCTTCAATTTTCTCAACCTTTCCTTCCGTGCGACGCTCTCCGACGCCGCCTACTGGCGCCGGAGCATTCCCTACCTGGCGGGAGCGGTGATCCTGGTCGCAGCGGCCTGGTGCGTCTACCAGTTCTGGCAGACCATGCGTCTGACCGTCCGCAACTTTGTCCGCCGCTGGCAGCGCCGCTGGCAGCGCTGGCACGCCAGCGCCGAGCCGACGTACACCGAGGGCAATCTTCGGCAGGCCATCACCCGCAGCACCCTGCTGCGGCGCCTCGACGTGGATACGCAGACGGAACTCTCCACCTTGCTCCGGCCGCTGACCGTGAAAGCCTGGCGCACCGTCATTTCTTTCGATGAGCCGTCCGATCAGATCGGGCTGATCGCCTCAGGTTCGGCGGCGGTCTACCGCCGGCTGAAATCGGGCCGGCGGGCTTTCGCCTTTCAGCTCTCGGAAGGCGACGTTTTCGGAACCAGGGAAATCGTCGATCCGCACAATCCGCAGCTGGAGGTCCGGAGCCGGACGCCGCTCTTCGCCTATGCGCTCCCCGCGGCCGAGTTTGAACGGCTGGTCGGGACGAAGCTCGGAGCCGAGACCGTCTACAATCTCACCCACAAGCTGGCCTTTCTCCGGCGTCTGCCAATCTGCTCGCATTGGGGCAGCCAGGCGACGGCGCGCTTCGCACAGCTCTCTCAAATCGTCAAATATCCCGAGGGCGAGATGATCATGCACGAAGGCGACAATGTCCAGGCCTTCTACATCATTTATGACGGCAGCGTCCAGGCCATGCGCGGCTCCAAGCGTGTGGGCCGGATCCGCCGGGGCGGCTTCTTCGGCGAAATCAGCCTCCTGCAAAACGGCGTGGCCACGGCCTCGCTGATCGCCCGTGAGGAAACGCTCTGCCTCGCCCTCAGCCGGGCGGACTTTCTGCGCTTCGTCCGCCACAATTATTACGTGGCCATGGAGCTCGAGCGCGTCAGCTCCCGGCGGCTGGGCCGGCCGGTTTTCCCGCTCAACCCCCTCTCCATCGGCGATTATTACGCCTCCTACTCGCCGTCCGAGCCCAACCAAGCCGTCTGATCGGGCGGCGCGCGTCCGGGCGGCGGGCCGGCTGTTCCGTCACCGCCTGTCGTATCAATTTTTTTGATACACATCCAGCCCGGCACGGATGCCGGGCCGGCGGGCGGCCGGCGCCCTCGCGTTACGAAACGGCTACAATCTGGCAACAACCGGCTCTCCCGTGTGAAATCGAGGCAACGCCGGGATCGGCAGTTGACGCGGCATTTTGCACCCGATTTGCACACTCCGTCCGCTTATTTCACGGCCTTCTTTCGAAAATCAACCCGCCTTCTTGTCGCTTCCAACCCATGAAAATAAAGCTTCGCCTCGCCCCTCGCGCGTTCACCCCGTCGAAAATTTCCGCCCTTTCTGCTTTATCGCCCCGCCTGCTGCTGGCAGGCGCGGCTTTGTGCGCCGCCACCGCGACTCCGGTTTTGGCGCAAGCGTTTGATGCCGGCGACCTGCTGGTGAGCCGCAGCGTCTACACTGGCAATGCGTCCACCGTCACGATCGGACAGGCGCTGCCGGGCGGGGGCACGGCCGTCGCCAATGGAAGCTACCCCAATGTCTGGCAGAATGAAACGCCGGATCCGAGCTTCGGGGTGACCTCGCCCATCTATCTCGACCAGCTCACCACCGGCGGAACTCTGGTCAGCAGCACCAACGTGACCAGCGCCCTGGCCGGCGAGGGCATCAGCCTGAGCACGAGTTTCTCCTCGAAGTCCGAGCTGGCGTTGAATCTTTCGACCGACGGCAGCGCCGTGACCTTCATGGGTTATGTGTCGGCGCCGAACACGCTCGACGTTTCGAACTCCAACACGCCCGGCCACGTCGACCCCACCAATCCGGTCGCCTCGACCTTCCAGCGCGCCGTGGCGCAGGTCAATGCGAACGGCAGCATCGAGGTCACGCCCGTCAACACCTACAGCGGCAACAACGGCCGCGCCGCCATCCTGGCCAACGGCAATTACTACATGGTGGGCAATGCCGGCAACGGCTCGGGCACGGAGCCGACCAACATCGTCAACAACACCGGCGTGCAGATGACCACGCCGGGCGGCAGCGCCAACACCACCGTGGTCGGGCAGCAGCAGGGCACGCCGGGCAGCAAGAACGGCTTCCAGTACGGCTTTTCAGTCACGCAGGTCGGAGACGCCGCGGACAAGTCCGGCAAGGACAACAACTTCCGCGGCGTGACGGTCTTCAACAACACCCTCTACGTGACCAAGGGCAGCGGCGGCAACGGCATCAACACCGTATACCAGGTTGGAACCTCCGGAACTCTGCCGACCGCCGGCACCGCCGCCAGCACCGCGTTCAGCATCCTGCCGGGCTTCTCCACCACGCTGGCCAGCGCCTCCTCCGGCGTCTCCCACCCCTTCGGCCTCTGGTTCGCGAATGCCAACACGCTTTATGTCGCCGATGAAGGCGACGGCACCCTGACCGACCTGACCAACGGCAAGGATCCGAATTCCGGCCTGCAAAAATGGAGCCTCGTGGGCGGCACCTGGCATCTCGATTACACGCTTCAGACCGGACTGAATCTCGGCCAGCAGTACGGCGTGGCCAACGGTCCGGACGGCGAGGTTTATCCGACCAGCCTGGATCCCGCGACGGACGGACTGCGCAACATCACCGGCAAAGTGAATGCCGACGGCACGGTCACCATCTTTGGCGTGACCTCCACCGTGAGCAGCGCGACCGACCAGGGCGCGGATCCGAACAAGCTGGTGGCGATCACCGATGACCTCGCGTTCACCACCCTCGCCCAGGCGAATGGCGAATCGTTCAGCACCTTGGAAACCGCGGGCTACGGCAATGTCCTGCGCGGTGTGGTCTTTGCCCCGATCCCCGAACTCGAAACGAATGCCATGCTCCTCGGGGCGCTGGCCGGGGCGCTGGTTCTGGCGCGGCGCTTCCGCCAGCGGAAAACCGCCTGATCAAAACCGATCGTGCCGCTAAAACGGCACGTCTTCGTCGATGCCGGGGGCGGCCGGCGCGGCGGGCTTGGCACCGCCGGTGCGCGGCGGCGGTGAATGGCGTTCGGGCGAGGCCGGCTCGCCGCCCTCCTCCGGAGCCGCGGCGGCCGCACCGCCCGCGCCGCCGGGGCGGCCGAGAAACTGGACGTTGTCGAGGACGATCTTGAGCTTGCTGCGCTTCTGGCCGGACTGCTTGTCCTCCCACTGGTCGAGCTTGAGGCGGCCCTCGACCATGGCCGGGCTGCCCTTGGTCAGATATTTCGAGACGAGCTCGCCCTGCTTGCCCCAGGCTTCGATGTCGACGAAGGTGGTTTCGTCGCGCGTCTGGCCGGATTCGTCCTTGAACTGGCGGTTGACGGCGAGGCCGAACTGGCAGATGGCGGTGCCCTTGGGCGTGACGCGCAGTTCAGGATCGCGGGTGAGGTTTCCGATGAGGAAAACTTTGTTGAGGTAAGCCATGGGAGAGGCGCAGCGCGCCGGGGCGGCGCTCAGACCGTCTCGACGAAGGTGCGGTAGACGTTTTGGTTGAGCCGGAGCCGTTCGCGGAGCTGCGCGGGGCCGTCGGCCGGCGCGCTGAAGCTGACCTGAACGTAAATGCCGTTGGGAAACTTGCGGTCGGTGACGCGCACGAAGTCCTTTTTGCCGAGGTTCTCGACGCCGGAGATTTCGCCCTGCACGGCGGCGATCTCCTGCTTCACGCTGTCGATGATCTGCTCGACGGAGTCTTCCTTGCCGCGGTTGTCGAGGATGAAGGTGGCGCGGTAATTACGTTTGGTCTGGGTCATTTTTGTCTCTGCGGTTGAGTTGATTCATGGCCTGCGCCGGGCCGCTGTCAATGAGCAGCTCGAGGCCGGCCAGGTAGTGGTTGAGGTTGTTTTCAACGAGAATGGATTCTGCGGGGGAAAATTTTCCGAGGACGAAGTCCTTGAGGTCGATCTGGGAGGGCGCCTTCGGGCCGATGCCGAGACGGTAGCGGGCGAAGCCGTCGCCGAGATGGGTCAGCAGGCTGGCGACGCCGTTGTGGCCGCCGTCGCTGCCGGTGACGGTGACCTTGATGCGGCCGAGCTCGATGGTGAGATCGTCGTAGACGGCGATGACGGCGGGCGGCGCAAGCTTGTGGAAACGGGCCAGCGCGCCGATGGCGCGGCCGCTTTCATTCACGTAGGTCTGCGGCTTGACGAGGAGCCAGGTGGCGCCGCGGGCCTTGTCCCAACGCGCGACGAGGGCGTCGAATTGCGGCTGCGGCTGCCAGACGAGGCCGAGCTTGCGGGCGAAGGCGTCGAGCACGAAGAACCCGAGATTGTGGCGGGTGTTTTCGTATTCGCGGCCCGGATTGCCGAGGCCGGCGACCAGCGCGATGGACATGACTCAAAGAACGCGCGCCCGCGCCGCGGGGGTCAAGCCGCGGGCGGAGGCGGCGGGAATTATTTCTTGGCGGGGGGAGCGGCGGGGGCCTTGGCATCGCCCTTGGCGGGCGCGGCGGCGGCTTTCGCGTCGCCTTTGGCCGGGGCGGCGCCGGCCTTGGCGTCGCCGGCGGCGGGAGCCGCGGCCTTCGCATCGCCGGCGGCGGGAGTGGCGCCGGCGGCAGCGGGAGCCGCAGCCGCACCCTCGACGGGCGCAGCCACCTGGGCAACGGCCGCGACGATTTCCTCGACGGGCTCGACACAGGAGACGACGGGCTGGTTCTTGTTGTCCAGAAATTCGACGCCAGCGACGGCCTTGAGTTCGCCGACATGGAGGGTGTCGCCGATTTTCAGCTCGGTGACGTCCACCTCGATCACGGGCGGAAGGTCCTTCGGCAGGCAGCGGATGCGCACCTGCTGGGTCGGCGTCTCGAGCACGCCGCTCTGGTTTTTCACGCCGAAGGATTCGCCGACGACGCGCACGGCGACGCGGATCTCGAATTTTTCATCGGCCTTCACCTCGTGGAGGTCGACGTGGAGATAGCGGTCGGTCAGCGGGTCGCGCTGCACCTCCTGGAGAAAAGAAAGAGCGCGATCCGGCTTGTCCTGGCGCTGGAGCTCGATGAGGACGGCGCGGCCGGCGACGGACTTGATCAGGCGGACGAACTCCGGCACTTCGACCGAGAGTTTCTCCGGGTTGGCGTGCTTCCCGTAAAGGATGGCGGGAATGCGGTTGACCTTGCGCAGGCGGCGCGAGGCGCTGCGGCCCGTCTGGGCGCGGGGCGTGACGTTGAGCGTGAGGTGAGTATTCATGGTTTTCGTTCCCCCTGGTCGCTCCCGGATGGGAGGCAGGCGTAGTGGAAAAGGGGCGGATTGAATACGACCGGGGCCGTCGAAAGCAACAAAAACTTTGCGGAGCGGCCGAATCACCCCCGGCCGGCCCGCGGAGGCGTCATGTCGCGCAACGTTTTGCCTGGATTCCAGCGGCTTTCAATCATGAGCGTGACCGATTGCTCGGGCAGCCCTTTTTCATTGCGTTCGATCATGCTGATCAGCGCATCCATGGCGGTGGCGCCGGCCAGTTTTCCATTCTGGTAACAACCGCTGATGCGCTCCCCGTACTCCGGGCAGGCGAGGTTGGCCACGCCGATGTCCTCGGGAATGCGCCAGCCATTCTTCTGCAGGATCGAAAAAACCCGTTCGCCGATGGAGGTGATGATCACGTCGGGTTTATGCTTCTTCAGCCAGGCGTGCAAAAAGTCGTAATCCTTCCAATCGTCTTCCACCAGCAGCAGGCGCGTCGGCTCCACGCCGGAGAGAAAGCGTTGCTCCAGCACGAAGGCCGCCTCCCACCGGCCCTGCATGCGGTCGTGCTGGGACTTCAAAACCACCAGGCCCGGCCGGCGGTAGCCGAGCCGGCGGCATTCCCGGATCGTCTGCAGGCTCGAGAGGTAGTAGTCGTTGGAAACGGTGGTGACGGTCAAGGACGGGCTCGGCACGCTCAGCCAGACGACGGCAAAATCCGACCATTTCAAGGCCGGCGGCTGGGCGTTGTTGGCCAGCGGCCCGATCAGCAAGCCTTCGATTCCCCGCGCGCGGAGCATGGCGCTGAAGCGGGTGTTGGACATGCCGTTTTGGTGAAGCCAGAATTCCTGTGCTTCGTAGCCGCGCAGCGCGGCGCGTTCGATGGCGCCTTCGCGCATCTGCCGGATGGTCGGCCCGGCCCGCCGCCAGCCGTCCGGCCGATCGTAGGCGCAAACCAGCGCGATCACCGGCTTTTCGGTCAGGGGCCGGCGCCGGCTGCGGAGCCGCATCAGCGTCGAAAGATAGGGGTTGGGCTGGTAGCCCATGACTTTGGCCAGCGCCTTGATCCGGTTGCGCGTGGACACCGGGATGCTGGGATTGTTGGCCAAGCTCAGCGAAACAGTCGCATGCGTCACACCGGCTTTGGCGGCAATGTCGCGCATAGTCACTCTCATGGAACCCTCATTGTAATCGACCCGGCGTCTCCAAGTCTATTAAAAGCTAAAGGCGGACTTGGGCCAGCCAAGTCCGCCTTGCCCCTGCTCCGCGTTTGCGGGCAGGCAAAACATGTCAATTTTTACTGTCCGACCAAGGTGAACTTGTCGGCGGAGAGCTGGTAGGAGCTGGACTTGGAGTTCTTGCCCGTGACGGTCAGGCGCACGTCGTGGTTGCCGGCCGAGGCGAAGGTCACGTTGCCGAAGGTGGTGGTCGGATAGGTCTGGCCCGAGGCGTACTGGTCCAGCGTGGGCCCGAGGTTGGCGCCGTCGACCGAGAGCTGGAGGATGCCGCGGGTGTTGTTGCCTTTCCATTCCATCTTCAGCTGGTAGGTGCCGGCCGGAACGTTCGGCACGGTGAAGTCGATGTGGTCGCCCACGCTGTTGCCGGCC
>DATJYF010000030.1:0-21382 GCA_035499715.1 Opitutaceae bacterium | reverse complement strand
ACACCGTTGGAGAAATGATAACCGGTCGAGCCCTGCGGGTGCTGCACGCGATAGGCGATGGCGATGAGAGAGAAAACCACCAGCGCGGTGATCTGGATGACATTGATGGCGATATTGACCATCGTGCTGCCGTTGACCCCGCGATAGGCGATGTAAGCCACGCCCAAGGCAAAAACGATGCAGACCAGGTACATCTCCAGCGGGCTGTTATAGTTGCTGCTGAAGGTGTCCGGAAAGAGAATGCCGGAAAGATAGCCGATGATCAACGCCGTCACCCCGACCATGAGACCGGGATAGACCCAGTAGTACAAATGGCTGGCCCAACCGGTGAAAAACTTGGCCACGCGGGCGAATTTATAGGCATGGGTCTTGGAGAGGAAGGCCTGCTCAGCATAGAAATAAGACGAACCGGCGCCGGGGTAGAGCTTCGACAATTCTGCGTAACTGATTGCCGTGGCATAGCACAAGAGCAGGGAGAGAAAGAAGCCGAACCACATGCCGGCCCCGGCTGCCGGGGCCCCGTAAAGGGCCTGTTCTTCGAAGGTGAGCCACAGGAAGGCGCCGGGCGCGATCAGGGCCATCGCATTGACGGTTAAACCGGTGAGGCCCAGCGTGGGCTTCATCGTGGGAGTTGAGGTGGTGGAAGCTTCTGGCATATGGTTATCGGGTTGCGGGTTGGGGCGTCCGCCCACGCCTTCCGCGACCAGCGGCGAACCGCGGGGCGATTCGATTTTGGCGGCGTCAGACAGGAGCAGTTGCCTTGTGCTAACCCCTCCTAAGTTAGCGTCTTATATGCCACGACTGGCCATTAAAGGTTCATCAAATGGATCAGTCTAAGCATTAAGAAAATAATAATTGGCATCCAACGTGCTTTCATGTCCCAACCCTAGGCCAGGCCGGGCTCAGCCGTCCTGCCCCGGGGCGCCAAAAGCAACATTACCACGCTCGAAAACATAACCCAAGCACTGCGTTCCGCGGGTGCAATCAACTCCACTAACGATGATAAATAGATACCTAAGCTCACGATGGTCGCGCGCCGCCCTGTTTGCGCTCGCGCTGTTCACAGTCCTGCTGCCCGCCCGAATGCTGGCGGACGGGCGCGATCTCAGCCAGCCTGATGCCAATGGCAGTGCCACGGGCATGTCGGTCGACGCCCAGGCGGCCGCCGGCACGAGTGTCTTCCAAGTCAGCGCGCCGGCTGAGCTGAGCGACGACGACAAGAAAGACCCGGACAAGGTCAAGGCCTACAACGACGCCAAGAAGGCCTACGACGACTACGTGGCGCAGACCAAGGTCGAGCCCCTTGCCGTCAAGCTGTCCGACGCCGTCGGCCACAACCGTGTGGCGATCAACTTCACCTGGACGCTGGTCACCGGCTTCCTCGTCATGTTCATGCAGGCGGGCTTCGCGCTGGTGGAGACGGGCCTGTGCCGGGCGAAAAACGCCGGCCACACCATGGCGATGAATTTCATGATCTATCCCATGGGCATGCTTGGATTCTACCTGTGCGGCTTCGCCTTCATGTTTGGCGGCGTGGGCGCTATCGGCACCATGGGCGGCTATTCCGGTCTGAACGCGGAATGGACGGTCCATCTTTTCGGCCACGACTGGGGCATCCTCGGCCACAAAGGCTTCCTGCTCCAAGGCGCGGGCTATGACACCGCGGCCTTCGCCCTCTTCCTCTTCCAAATGGTGTTCATGGACACCACGGCCACGATCCCGACTGGCGGCGCGGCCGAGCGATGGAAGTTTTCCGCCTTCATGATCTACGGCTGCTGCATCGGCACCATCATGTATCCGGTGTTTGGCAACTGGGTCTGGGGCGGCGGCTGGCTCTCCCAAATGGGCGTCAACTGGGGCATCGGCCACGGCCATGTCGACTTCGCCGGTTCCTCGGTCGTGCACATGCAAGGCGGCGTCATCGCGCTCATCTTCTGCTGGCTGATCGGTCCGCGCCACGGCAAGTACGATGCGAACGGCAAGATCGTTCATCCGATCATCCCGCACAACATTCCTTACGTCATGCTCGGCACCTTCATCCTCGCCTTCGGCTGGTTCGGTTTCAATCCCGGCTCCTCGCTGGCCGCGAGCGACCTGCGCATCGCGGTCGTGGCGACCAATACGATGCTGGCTTCGGCCACCGGCGCGCTCGGCGCCACACTCTGGATGTGGTGGGTGCGCACCAAGAAGCCCGATCCGTCGATGATGTGCAACGGCATGCTCGCCGGCCTCGTGGCCATCACCTGTCCCTGCGCCTTCGTCAGCGCGGGCGGCGCCTCCATCCTCGGCCTGGTCGCCGGCGTCCTGGTCGTCGAGTCGGTCTTCTTCTTCGAAAAAATCGGCATCGACGACTGCGTGGGCGCGATCTCGGTCCACGGCGTCAACGGCGCCTGGGGCTGCCTCTCACTCGGCCTTTTTGCCGACGGCACCTATGGCGACGGCTGGAACGGCGTCGCGGGCAATGTGAAGGGTCTGTTTTACGGCGGCGGCCTGGGCCAGTTCTGGGCCGAGCTGATTGGCGTGACCACCTGCTTCGTTACGCTGTCGATCCTCTCGATCATCGTGTACAAGTTCGCTGAGGCGCTCGTGGGCAACCGCGTTCCCTTGGAGGTCGAAATCGAAGGCCTCGACATTCCCGAAATGGGCGCGCCCGGCTACTCCGGCGTGGTCATGGACAAGGCCGCCGAAACACCGGTCGGCAAATAATTCGATTGGTTCCCGGCTTAATGGCTGCGCGACACGTTCACCGTTCGCGCAGCCTTCCGAAACCAAACCTTCAAATTCTCACCCCTCATGGAAATTCATCTCATCGAAATTCTGCGGTCATCCGTGGCGCTTCTCGCCGGCGGCGTCATCGGTCTCGGATTCGGCGCGGTTCAAGCCGCGGCCCAGCGTCGTTACGAAAAACGCCAGCAGGAAGGCAAATTCAAGGACGGCTGGTCCGTCATGCCCGGCTCCGGCAAGCGCGTGGCCGGCCTTTTGATCGTGCTGGCGGCGATCCAGTTTTTTTGCCCGCTCCTTTTTACGGCCGGCACCCAATGGCTGGTTTCGGGCGGCCTGATCGCCGGATACGGTTGGACGCTCTTCCAGAAACTGATGGTCCAGCGCAAGGCGAGCCGGGCCTAGCTGCACTTGGGCGGCGATTGAGCCGGAGGTTGCGCTCGAACCGCGCAGCCGCCGGCAATTTTTTACTCCGTGCCGCCGCCATCGCCTTGAATTTTTTTCCCACGTGACCTTCCGCTCTCTTGCCCGTCGCGCCGCCCTGCTGGGGCCGGCGATATTTTTGCCGCTTTGCGCCCGCGCCGCCGAGTCAGGCCCGGACGGAGCGGACTCCGTTCCGCTGCCGTTGGGCAGCTACCCGCCGATCAATCACGCCAGTTTGGCGCAGACCCTGGCGGACCGGATTCACGCCGATCCTTTCAACCTCGTCTTCACCGTCATCTTTGCCCTGGCGATCCTGCACACGTTTCTGACCTTCAAGATCCGGCACTGGGCGCATGCGGTGGAGGCCAAGCATGCGGCTGCGTCCGGCAGCCGGACGGTCATGGTGGACGACGAGGGCGACGAAATCAACGAGGTCAGCTTTGGGGGACAGATCCTCCATTTGCTCGGCGAAGTGGAGGCGGTTTTCGGCGCCTGGGCGGTGGTCCTGATGATCGCCATCGCCCTGCACAAAGGATGGGGCGCGGCGGTGGAATATGTCGGGCACAAGGTGGATTTCACCGAGCCGCTGTTCGTGGTGGTGATCATGGCGCTGGCCTCGACCCGGCCGATTCTGCGGTTTGCCGAGCGCGGACTTTACCTTTTCGCCACGCTCGGCGGCAACACCATCGCGGCGACGTGGCTTTCCATTCTCATCATCGGGCCGTTGCTGAGCTCGCTCATCACCGAGCCCGGCGCCATGACGATTTCGGCCCTAATGCTGGCCCGGCAGTTTTATCACTATAAACCGTCGTTGCGCCTCAGCTACGCCACCATCGGCCTGCTTTTCGTCAACGTCTCGGTCGGCGGCACGCTGACCAACTTTGCCGCGCCGCCCCTGCTCATGGCGGCGGGGCCGTGGCACTGGAGTTCGGCCTATATTTTTGCGCATTTTGGCTGGAAGGCGACAACCGGCATCATCGCCTCAACCCTCCTGTATTACGCGGTGTTTCGAAAGGAGCTGGCCGCGCTGGAAAAGGCACGGATGGAAATCGGACGCTTCCAGACCCAGGGCGGCGGCGCCTACATCCCGCTCTGGCTGATCGCGGCGCAGATCGCCTTCATCGGCTTTGTCGTGCTGGTCTCACACAGCGCGCCGCTCTTCATCGGGGCGTTTCTCTTCTTCCTCGCCTTCGCCCAGGCCACGGCTCACTACCAGAAAAAGCTCGATCTCCGGCCGCCGCTGCTCGTCGGATTTTTCCTCGCCGGCCTGGTCGTGCACGGCGGGCTGCAGGCCTGGTGGATCGAGCCGGTGCTGAAAAGCCTCGGCCGCGTTCCGCTCTTCATCAGCGCGACGATCCTGACCAGCTTCAACGACAACGCCGCCATCACCTACCTCGCCACGCTTGCGCCCGGATTCACCGATGCGCTGAAGCACGCGGTCGTGGCTGGCGCCGTCACCGGCGGCGGCCTCACCGTCATTGCCAACGCACCCAACCCGGCCGGCCAGGCCATCCTCCAGAAATTTTTCCCCGACGGCGTCTCCGCTCTCTGGCTGTTTGTCGCCGCGCTCGTCCCGACGCTCATCATCGCGCTGGCATTTATGCTGCTGTAAGTTGTAGATGTGGTCTCAAGCCCATGCATGAGTCCTCGAGCCCCCCTGCGCGCACGTCCCTTCGCCTTGGCCTCGCGCTGGGAGCGCTCGGCGTAGTCTTCGGCGACATCGGCACCAGCCCGCTCTACACCATGCGGGAGTGCCTCCGGCACCTGCCGCCGGTCGAGTACGCGGCCGGCATCCTGGGCGTGCTCTCGCTCATGTTCTGGTCGCTGACGTTTGTCGTGAGCTTCAAGTACATGCTCTACGTCACGCGGGCGGACAATCGCGGCGAGGGCGGCATTTTCGCTTTGCTCGCGCTTTGCTCCGGCGACCAGGAAAAGACCGGTCGCCGCGGCATCAGCCTGGTGACGATCATTATTCTGGCCGGCGCGGCGCTTTTGTTCGGCGACGGGGTCATCACCCCGGCCATTTCCGTGCTCGGCGCAGCGGAGGGTTTCACCAGCTTCGACCCCAAAATCGAAACCAATGCCATCGTTCTCATCGCCTGCGCGATTCTCGCGATGCTGTTCTGGTTCCAGTACAAGGGCACCAAGGCCATCGGCAGCGTCTTCGGCCCGATCATGCTGGTGTGGTTCGTGACGCTGGGCGTGCTGGGCGCACGCCAGATCGTCCTCGCGCCCGGCGTGCTGCGCGCGCTCGACCCCCGCTACGGGCTCGCGCTGCTTTTTGCCCATCCGGATTATTTGATGGTCTCGGAACTGCTCGGCGCGGTCGTGCTGGCCATCACCGGCGCGGAGGCGCTCTATGCCGACCTCGGCCATTTCGGCCGGCATGCCATCGGCTGGGCCTGGTTTGGCGTGGCCTGCCCCGGCCTGCTGCTCAATTACTTCGGCCAGGGTGCGCTCATGCTCACGCACGAAAACGCCCCGGCCCTCGATCCCTTCTTCGGCCTCGCGCCCGCGGGCGCGCTCCGGCTGGGCCTGGTCATCCTTTCCATCGTGGCCGCGGTGATCGCCAGCCAGGCGCTGATCTCGGGCACCTATTCGCTGGCGCGGCAGGCCATCCAGCTCGGCTTTTTTCCGCGTCTGCGCGTCGCCTACACCAATCCCGACCGCGCCGGACAGATTTACGTGCCGCTGATGAATCAATTTCTCGCCATCGGCGGCCTGGCCGTCGTGCTCGGCTTCCGCTCCAGCGCCAATCTGGCCGCGGCTTACGGCATCGCCGTCACCGGCACGATGGCGGTGACGACTTTCGCCTTCTACCGCGTCGTCCGCCGCCGCTGGCGCTGGGCGTGGTGGCGGGCCGGGCCGCTCTGCGCCGCTTTTCTCATCGTCGACCTCGCGTTTTTCGCCTCCAACCTGCACAAGGTCGCCGACGGCGGCTGGCTGCCGCTGGCCATGGCCCTCGGCGTGCTCGCGGTCATGCACACCTGGAAAAACGGCCGTAATGAGATCCTCGAAAAAGTCTACGGCGGCGCCATCACCGAGCTGGAACTTTCGAGCATCGCCCGGAGCAAGTCGATCGTGCGCGTGCCCGGCAGCGCGGTCTTCATGGCCGGCACGCCGAAGGGCACGCCCCTGGCGCTGCTCCATCATCTCAAGGCCAACAAGTCCCTGCACAAAACCGTCGTGCTGCTCACCATCACGACCCAGGAGGTGCCGCAGGTGCCGGAGGCCGAGCGCCTCACGCTCGCCGACCTCGGCGAGGGCGTCTGGCGCGCCATCGGCCGTTTCGGCTACATGGAATCGCCCGACGTCGGCATGCTCGTGACGAAAATCCAGGCTGCCGGCGTGCCGATCAAGCCGCAGGAAACCACCTTCTTTTTCAACCGGGAAATGATCATGACGGGTGGAAACGCGCGCATGTGGGAATGGGAGAAGAGATTTTACGGCTTTCTCAGCCGCAATGCCACGTCGGTGAGGGACTATTACCAGATTCTGCCCACGCAGATCATCGAAATCGGCCTGCCGGTCCAGCTCTAGGATCCGCCGTCGCCTGCCCCCCGTCCGGGCCGCGAAACGCGTCCAGCTTCTGGTCTTGCGCCCCGGCCTCTTCTTGTTTCGGTTTCCGCCATGGCGAATCCTTCGATTGGCATCATCATGGGCAGCACGTCGGACTGGGAAACGATGCAGCATTGCGCGCAAACCCTCGATGCGCTCGGCCTGACTTACGAAAAACGTGTGATCAGCGCGCACCGCACGCCCGCCTTCGCTTTCGAATGGTGCGGCGGCGCGGAGAAACGCGGGCTCAAGGTCATCATCGCCGCCGCCGGCGGCGCGGCGCACCTCGCCGGCGTGGCCGCGGCGCTCACGCCGCTGCCCGTGCTGGGCGTGCCGATGGAATCGGCGTCCCTCAAAGGGCTCGATTCGCTGCTTTCGATGGTGCAGATGCCGGGCGGCGTGCCGGTCGCGACGTTCGCCATCGGCAAACCCGGCGCCGTCAACGCCGCGCTCTTCGCCGCCGCCATCCTCGCGCTCGGCGATGAGAAAGTCAAAAAAGTGCTCGACGCTTTTCGCGCCAGTCAGACCGAAAAAGTCATGGCGGCCAAGCTGCCTTGAACCCCGCGCCAGTCCGGCCCCGGGCGCCGGCCTCAGGACTTCCTCATGATCCTCCCCGGCCAGATTTTTGGCGTCCTTGGCGACGGGCCGCTCGGGCGGATGGTGGCGCAGGCCGCGGAGACTCTCGGCTACCGCGTGCGCGTTTTTCCCTCCGGCGCCGGCGCTTCGCCGGACAACCTTGCCGCGTTGCGGGCGTTTGCCGGGGAATGCGCGGTCGTGACCTGCGAATCCGAGGATGTGCCGGCCGAGTCGCTGTGCGCGCTGGCGGAAGCCGCACGGCTGCATCCCTCGCCGGACGTGCTCCGCCTCGGCCAGAGCCGCCAGCGCCAGAAACACTGGCTGCGCCAAAACCAATTTTCCCAGGCGGCGTGCGCCGAGGCGCTGGATGGCGACGTGGCTGCGGCGGTCGCGCGCGTCGGCCGGCCTTGCGTGGTCAAGACGGCGGATTTCAGCTCCGACGGCGGCGGGCAGATGAGAATCGCGGACGGCGCCGAGCTCGAGCAGGCCGCGGCGGTTTTCCGCGGCCGGCGCTGCCTGGTCGAGCGCTGGATCGATTTCGCGGCCGAGCTGTCCGTCATGATCGCGCGCTCCGAAGCCGGCGAGACGCGGATGTTTCCCGTCACGGAAAACATCCATGCCCGGGGCGTCCTGGATTTTTCCATCGTGCCGGCGCGCGTGAGCGCGGCCGCCACCGCCGAGGCGCAGCATCTCGCGCGCGAGCTGGCGGAGAAGCTCGGCGCGGTCGGCCTGCTCGCGGTGGAGTTTTTCCTCACCGATCGCGGAGAACTGCTGGTCAACGAATTCGCGCCGCGGCCGCACCCCAGCGGCTGCTGGTCGCTCGACAGCGGCGAAACGAGCCAGTTCGAGCAGCACGTGCGCGCCGTGTGCGGCCTGCCGCTCGGCCCGGCGGGCGTGCGCGAGCCCACGGTGACGGTGCACCTTCCCGGCGAGGCCTGGCGCGGTGCGGGTGATCCGGATTGGTCGGCGATTTTGCGCGAGCCGCGCGCCAAATTGCACCTCTACGGCGGGCGCGAGCCGCAACCCGGACGCAAGAGGGGTCACTTCACCGTTCGGGCGTCCGACGCGGGCTTGGCGCTGGAAGCCGCGCGCGGGCTCAAGGCGGCGTTGTTCAGGCGTAATTTTTCGTAATCGGCGGGGGTGTCGACATCGAACGCGAATTCGGGCAGGTCGACGGCGGCGACCCGGTCGGGGTCGGCATCGAGAAGCGCCCGGGCGCCCTGATCGCCCCGCAGTTGCTGCAGCGCGGGAAAATGTTCGCGCACGAACAAGGCCGGCGCGCCGAGGCGCCCGGCATAGCGCGCGGCCACAAGGCTGCGGCCCGTGGCATGGTGCGCCGCGACCAGACGGGCGACCGCCTCGGCCGAAAGGGCGGGCTGGTCGGCCAGTGCGACCAGCACGGCGTCCAGCGTGCGCCAGAAATTTTTCAGGGCGGCCATGCCGGCGCGAATGGACGAGCCGAGGCCTTCGGCCCACTCCGGATTTTCCGCGATCAGCACCGGCAGGCGGACGAGCGCGGGGCGGATCTTTTCCGCCTGCGCGCCGAGCACGACGACGACCGGCCAGGCGGGCGAGGCCAGCACGGCTTCGGCCGCGTGCGCCACCAGCGGCCGGCCGCCGGCCGGCAGAAGCTGCTTCGGCCGGCCCATGCGGGTGGAAGCGCCGGCGGCAAGCAGCACGCAACCGAAACGAAAGGGCGCCTTACTCATGGATCGGGCGGACCCGTTCGCGCAACGGCCGCGCGTCCCGGCCGGAGAGCACCGCCTGCATCTCACCGAGGATGGCGAGGGCGACGGCTTCGGGCGTGTCGCCGCCGAGATCGAGGCCCACGGGCGCGTGCAGCCGCGCGCGCTGGGCCGGCGTGATGGCGCAGCCTTCGGCCGCGAGGTCGGCGAGGATTTTTTCGGAGCGCTTCTTGGGGCCGAGCAGCCCGAGATAGGCGAGGGGCAGCGGCAGCAGCGTCCGCAGCAACGGCACGTCATGGCGGTAATGATGCGTCATCACCACGGCCATCGTGCGCGCATCGAGCGGAACGCGGGCGGCGATTTCCTCCGGGCGTGCCACGACCACCGCATCGGCCCCGGGAAAACGCTCCGCCGTCGCAAAGGCCGGCCGCGGATCCGCCACGGTCACGTGCCAGCCGAGTTCCTTGGCCAAACGGACCAGCGGCCGGGCGTCATCGCCCGCGCCGCCGATGACGAGCGGCACCGGCGGCTGGACGGTTTCATGGAAAATCTGCACGCGGGATCCGGGCCGGGCGGGGATGTCGCGCTCGAGGCGCGTCCCGAGAAGCGCGGGATCGTCGGCTTCCCAGACCACGGCGAGGTCGGTGGATGTCCGGCGGCGAATGTTTTCCCTGAGGGCGGCGGCCCAAGCCGGCGCCGGCGGGAGCTTTTCGACCAGCACGCGCACCACGCCGTGGCAGCCCAGACCCACGCCCCACGCCCGGTCGTTTTCCGTCGTCGTATCGTAGACGATGACCGACGTCTTCCCGCCCGCCAGCACCGCTTGAGCGTGTTCGGCGACGTCTTCCTCGAGACATCCTCCGCTGATCGAGCCGGTGCGCGCGCCGTCGGCGGTGATGAGCAGGCGCGCGCCGGGCCGCCGGTACGACGAGCCTTCAACTCGCACCAGCGTGGCAAGCGCGGACGGACCGGAAACGGAAGCCAGGCGATCGAGAATGGCGGAGATTTCCTTCATGCAAATGACGCCAGTGAGTCCACCAGGATTTGATCAAGATGCAACTCGCGTTCGCTCGGCTGGTGCGCATGAAACCTGGCATGCTGCAACCGCGCCGCCCCGAATTTATATTATCATCCCGCGTGGCCGGTCTGTTCGGATGCGGCCGGCTTTCTCTATAATCGGAGGAAATTATAAATGGGGTCTATCCCTTAGATGCCGAAGGTTGGTAATCTTATGATTACGCTTGTGTTATCAGATTTTTTTTACGTAAGGTGAACAGGCAGGACGGGACGAGAAAAATTATAGCGAAACAACATAGCAATTGTGCCGAAAAATATTCCGCAATGAAATTGCGGACGCTGGCTTCGCTGACGAAGGGGCTGGGCCTGTTCCTGGGCATGGGCGCAGCTCTATTCAGCCGGGCGGCCGACCAGCCGTCGGGCACCGCTCCGGCCGCCGACGAGCAGGTGGTGAAACTGGAAAAATTCACCGTCGTCGGCTCGCACATTCCGACGACCGAGACCTCAGCCGAAGCCGGCTCTTCCCCGGTCACGATCATCGAGCGCCGGACGATTGAACAGACGGCCTCGGAAAACACCGCCGAGCTTTTGCAGCAGTTCGTCGCCTTCAACCAGGGCGCGATTCCCATCGCCAACAACGACACCGGTTATACCCGCGACGCCACCGGCATTTCCCTGCATGGCATCGGTCCCGATGCCACGCTCGTCCTGGTCGACGGGCATCGCGTGGTGCCTTTTCCCGTCGGCGAGTTTGGCGACCGGGCCTTTGCCGATCTCAATACGATTCCGATGAGCATCATCGATCACTTCGAGGTGGCGACCGACGGCGCCTCGGCCATTTATGGCGCCGATGCGGTGGCGGGCGTGGTCAACATCGTGCTTCGCCGCCACCTAAACGGCGCCGTGGCCCATCTCAGCTATGAAAACACCACGGACAAGGACGCGTCACAGGTCACCGGTTACCTGCTGAGTGGAATCTCGAATGACAAGTGGAGCCTGTTGGTCGGGTTCAATTATCAGAAGCGCAACGCCATTGCCGATGCCGACCGCGAGTACACGCTGGTGCCGCCGCTTCTGAGCACGAGCTCCAGTCCGATCAATGCCCAGATAACGATCACGGCCTACGATCAGGCCGTGGGGCTTCCCTTGAACAGCGCGCGCCCGGCGGGCGTCACCAGCAACATTTTTTTTGCCACGCCCGGAATCACACCCGGCGCCGCCGGCGGGAATACGCTCAACCCCACCGGCCTGGCGGTTTCGCCGTCGACCAATTTCGGTTCCACGCCGGCCAATCAATATATTTATAGCAACAACAAGCAGTCGGTTTATGATTATAATCAGAGCGCGATCTCGCTGCCGTACTGGAAACGCTACGGCGCGACACTGAATGGCGATCATGAGCTGGCCGGCGCGCCCAACCTCAAGGGATATTTCGACGCCAATTACCAGATTTCACGGACGGTCAACCAGTCGGCGCCCGCGCCCACGCTGAATTTTCTTGTGCCCGGACTCACGCCGCTGGTCATTCCCGCGAACACGGCGGCGCCTTTTCTCTTCGCCGTCAATTCCAGCGGCTCGCTGGCGGCGGTAAAAACCGCCGGAACGACCTTTTCCGCCGGCACCTTCCCGGGTCCCGGCACCATGATCGACGCCGCCGGCCACGCCCAGCGCCTGGCGGCGGCCGGAGCGTTCAATCCCTTCAATCCTTTCAACGAGGATATTTCCGGCACTTCCAGCTACCGGTTGCAGGAATTCGGCAATCGCGTCCTCGATGATACCACCGAGGCGTTTTTGGGCACGGCCGGCGTCCGGGGCGAGGACCTCCTCGACAAATACGATTTCGATGCGGGCATTCGCTATAATGAGAACAACCTGCGGACCGATCACACAGAAGTGTCGGCGTCCAGGTTCAACCGCATCCTCAACGCGAATGATTCCATCTTCAATCCCGCCAGCCCGAATTACATTGGCACCACCACGCCGTACAATCCCTTTGGCTATTATGTGAACCCGATTCCGGCCAATGCCGCGGTGGTCCGATATGCCACCATTCACGTGCATGACCGGAATTTTTCCTCGGTCGGCAACGGTTTTTTCAATGTCGACACGACCCACTTGTTTGAGCTGCCGGCCGGCGACGTCGGCGCGGCCGCGGGTCTCGATTATCGCGTGGAGACGCTCGATCAGGCGCCGGATGCCGAAACCGCGGCGGGCGACGTCATCGGCGAGGTGCAGAAGCTGCCGGTGGATCGCCACCGCGACGTCTGGGCGGCTTACGCCGAACTGAGGATCCCCATCATCAGTCCCGGCCAGCACATCCCGGGCGTCCACAGTTTGTCGATCGATCTGGCCGGACGCTATGAAGACTTTCTCACAAATCACGATGACACGGCGGTGCCCAAGGCCGGCCTGCTCTACCGGCCGTTTGACGACAGCTTCAGCCTTCGCGCCAGCGCCAGCCGGGGATTCCTGGAACCGTCCATGTTCAAACTCTACAGCGGGGGCATCTTCAGCCTCCCCTCCTTGATCGATCCGCGCAACAACAAGACCTTGGCGGAAGTGCCGGTCCAGGATGTCGGCAACAGCAGCCTTAAGCCCGAGACCAGCAACGCCTACAATGTCGGCATGGTCTGGTCGCCGCAGTTCGCCCCGCTGCAGGGCTTCACCACCAGTGTGGATTTATGGCGGGTCGAGCGCAACGGCACCGCGCTGGTCAACAACCAGGACACGCTCAACAATTATCGGAACACCAATTTTGGCGCCGGCTCGTCCCTTAATTTCAACGGCCCCGGCAACCTCCCCGGCGAGACCGTGCTGGTGGATTCCTCCGGCAATGTCGACGAGGTCGTCAGCGTTTATCACAACGCCGGAGATTCGATCGCCGAGGGCGCGGACCTCGCCGCCAGCTACGTGCGCGTCACGAGCGTCGGGCGTTTCGATTTCGCGGGCCTGATGGGCTTCCTCCATTCCTTCAAGCAGGCAAGCTTCCCCGGCCAGCCGCTCAAGGAACAGGTCGACACCTCGGTGGACGGCGCCGGCCAGGACGCCTACCTGCGCCGCAAGGTGACGACGACGGCAAGTTGGACAAATCATGGCTATGGAGCCAGCGTCACCGGACACTTTCTCGACGGCTTCCAGGATTATGACGTGAACGGCAATCCCCGCCGGGTCGGATCGAGCTGGACCTGGGATGTGCAGCTCAGCTACGTCTTCGACCGCCGGTTTGGCCCATATCTGAAAGACAGCAAAATATCCGTCGGCTCGATCAATGTGCTGGATCGCAATCCGCCGGTGGCGATCGACCGCGGCAACGACTTCAGCAGTTATCCCGGCACCATCTACACTTCGGAAGGCCGGGAGCTTTATCTCTCGCTCGACAAGAATTTCTGACCGGCGAGCCTCAGGCGAAATTCAGAATCAGCTCGCCGTTGTTGTGCGTCCAGTCGATCGCCGGAAAACCGGCGCGCGGCGCGGGCCGGCCGAGGATGATTTTCCCGCGTGGCCCCCGCGGCCGCCGCCGGGCGACTCCGTCGGTCAGGACGATCTCGCTCACCGCCACCTGGCCGACGCCGCGGACTGCCAGGCGCAGCGCGGTGCCGGGCGAATCGACCGGCACGGAAATTTCGCGGACGAGGCCCGCGCGCGGCCGCGCCACCGCGGCCTTGAATTCGATGGTGAAGAGGCCGTGCAATGCCTCCCAGGCACCGTTCCGCCGCTGCTCGACCACGATTTTTTGCAGGGCGGGGGCGAAATTGTGCAGGGTGAACTGCAATTGCCACGGCCCGCCGACCGGCGTGGCGCCGCGGACCAGCACCGGATTTTTTTTTGCACGCCGCAGCCAGGCCCGCCAGGCCCGCAGGCGCCGCGCGTCGCGGCGCAGCATGTCTTCGTTCGGGCCGCGCACGTGCCGGTCGCGCGACCGCCGCCACATCACGCGCGCAGCCGCGAGGCCCCGCTTTAACGCTTCGGCAAATTGTTTCGCCTCGCGTTCGCTTTGCGCCAGCACGGCGGCGGCTTTGGCCGGCTTTCCGCGGGCCAGATGGCGCCGTGCGGTGAAGACCGCTTGCGCGGCATGGCGCACGAACAGGTCGCGCTGGGCGAGATAATGGCGGAAACGCAGGCTGGCGGCGGGGGCCGGCGGGAGGCCGGGCGTTTTTGCCAGCGCGCGGAACGTCCGCGCCTCGCGCTCATGACCGGCGACCGGTTCGCGCGTCGCGAACACGTCCCAGCGGTCGTTGATCTGCCAGCGCGCGTAGCCGCTGAAGGGAAATTTGTCCGCGGCCAGGGCGGCGTGTGCGGCGGATTTTCCGGCATGGCCGAAAACGCGCGCAAAACCGCACTCGAGCATTTTTTCCGGCGTGCGAATTTCCGGATCGGCCCACAAGCCGGCGGCCGCGGCGTCAATCGCGGTCGTGAGTTCGATCGCGAGCCGGCCCGGCTCCCAGGAAGTGACGAGAAATCCCGCCGCGCCCGTGCGGCGACAGTGACGCCACCAGGACAGGATGTTTTCCATCCGCTCGCGAAACGCCGGGAGCGGCTCCCAGCGGAACGCGCCGTTCATCGGGCAGCCGTAGAATTCGATGCCGCACTTTCTGAAACGCGAAGCAAGATCGGCCTCGGCGAAATTGAACAGCTCGACCCGCGGCCGGTGCGCGAAGGGATAATAGTACCACTCGTAGGCGGTGACGTCGCGCGGCAGTGATGCGATGGCTTCGGGAATGTAGTAAAACATGTCGGCCCACAGGCCCAGGCGCAGCCCAAGCCCGCCGGCGATGGCATGCAGGCGCGAGACGTGGCCGGCGAAATGCGCGGCCAGGCCGATGCGCCCGATTTCGGCGCGGCAGCGCGGACAGCGGCCAAGGTGAAACGATTCATCGAGGCCCGCGTGCACCAGGCCGGCGGTGCAGAAGGGCGCCATGTCGTGCAGTAATTTTTCCGCGACTTCGAGCAGGCGCGGATGCAGCGGGCAGACCTGGCCGTGATCGAGCGGACGGTCGTGTTCGTCGCGCAGCTCGTTGAGGTCGCGCCGGACCGGCGTCTTGATGAGATATTGCGTGTGCCCGAGGAGGTTGACAATGGGCACGACACGGAGGCCGGCGCGCGTGGCGGCCTCGACCAGCCGGGCGAACTGTTTTTGCGAATAGGCGTCGCGGCGCGCGACGCCGGGCAGGCTGGGAAACTCGACCGCGTCCTCCAGGTGCAGGTAAAGCTCCTCGTAGCCCCAATCGGCGTAACGCGGCAGCCATTTGAGCAAAAAATCCAGCCGTTCGACCTGGCGGGCGAGGTCCCACTGAAAGGCGCGGCGCATAAGCTACGCAAACGCGCGAAGGCGCCGGCGTGCAATCTTATCTTCGCGCTCCGGCTGGTTTTCAGCCGCGTTTTTTGGCCAGGATCTGCTCGAGTTTGACGATGTCGGCGGAGAACAGGCGGATGCCCTCGGCGGTCTTCTCGGTCGCCATGGCGTCCTCATTGAGCGCGAAGCGGAAGGTTTTTTCGTCGAAGCTGACGCGGGCCAGGTCGCTCGTCCGGGCGGCGTCCGGATCGAGATGGCGGATGACCGGATCGGTGCCGGCCTTGAGCTCGCCGAGCAGCGCCGGGCTGATGGTGAGCAGGTCGCAGCCGGCGAGGGCAAGAACCTCGTCTTTGTTGCGGAAGCTGGCGCCCATGACCTCGGTCCGGTAGCCGAATTTTTTGTAGTAAGTGTAGATTTTCCGGACCGAGATGACGCCGGGATCCTCCTCGGCGGAATAGTTTTTGCCGGTGTTTTTCTTGTGCCAGTCGAGGATGCGGCCGACGAAGGGCGAGATGAGCTGCACGCCGGCCTCGGCGCAGGCCACGGCCTGGGGAAAAGAGAAAAGCAGCGTGAGGTTGCAATGGATGTCTTCGCGCTGGAGCTGTTCGGCGGCCTTGATGCCCTCCCAGGTCGAGGCGATTTTGATGAGGATGCGCTCGCGGGTGACGCCGGATTTTTCGTAGAGGCCGATGAGTTCGCGCGCCTTGGCCAGCGTGCCGTCGTGGTCGAAGGAAAGGCGCGCATCCACCTCGGTGGACACGCGGCCGGGCACGATTTTAAGGATTTCGAGGCCGAAATCGACGAGCAGACGGTCGATGACCTGTGCAATCGCGGCGCCGGAGCCGGCGTCCTTGAACGCCTTGTCGAGCAGCCACGCGTAGTCGGGCAGGCCGGAGGCCTTGAAGATGAGCGACGGGTTGGTCGTCGCATCCCGCGGTGCAAACTCCCTCATGCTCTCGAAATCGCCGGTGTCGGCGACGACCTTGGTGAATTGCTTGAGCTGGTCGAGCTGGCTGAGACGGGTGGCGGCGGGTGTGGTGACGGGCATGGCGCGCAAAAATCGAGGGTTCCGACAAAAGATCCGCTCACGGTATCTCTGCCGGATGTTCGCGCAAATAGTTTTTCAAAAAAGCCAGGCCGCCGGCTTCGTCCGTGAAGACGCCGTCAAGCTGCGCATCAAAGCATTCCTCGATGATCCTTTTGAAACGCGGGCCGGGGGAAAGGCCGATGGCGACGAGGTGGCGGCCGAGGACGATCGGCCGCGGGGCGGCGGACTCGAGCGCAAGCGCCTGCGCGCGTTGCTGCAGCTCCGCGATGCGGGCAAGCGTCTCGGGCGGGCGCAGCGGCGGGCGTCCATCGTGATCGGCCAGCATGACAAGGCAAAGGTCGTTGATCGTCGCGGGCGCGAGCCGGCGCGCGAGCCGGCGCACGCTGGCGTCGGCGAAGTTCGTGCGGCCATGCTGGTGCGCGAGGTGGTGCACGACGAGCGGCCGGACGAATTCCACGACCCCGTGCGGCGCGCCGAGGCGGGCGAGAAAGGCCTCCGCCAGCGGGCCGCCCGCCGCCTCGTGGCCGGGACTGATCCAGCGGAGCTGGCCGCGCCGTTCCGCGTGCTCGGTCGTGGCCGGCTTGCCGAAATCGTGTGCGAGCACGGCGAGCATGAGAAAGCGGCGGCGGGGCGCGTCGGAGGTCTGCCACTCGGAGAGGCGCGCGAGCGCGTCGACGCAGAGCTGCGTGTGGGTGAAGACGTCGCCTTCGGGATGCCACTCCGGCTCCTGCGGCGTGCCGCGCAGGGCGGCGATCTCGGGAAAATGCCGCAGCCAGTCCGTTTCCTCGAGCACGGCGAGTCCGCGCGAGGGCTTCCGGGATTTCACCGCCCATTTTTCCCATTCGCCCCACACCCGTTCGGCGGGCAGCTCGGCGAACGCGCCGGTCATGCGGCGGCCGAGCGCGGCGGTTTCAGGCGCGAGCGAAAAATCGAAGCGCGCGGCAAGCTGGAAGGCCCGCAGCACGCGCAATGGATCATCGGCGAAGGCGGCGCCGGCGTGACGGAGGATTTTGGCGCGCAGGTCGGCCTCCCCGCCGAGGGGATCGAGGACCGCGCCGGCAAACGGGTCGTAAGCGATGGCGTTGACGGTGAAGTCGCGCCGCGCCGCCGCCTCGGCGTCGCTGAGCGAAGGGTCGGGCGTGATGACGAAGCCGCGGTGGCCGGCGCCGGTTTTCGACTCGCGCCGCGGCAGGCTGAAATCGATCTCGCCTCCGGCGAGGCGGAGTTTGATCACCCCGAAGCTGCGGCCGACGATGTCAGTCGCGCCGAAGGGCGAGAGCGCGGCCTGCAGCTGCTCGAAACTCGCGCCGGCGACCTCAACGTCGAAATCCTTCGGCTCGAGGCCGAGCAGCCAGTCGCGCACGCACCCGCCGACGAGGCGCGGCCGGCCGACGCGGCGTACGGCCGCGAGGGCTGCGCGCAGATCTTCGGGCAGATGCATGATCAGTTTTTCTCCAGCGGATCCGGGCGCAGACTGTCAACCAGGACCAAGCTCCAGCCGAGCAGAAAAAGCAGCCCGCCGGCCGGCGTGACCGGCCACAGCCAGCGCACCGGCGCGCCGAGCGCGAGCGCGTAGAGCGAGCCGGAAAAACATACGACCCCGAGGGACCAGCAGACCGCGGCGCGCGCGAGCCACGGCCGGGCGGACGGAGCCAGCGCCGCCGCCAGGACCGCGACCGCGTGGACGAGATGATAGATCACGGCCTTTTCCCACAGCGCCACCGTGCCGCGCGCGGTCAGCGCGGGATTCAATGCATGCGCGCCGAAGGCGCCGAGCGCGACTCCGCTCAGGCCAAGCCCGCCGGCAACAAGCTTTATTTTGCGAAAGAAATTCATTATCATTAAAATACAAAGATTCTTGGAACATGTTTGGGTTGACTCGGTCAACGGGCAGAAGGATGGATGCGCAAGACTTTTGTCTGCAACTCCATGCTGCCAGGCCCACCGGCCGGGCGACTTACAAACTACATCGGAAAAAGACTACTATGAAAAAACCTGCGATCATCATCGCGGCTCTTCTCGCCGGCGCAAGCGTGCGCGCGGACGAGCCCAGCGGGCCGAAGCTCGATTATTCGGTCACGACGAGCTTCAGCTATACCTCGGAATATGTTTTCCGCGGCATCAAGAACACCAAGGACGCGTTTCAGCCGTCCGTGGAGGTGGACTCCAACAACTTCGATCTCGGGGTCTGGACCAGTCAGCCGATCACCGGCGGCCAGCAGAACGAGATCGATATTTACGGTGGCTACAAATACGCCGTGACCAAGGAGCTCTCCATCCAGGGCGTGGCGACTTATTACTGGTATCCGGAATTCTCCACGACCCGGGCCAATGCCATCGACGGCGCCAAGGACTCTTTTGAGCCGGGCATCGGCGCCACCTACACGATCGAGGGGTTTTCTCCGAGCGTGTTTTATTACCATGACTTCATCCTGAAGGCCGACACCGTCCAGGGTTCGCTGGGCTATGCGCTGCCGCTGGCCGCCATCGGCACGGAGCTCGACTTCAGCGTGTACGTCGGCACGTCGTCGGCTGACGATGCGACGCCGGACCTGCGCGGGCCGCATGTCCACGAGTCCTACAACTATTATGGCGCGGACGTCAGCCTGCCGTACAAGCTGGCCGCCAGCACGACGCTGACGCTCGGCGGTCACTATGCCGGCAACGACAAGGCGCCGATCGGCACGCCGCGCAATCACGGCTGGTTCTCGGTCGCGATCACCGCGGGCTTCTGAGCGCCGCTGGACTGTTTGGCTTTTCCCGCCCGCCTCCAATCCCGGGGGGCGGGCTTTTTGTCATCCGCCCCGGACCCGCGCCCACCCGCCCTTCGCAGGCGTTCAATCGAAGACCACGGTCTTGCGGCCGTAGACGAGCACGCGGTTTTCGAGATGCCAGCGCACCGCCTGGGCCAGGACCATCTTTTCGAGGTCGCGGCCCTTGCGCACGAGGTCGGCGACGCTGTGGCGGTGCGTCACGCGCGCGACGTCCTGCTGGATGATGGGGCCGTCGTCGAGTTCGCGCGTGGCGTAGTGCGCGGTGGCGCCGATCAATTTCACGCCGCGTTCGTGCGCCTGCTGGTAAGGCCGGCCGCCGGCGAACGCGGGCAGGAAGGAATGGTGGATGTTGATCACGGGCCGGCCGAAGGCGTCGAGAAAGTCGCCCGACAGCACCTGCATGTAGCTGGCGAGGACGACCAGCTCGATCTTTTCCCGGCGGAGCAGCTCGATCTGGCGCTTTTCCGCGGCGGCCTTGGTCTTCGCCTCGACCGGAATGTGATGGAAGGCCAGGCCGTAGCCGCACGCCGCCGCAGCCAGATCATCGTGGTTGGACACGACCAGCGCGAACTCGCAGTTGAATTCGCCCGCCTGGCCGCGCAGCACCAGATCGTGGAAACAATGCTCGGCGGTGGAGACGAAGATCGCCACACGCGGCCGGTGATCGGAGGAAGCCACGTGCGCGCGCATGCCGAGCGTGGCGGCGAAGGCGCGGAATTTTTCCGCCTCGGCCCCGTGCTTGCCGTCCTGCGGCACCCATTCCACGCGCTGGAAAAACACCCCCGCCTCCATGTCGCGGTGCTGGTCGGCGTGGAGGATGTTGCCGCCGTGTTCGAAAATCCAGCCGGCCACGCGCGCAACCAATCCCGGCTGGTCGGGGCCGTGGAGGAGGGCGATGAGCGTGGCGGGAGTGTCCATGCCGTCAGGCGGAAGCAACATTGCCGCGGTATTGCTGGATCGGGCGCACGCCGACGCGGCGCTGTTTCAGCGCCTTGATGCCGTTGAGCGCGGCGTAGGCGCCGGTGATGGTCGTCATGATGCAGACATTGTGGGCGTAGGAGGCGGAGCGGATCAGGTTTTCGTCGCGCCGCGGAATCATGCCGCCGGGCGTGTTGATGACCATCTGGATCTGGCTGTTCTTGATCAGGTCGATGGCGGTGGGGCGGCCTTCGCTGACCTTGGCGAGTCGTTTGACGTTGACGCCGTTGGCCGTGAGCGCCGCCGCCGTGCCGCTGGTGGAATAAATCGTGAAGCCGAGCGCCTCGAGCTGGCGGGCGAGATCGACCGCGCGCGGCTTGTCGGCGTCCTTGACCGAAAGAAAAACGTTTCCGCCGGTGGGCAGGCCGGGCTTGGCCGCGGCCTCGGCCTTGGCGAAGGCGATGCCGAGGTCGTCGTCGAGGCCCATGACTTCGCCGGTCGAGCGCATCTCGGGACCGAGCATGATGGTGGCGCCGGGGAAACGGACGAAGGGGAACACCGCCTCCTTCACGCACCAGTGCCGGGGCGTGAGCTCGCGGGTGAAGCCGAGCTCGGCGAGCTTTTTGCCGGTCATCACTTTCGCGGCCAACTTGGCCAGGGGCACGCCGATGGCCTTGGCCACGAACGGCACGGTGCGGGAGGCGCGCGGGTTCACCTCCAGCACATAGAGCTGCCGGTCCTTGATCGCGAACTGCACGTTCATCAGGCCGACGACGCGCAGCTCCCGGGCCAGCGCGTAGGTCGCGTCGCGCACCGTGGCCAGCATGGCCTTGCTCAGCGTGTGCGGCGGCATGACCATGGCGGCGTCGCCCGAATGCACGCCGGCAAACTCGATGTGCTCGAGCATGCCGCCGATGACCGAGGTGGCGCCGTCGCTGAGGCAGTCGACGTCGAGCTCGATCGCGTCCTCGAGAAACTTGTCGATCAGCACCGGCTTGCCCGGCATGACGTCGAAGACCTGGCGCACGACGCGCTTCAATTCCTCCTCACTGTAGAGAATGAACATGCCGCGGCCGCCGAGCACGAAGGACGGGCGCATGAGCACGGGGTAGCCGAGTTCGTTGGCGCTCGTGATCGCCTCGGTTTCGCTGAGCGCGGTGCGGTTGTCGGGCTGCTTGAGGCCGAGCTTGTTTAAAATGGCGGCGAAGAGCTTCCGGTCCTCGGCGATCTCGATCGATTCGGGCGTGGTGCCGATGATGTTCACGCCGTTGGCCTTCAAGGCGGTGGCGAGGTTGAGCGGTGTCTGGCCGCCGAACTGCACGATGGCGCCGTCGCACCCCTCCTGCTGGTAGATTTCCAGGACGTCCTC